>NZ_JBITKM010000007.1:157142-341721 GCF_044461025.1 Micromonospora sp. NPDC049900
CGGGGGGCCCCGCCCGGCGCCCCGACTTGGGGGCCCCCCCCCCCCCGGGGGGGGGGGTGGTGGGGGCGGGGGGGGGGGCCCGCGGGGCCTCCCGGACGGCCTCGTCGGCCAGCCGCACCGCGGCCGAGTCGGCGTCCGCGGTCGAGTAGACCACGGCGGTACGGATGCCCAGCTCACGGCAGGCCCGCAGGATGCGCAGCGCGATCTCGCCCCGGTTGGCGATGAGCACCTTCTCGAACACGGTCCACCACCTCAGGCCGGGTCCAGGGCGACCAGCGGCTGGTCGTACTCCACCGGCTGGCCGTCGGCGACCAGCACCTCGGTCACCCGGCCGGCCCGGTCGGCGGTGATCTCGTTCATCAGCTTCATCGCCTCGACGATGCCGACCACCTGTCCGGGGCGGACCAGGTCGCCGACGGCCACGAAGGGCGCGGCCCCGGGCTCCGGCGCCCGGTAGAAGGTGCCGACCATCGGCGAGCGCACCGCGCTGCGAGGGATCGGCGGCACCGGCGGCGCACCGGCTCCGACCACACCGGCCAGCGCGGTGGGCGCGGGCGACGCGGGCGGTCCGCCCGACGGAATGAACACGCCCGACGTGCCGGGTGCGGAGGCCGGGCCGGATCCGGCCTCGTGCTGCCATTCCACCTCAAGCTCGGTCCCGCCGTCGCGCAACCTGAGGCGGCGCAACGGACCGGGCAGCTCGGCGACGAGCTGGGCGACGTGTCGACGCAAGCCGGTCAGTGCCGCCTCGGTGTCCGCCTCGTCGCGCGCCACGGCCGGGCCCGATCGGTGCGGGACCGTCTCGCCGGACGCGTCGGGTGCGGGTGGCGGGCAGGTGACCTCCGGGGCGCGCTCGCCCCTCGGCGTCGGGGCGGGCACCGGCTGCGGACCGGCCGCTGCCGCGACACCGGACCCGGGCATGCCGCCGTCCGGGCCGCCCGGTATCGGCGGCCGGACCGTCGGCGCACCGGCGACGGCGGGCGCGGCGCCGCCCGTGGCGCTCACCGGGCACCCGCCCGCAGGTCGGTCCGGGCCGCGCCGAACCGGCGGAACCGGCGTCGGCGACGCTGCACCAGCGTGGCGACCGGCAGCTCCAACAGCGGCAGCAGGTTCGCCAGCACCGCCTCGCGGACCGCCTGGCCCGCCGCCGCCGGGTCGTCGGCGATGCCGAGCCGTACCAGGTCCGGAGCGGTCAGCTTCAGTGCCCGGGCCGCCTGCGGCGCGGCGGTCCGGCCCGGCCACAGGATCGCGGCGCACCCCTCCGGGCTGATCACCGAGTAGACCGCGTGCTGGAGCATCAGCACCCGGTCGGCGACCGCGAGGGCGAGCGCGCCGCCGCTGCCGCCCTCGCCGGTGACCACGGTGACGACCGGGGTGGGCAGCACGCTCATGGTCAGGATGTTCTCCGCGATCGCAGCGGCCTGGCCGTGCTCCTCGGCGGCGATCCCGGGGTCCGCGCCCGGGGTGTCCACCAGGGTCACCACCGGCAGACCGAGCCGGGCGGCGAGCCGCATCAGCCGCAGCGCCTTGCGGTGCCCGGCGGGGCTGGCCATGCCGAAGTTGCGGGCCACCAGTTCGGCGCTGCTGTGTCCCTTCTGGTGCCCGATCACCATCAGGTGCCGACCGTCGAGCCGGGCCAGTCCACCCACCACCGCCGGACAGTCGCCGCCGAGTCGGTCGCCGTGCAGTTCGGTGAACCCGTCGAAGGCCGTCTCCAGGTAGTCGAGCGTGGTCGGACGGCCGGGGTGCCGGGCCAGTCGTACCGTCGCCCAGGCGTCCCGGGTCGTCGGCTCCGGTGCCGTGGCCGGGCCGGCGGGGCGCGACGAGGTGGGCGCGACGCCGGGTCGACGCCCACCGGCCGCGGCGGCGAGCAGCGTCGTCAGCCGGGCGCGCAGCGCGTGCCGGGGCACCACCATGTCGACCTGGCCGTGCCGCAGCAGGAACTCGGCGGTCTGGAAGCCCTCCGGCAGGTTCCGTCCGGTGACCTGGCGGATCACCCGGGGGCCGGCGAAGCCCATCCGGGCGCCGCTCTCGGCGACCACCAGGTCGGTGCAGGTGGCGAACGAGGCGGCGACTCCCCCGTACGTCGGGTCGGTGAGCACGCTGACGGTGAGCAGCCCGGCCTCCCGCAGCGCGGCGATCGCCTGGCTGACGGTGGCCATCTGCATCAGCGACAGGGCACCCTCCTGCATCCGGGCCCCGCCGGAGGCGGTGACCAGGACCAGGGGGACGCCGGCCGCCAGCGCCTCCTCGGCGGTCCGGGTGATCAGTTCACCGACCGCGCAGCCGAGACTGCCGCCGAGGAAGCGGAAGTCCATCACGGCGAGCGCGCACCGGTACCGGCCGACGGTGGCGGTGCCGCAGAGCACCGCCTCGGCGAGACCGGTGTCGGCGCGGGCGGCGGTGAGCCGGTGCGGGTACGGCAGCACGTCGACGAAGCCGATCGGGTCCACCTCGACTGCGCGGTCCGGCAGGGGCTGGAAGGACGCCGGGTCGACCAGTTGGCGTACCCGCTCGGGTGCGGCGAGCCGGGCGTGCCGCCCGCACTCCGGGCAGACGTCGAGGTTGCGCCGCAGCCGCTTGCGGTACAGCAGGGTGGCGCAGCCGCCGCAGCGGGACCAGAGCGTCCCGTCGGCCGGCGCGGTGGCGGTCACGACCCGGGCCCGTCGAAGTGGTAGAAGCAGCGGGCCATCGCGTCGCGCGGGGACCGCCAGGTCGGCAGGTACGGCGACACGTACGGACTCAGCCGGGCGCTGACCCGCTGGAACTCGGGGTGGTCCCGGACGGCGGCGACCGCCTCGTCGCCGGGCGACTCGGTCTCCAGCAGGTGCACGTACAGGTCGCCGAGCCGGTACAGCGACCGGTGCCGCACACCGACCAGCCGGGGCAGTTCGGTGGTGTCGGACTCGGCGAAGATCTCGGCGACGGTGGCCTCGGCGGCCGGGTCCACCTTCGCGACGATCAGCGTGCGGTCCATGCTGGACCTCCCCCCATGGGCCGGTGGTGACACCACCGGGTGCCCGGACGACTGCGGCCACGATGCGCCGCCGCGCGTCACGCGGGCGTCACCGGAACCTCGGTTCACCGGGACAGTTGGTGACGTTCCGTTGACGCACGCTGTGCCCCACCTGTGCGCCGCCGAAGTCCATGATCATCGCAAGTGTGCAGTTCAGAGGCGGCTTCATGAAGACGGCAAAGTTACTGTGCCGACATCAGCGTTGACTCAGAGTAACCGCTATTGATAATCTTCACGACGGAACCGACCCGTCCCGCAGGGGGTACCGCCGTGGCCGCCGAACCATCCGCGCCGACCACCGGCGAGCACCCGAACGACGTACGGCTGCACCTGCTGGGCGGGTTCCGGCTCACCCACGGCGCCGCCCCGGTGGTGGTGCCCCGGGGACTGCAACGCGTCATCGCGCTGATCGGGCTCCGACCCGACGCGACCCGCGCCCACCTGGCCGGTCTGCTCTGGCCGGAGGCCGGCGAGGACCGGGCGCTCTCCTCGTTGCGCACCGCGCTGTGGCGACTCCGGCAGGACCCGTACTGCCCGTTGACCACCACCGCCGACACCATCCGGCTCGACCCGCTGGTCCGGGTCGACGTCGACCGGCTGGTCCAGACCGCCGCCCGGGTACGCGACGGGCAGGCGCCCGAGGACGCCACCGAGGCGCTCGCCGCCGGGCGGCACGACCTGCTGCCCGGCTGGTACGAGGACTGGGTACTGACCGACCGGGAGCGGCTGCGCCAGCTCCGGCTGCACATGCTGGAACAGGTCGCCGCCCAGCACCTGGCCGCCGGGCGGCACGGTGAGGCCCTGGAGGCGGCACTGGAGGCGATGGCCGCCGAACCGCTACGCGAGACGCCGCACCGGCTGGTGGTCCGCATCCATCTCGCCGAGGGCAACGCCTTCGAGGCGGTGCACGCCTTCTACGTCTACCGTGACCTGCTGCTGCGGGAGCTGCGCCTGGAGCCGTCCCCGGCGATGAGCGCACTGCTCGACGAGACGCTGGAGCCGATCCGCCGGGCCACCCGGGTACCCGCCGAGGCCCACCACCCCGGCGGCCGTGCGCGGTTCGCGGACCCGCTGACCCACCGGTCGCGTCACCGGCCCGACCGGTCGCGTTGACGGGCAGGTGACAGTCCACCGGACAGGGTGACACCGGACAGCCGTCCGTGGCCCGGCGAGACGTCCGGGCGGGAACACCGGTGAGAGGGGTCCGATGAGCCGTCTAGTGATCGTGAACAGGATCATCCCGGGCGCGGAGGGACGGGTGGCGCAGATATTCGCCGAGTCCGACGCGACCGAACTGCCCAACCTGACCGGGGTCCGCCACCGGTCCCTGTACTGCCTGCACGACCTGTGCGTACACCTGATGGAGACCGACGACGTCGGCGCGGACGCCCTCGCGGCGGCCCGCAACCACCCGCTCTACCGCGAGGTCAACGAGCGGCTCTCCGCGCACACCTCGCCGTACCTGCCGACCTGGCGCTCGCCCCGCGACGCGATCGCCAGTTGCTTCTACCGCTGGGACGCCGCGGACGTCCCCGCACCGCGCGTGGCCGGCTGACCGGTGGTCGGCTGATGTCCACCCGAGCACCGCACGTCCTGGTCATCGGCGCGGGCACCGGCGGTCTCTGCCTGGCACACGGGCTACGCCGGGCCGGGATCAGCGTCGCCGTGTACGAGCGGCACCGGACCCGGGCCGACGGCCTGCTCGGTTACCGGGTGGGCATCGGGCCCACCGGCAGCCGGGCGCTGCGCGACTGCCTGCCGCCGGAACTGTTCCGGATCTACCTGGCCACCTGCGCCCGTTCACCCCGCTACTTCAACGTGCTGACCCAGCGGATGCGGCACACCGCGTCGTTCCCGCTGCGGCCGGACACCGACCCGGTGGACACCGAACGGTCGGTGGCCCGGATGACGCTGCGTCAGGTGCTGTTGACCGGCATGGAGGACGTGGTCCACTTCGACCGCACCTTCACCCACTACGACCAGCACGACGACGGTACGGTCACCGCACACTTCGCCGACGGCACCAGCGCCGTCGGCGACCTGCTGGTGGCGGCGGACGGCACGCACTCCGCGGTCCGCCGGCAGTACCTGCCGCACGCCGCCGTCCGGGACGCCGGCACCGTCAACATCGCCACCCGGATCCCGCTCACCGCACACACCCGGGGACTGCTGCCGGAGACCGTCCGGCGTGGCATCTCGCTGATCTTCGGCACCGGTGGCGTGATGGGCGTCCTGCACGTGATGGAGTTCAAGTGGGACGGTGCCGGGCGACTCAAGTCCGACGTCTCCCCCGCCGACGCGGCCCTGCTGGCCGACTGGCCCGGTCTGCGGCACGACCCGACCCGCGACAACATCAACCTGGTGGTGTGGAGCACCGCGCGGCGCTTCCCGGCGGACGTGCTGCAACGCCGGGGCGGCGACCTCGTCCAGGTGGCGCTGGAGTTGACCGCCAACTGGCACCCGACCCTGCGTGAACTGCTCAACCGTGCCGACCCGGACAGCGCGCTGCCGATCCGGGTGTCCACATCGGAACCGGTGCCGCCGTGGAAGAGCAGCACCGTCACGCTGCTCGGCGACGCGATCCACACCATGACACCGGGCCGGGGCGTCGGTGCCAACACCGCGTTGCGCGACGCCAACCTGCTGCGCGGGCACCTGGTGCAGGCCGTGACCGGCGAGAAGACGCTGGTGCAGGCGGTTGCCGACTACGAGGCGGCGATGCTGCCGTACGGCTTCGCCCGGGTGGCCGACTCACTGAACCGCAGCGGTACCAACGGCGACGACCGGATGTACAAACCGGTGTTCGGCCGACTCGCACTGCTCGGCGCACGCGGGTACTTCCGGGTCACCAGCCGGGTACCCCCGTTACGGCGCAAGTTCGTCGACGACTTCTACACCTATCGCGGCGAGGAGGACTGACCCGTCCCGATCCGGCCCCCGGCACGGCGACCCGTGCCGGGGGCCGGCGCGTACCCGCCGTGTCCACACCGTCCGTCCCGCGTCGGACACCTGCGGTGAGCCCCGTCCCGCGAGTACGGACTGTTACATGGCCTGCCTGTTGCCCCGGCCCCACGTGTGCGAAGCTGCGGCGAGCTTTTTTCGCGACGATTCGGACGTAGGACTTCAGGGAGGTTTACCGTGGGCGACTCCTTCGGGAGCTGGCTGATACTGCTCGTGGCGCTGCTGGCGGGTCTGGCGGTGGGCTGGGTGCTGCTGCGCGGCCGACGGGGCGAACCTCCCGCGTCGACCACCGCGAGCGCCACCACCAGCGAGCCGACCCCGGCCGCCACCGTCAGCGAGCCGACCCCGGCCGCCGTCGAGACCGAACCGACCCCCGCCGCCGTCATCGCGGAGCCGGCCCCGGCCGCCGTCGAGAGTTCTGCGGCTGGCGAGACCGAGGCGGCGTCGTCCGTCGCAGAGACCTCTGCCGCTGTCGAACCCGCCGCTGCCGGCACCGAGGCGACGCCCGCCCCCGTCGAGACCGGGCCTACGGTGGACGCCGTCGAGACCGCGCCCGCGGTGGACGCCGAGCCGGCCACCGCCCAGCCGGCGATCGACGCGACGGCGGGCACCGACGCCACCTCGGTCGAGGACGTCGCCACCGCCCCGACCGTCGACGCGACGGCGACCGGCAAGCCCGAGCCCGCCCCGGCGGTGTCCGCCGCATCGGCCGCCACCGAGTCGACCACCCCGGACCCGGCCGTCACCGAGTCGGTCACCTCGGAGCCGGCCAGCTCGGACCCGGTCACCGCGCCGGTCACCCTGCCCGCCGACAGCATCACGCCGGAGCCGGTGTCCGTCCTCGACGCACCCGAGACCGACTCCGCGACGCGGCCCGCCGTCGCCACTCCACCGGTCCGGCCCACTTCGGCCGCCGACCCCACGGCGGCGGCCACCACCGAGACGGCGGTGTCGCCCGTCGCCAGCGAGTCGGCCACCACCGAGCCCGTAGCGTCGCCCGTCGCCACCGGACCCACTGCCGAGCCCGCCGCCGAGCCGGTGGCCGCCGGGGCCGCGTCGGCAGTGGCCGCGTCCGCCGGGGCCGCGTCCGCCGGGGCCGCGTCCGCCGGGGCCGCGTCCGCCGGGGCCGCGTCCGCCGGGGCCGCGTCCGCCGGGGCCGCGGACGACTTCCGGCGGATCCAGGGCGTCGGGCCGAAGATGGCAGCCGCGCTGCAGGGCGCGGGCATCCTCACGTACCGGCAGTTGGCCGAGCTGGACGAGGCCGCGCTGCGGGAGGTCATCAAGAGTGCCGGGCTCCGCGCCACCGCGAGCCTGGTCACCTGGCCGCAGCAGGCGAAGGTGCTGGCGGCCGGCGGCACCGACTGACCGATCGCCCCAACGGGCCGCCGACGCGGACGGGTCTTCGGACCGTCCCCGGGTCGGCGGCCCGTCTCGTTGCGGTCACGGCGGGTACGCCCGGTGGCCCTGCTACGGGTCAGAGTCGCCGCAGACCTGGTCGTCGCCGGAGCCACGCCGACCTCCGTTTGGCCGTTCGGTCCGTCTGGGTACAAGGCCCGGCACCGTGCAACCCACCGGACCGTGGAGGAAGCCATGCGTGGCACGTCGATATTCGGAGTCCTGGTCGTGATCTGGCTCATCATCGGCGCGGTCGCCGCCGGCCAGCGCGGCTACTACGACAACGAGGAGACCAACTGTGCCGAGTTGGGCACCATACTGGTGACCATCGTCGCCGGGCCGCTGAACTACGTCGGCGCCAACCCGCAGATCGAGTGTGAACTGCCGCAGCCCTCGCAGTGACGTTTCCCGGGTGGTGCCGGGTGACGCACACCCGGCGCCCCCAGCGCCCGGTGCCACCCGACGTCACCCGTCGGCGTACCGCCCGAAGATCACGCTCGATCCGGGATCGAGTGGCTGGCGTCACGCCACGAGGCCACTCGATCACGGATCGAGCATGATCTTGCGAAGAAGGCGGCGGTCCCCGGGCCGGAGCGGAGGTGCCGGGGCGGACGGATCCGGCCCTCCGCCGTGGTCACGAGGACCGGGTGGCGGAGGGCCGGGCGTACGAGTGGATCAGCGGAAGCAGTGCGCCACCGGCGGACGGCTTCCCTCGCAGTTGGTGGGGCTGTTCTCGATGACGACGGAGTCATCATCGATCTTGAGCTGGGCCCGCTCGACCTGTGCGCCGCCGGCCTTCACGGTCGCCCGGTTGCCGGTCACCTGGCTGCGGTAGAGCGAGGCGGTGCCGGCGGTGACGAACAGGCCGGCGCCCCGCGACCGTGGTCCGACCGCCGCGTTGTCCTGCACGCCGCTGCCGCGCACCTGCAGGTTGGACTTCTCGGCGTAGATGCCGCCGCCGTTGCCCCGGGTGGTGTTGTCCTGGACCACGCTGTCGTCCAGCGGCAGCAGGCCCTGGACGGTGGAGATGCCACCACCGGCCACCGCGGCCAGGTTGTCCCGGATCGTCATCTGGCGCAGGACCAGCACCGCGTCCGAGTTGGCCAGGCCGCCGCCGGTCTGGGCGCTGTTGCCGATCACCGCGCTGTCGAAGACCTTGGTACGCGCGGAGAAGCTGGCCAGGCCACCGCCCTGCCCGGCGTTGTTCTGCACGAAGGTGGAGGAGTACACGTCACCGGCGGCCCGGAAGTTGGCCAGGCCACCGCCGTAGCTGACCGCGCTGTTGTGCCGGAACTCGGTGCGGTGCATGGTCATCACACCACCGTTGAGCAGGCCCCCACCCTTGCCCTGGGCACCGGCGGCCCGGTTGCCGATCAGCCGGCTGTCGCTGATCTGGAGGTTGCCGTCGTTGAAGATCCCACCGCCGCCGCCCTCGGCGGACAGGGAGGTGCTGTTCACGACGGTGACCCCCTCGACCACCGCGGTCGCGCCGTGCACCACGAAGAGGCTGCCGCCCTCCGCCTTCGACCGGCCGTTGCGCAGGGTCACGTCGCGCAGGGTCAGCTCACCGCCGTCCCGGACGGTGAAGAAGCGGAACTCCTCGGCGTCGGCGGCGCGCACGATGGAGGCGCCGGAGCCCTCGATGGTGATCCCGTGGTAGATGACCGGCAGTCCGGCCGTGTCGTCGGCCGGGTTGCGGGGCGGCGCCTCGGCGTCGCCCGGGGTCTCGGCGGCGTCCGCGGCCTCCCGCGCGTCGCGGATGCCACCGTCGTACTCGTCGACCTGCGCGAAGGCGTGGGTCAGGGTGTAGGTGCACTTCTCGGCCAGGCGCAGCGTCGCACCGCCCTCGGCGTTGGC
Organism: Micromonospora sp. NPDC049900; assembly: GCF_044461025.1. Lineage (NCBI taxonomy): Bacteria > Bacillati > Actinomycetota > Actinomycetes > Micromonosporales > Micromonosporaceae > Micromonospora > Micromonospora sp. NPDC049900. The sequence goes on from NZ_JBITKM010000007.1 coordinate 166,372, forward strand.
GCGGACCAGCGCCGCGATGAGTCGGGCGGAGTCGCACGGCACCCGGATCGCCTCGCCCTGCGGGGGGCGACCGTTGCGGGCCGGGAGCCGGTCGGCGGACGCGTCGTCGCCCCGTCCGGAGGCGGAGCCGTCGCGACGGCCGCCCCACGAGCCGTCCGGGTCGCCGCCGTCGTGCCGCCACTCCGGGCGCTGCCGGTCCGGGCCCTGCTGGTCCGGGCGCTGCTGGTCCTGGCCGGGACCGGCGTCCGCACCGCCGGGGACGTCGGAGTACATCGCGGCGGCGTGGCCCGGGCTCGGGGCCGGTGTGCGGTTCTCGGTGGTCGAGGCGACGGCGGTCACGCCCGCCGCTCCGACCACCAGAGTTCCCGCCACCAGAGAGCCGGCCAGCAGCCAGCGGGACCGCCGTCCGGGTCGGCGCGACCCGGGGCTGCCTTGGTAGGTGGACATCAAGGTTCCTGCCTCTCGTGCATGCGAAGACACGGCCGCGCCGAAATCGGGCGCGGGGTGGCGGACGTCGCCTCCGCCACCAGAGGTCACCGTACGAGGATCAAGAACCCAAATCCGGCATACGTGAATAAGTACGCCACTCGCGTTCACATTGCGTCAGAGGGGACCCGACTCATCCGCCGACGTGGATGCCCGGCCGCCGGGCCGGGTCCGGCTCGGACTTACGCAGGATCTCCCGGACCACCGGCGGCGTGTCGCCCCGCCCCAGGATCAGGTACCGCAGCAGGTGCGCGATCGGGTTGCCCTCGGACCACTCGAAGTGCGCGTGCGGACGTACCCCGGTGGCGTCGCGCAGCGCCAGCAGGATCGCGGCGATGGCGTTGGGCGCGGCCGGACTGCTGGCCCGCAGCACCCGGTACCCGCCGACCTCGACGCCGCACACCCGCAACACGTGCCGGAACCCGGACGGGTCCTCCACGTCGATCTCCAGGAACAGCACGTCGGTCGCGCCCGGCACCGGGTTCAGCCCACGCTGGGCGCGCTCCTTGATGGTGTACTCCTTGACCGCGCCGCTGCGCCGCTTGTGGGCGATCACGTGCAACCGGCCGTCGTGCGCCACCGAGTCGGCGACGAACCGCCGCGCCACCTCGTCGAACTCGACCCGCTCGGCCCGCAGCTCGGTGGTCCGGCTGACCCGGGAGACCAGCGAGACGGCGATGATGCCGAGGACGAACAGACCGGAGATCGCGATCCCGTCCGGCTTCTCGATCACGTTCTCCACGAGGGCGTACACGAGCACCAGGGTGAGCACGGTGAAGCCGACGGAGGCGACGCGCTGGCGCCGGGCGGCTGCGGCGATGGCCACCGCCACCGACGCGGAGACCATCATCGCCAGGATCCCGGTCGCGTACGCACCGGCCTGCGCGTCGACGTCGGCGCGGAACAGGACGGTCAGCACGATGCAGACCAGCGTGTAGACGATCACCACGGGTCGTACCGCACGCGCCCACTCCGGCGCCATGCCGTAGGAGGGCAGATAGCGCGGCACGATGTTGATCAGACCGGCCATCGCCGAGGCGCCGGCGAACCAGAGGATGAGCACGCTGCTCAGGTCGTAGACGGTGCCGAACGCCTCGCCGACGTGCTCGTGGGCCAGGTAGGCCAGGGCCCGCCCGTTGGCCGCGCCGCCCGGCGCGAACTGCTCGGGCGGGATGAGCAGCGTGGTCACGAAGGTGGTGGAGAGCAGGTAGACCGACATGATCAGCGCGGCGGCGGTGAGCAGTCGCCGGGTGTTGCGGATGCGCGCGGCCAGCCGGGTCTCGGCGTCCCGCCCCTCCCCGGCGACCAGCGGCATCATGCTCACCCCGGTCTCGAAGCCGGAGAGCCCCAGCACCAGCAGCGGGAAGGCCAGCGCCGCGGTCAGCGCCACGCCGCCCGGGCCGCCGCCGTCCGTGGTCAGCGCCGCCGTCCAGTCCGCCAGCGGGGCGGGATCCGCGGCGAGGTCGGTCAGCGCCACCACGACGATCACCGCGTTCAGCGCCAGGAAGACCACGACCAGCGGCACGGCCACGGCGACGGCCTCCCGGAAGCCGAGCAAAAACACCCCACCGAGGATCAGCAGCAGCACCACGGTGACGGTGACCGCCACCGCGGTCCCCCCGAACGCCTCCGGCAGGTACGGGTTCTGCAGCATGTGCACCGTGGCGTCGGCCGAGGAGAGCGTGATCGTGACGATCCAGGAGGTGGCGACGAAACCGAGCAGCACCAGTACGAAGATCTTGCCCCGCCAGAACGGCAGCAGCCGTTCCAGCATCGCCACCGACCCCTGGCCGTGCGGGCTGTCCCCGGCCACCCGGCGGTACATCGGCAGCATGCCGAACAGGGTCAGCGCCACGATCAGCAGCGTCGCCAGCGGGGAGAGCGCCCCGGCGGCCAGCGCGGCGATGCCCGGCAGGTACGACAGGGTGGAGAAGTAGTCGACGCCGGTCAGGCACATCACCCGCCACCAGGCGTGCGAGCGGGTCTGCCCCTCGGCCGTCTCCGGGCCGACCGGCTGCACCTGGTGCACGAACAGCCACCGGCGCAGCCGGCTCTCCGGTCGGGCCGGTCCGGCCGGTACCGCGACCCGGTCGGGCACGGTGACCCGTCGCCCGGCCCGTTCGCCGGGACGGGTGGGGTCCCGCGCGGCGCGAAGCGACGGCTCCGGTGTCCCGGACGCCGGACGACGCCGGTCCCGGCCCCGTCGCGCTCTGGTCCCGTCCCCCATCCGGTCAGCCGCCGGGCGGTACGGCCAGCGCGCGGGCCAGGGCGGCGGGGTCGTCGACGGTCACCGTCAGCCCGGGATGGCGCGGACGGCCACCCGGCAGCAGCGCCGGCACCGGTCGCGCGAAGCGGACGCAGAGCCCGGCGGCGGTGGAACTGCCGAAGGTGACGCCGAGGTCGGCGGCGGACAGGCGCGGACCGACCACCCGCCACCAGCGGTACGGGCCGGTGCGCGCGGTGTCCACGACGTTCGCCCGCTCGGTGCGCAGCCGCCAGGGCCCGAACCGCACCGTCAACGTGTCGCCGTCGACCCCTACCCAGGCGGTGGAGGGCCGTACCCCGAGCAGGGCCAGGAAGGGGCGCAGCACCGGGTCGAACCGGAACGGGAAGCGGTGCGTGGTCATCCCCGGACCCGTCGGCCGACCCGGTCCCCCGGTCGACTCGGACGAGGCGGGGCGGCGGGGCGTGGGCGGGGCCGTGCGGCGGGACGCCGGAAGGCAGCGGTCATGGGCGCCGCGTACCCCGCGAAGGCCGGCCGACACCCCCCGGGCCGGCCGGCCTCCTGTTTCCCCCGTGCTCACATGCCGGGCGACGTCGCCCGGGCGGGTCGGATGCCCCCGTGCCCCGCCGTGCGGCGAGGCGCGGGGACCCCCCGTCCCGGCTACTGCAGGAATGCCCCGAGGGGCGACAGCAGCAACCGACCGAGCGCGGCGGCCGTCTGGTCCAGCCGCGCGCGCTCGCGCTCGTGTCGATGCGGGTCGTGCCGGCATCGCCAGATCCGTTGTGCGTTGCGCCAGGCGACATCCCGGGTGTACTCGATCAGCTCACCCTGGTACCAGTCGTCGATGTCGCCGTTGACCATGTCGATGAGCAGTTGCCACTGCTCCAGGTAGCCCCGGCGCAGGCCGGGGATCTTGTCGGCGAAGATCTTGTTGATCTCCAGGTAGTCGCGGTGCTGGTCGCTGCCCTCGACCGGCTCCGACTCCAGGTAGTCGAACGTGGTGACCAGCGCGAACGGCAGGTCGAAATTGATGTGCGCGTTGACGCCGGCCGCCGCCGACGGCAACGGCCGGGCGTCCGGTCCGCGCATCCGCTCGAACAGGCAGGCCCACGCCTTCGGCGTACCGGGGCTGGCGTCACTCCACATCCGCAGGGCGTCGAAGTAGCGGGCGGCGAACTCGACGTCCAGCCGGGACAGGAAGACCGGGTCGATGAACCGGTCGGCGTAGAGGCCGTCCAACACGCTCGTGGTGATGGTGAGGTAGAGCTTGTTGAAGTCGGCGAGCGGGCAGCTCTCCAGCAGCGGTGGCAGCCGGACCAGCATGTCCTGGAGCTTGGTCAGGTGGTCGACGACGGCGGGCACGTCGGCCGGGTGATCGGCGAGCAGGTCCACGATGTCCCGGTGCACTGGCCCCCAGACCGGTTCACTCACGCTGCCCCCTCGCTGCTCCCGGCGCCGCGTTCCGACGCCGGGCACAGCCTTTCAGGCGGGGGCACCGCCGACATCAGTAGAACTACGTATCCGACACCGACACCCGGCTACGCAGGAAGATGGCGCTCGCCTGCACCCGGGTACGTACGTGGAGCTTGTCGAAGATGTGCGAGACGTGCACGCCGATGGTCCGCTCGCTGATGAACAGCCGCTGGCCGATCTCCTTGTTGGTCAGCCCCTCGGCCACCGCGGCGAGCACCTCGCGCTCCCGCGCGGTCAACGCGGCCAGCTCGTCTCCGGCGCCGGGCGGCGGCTCGACCTGACCGGAGGCGCGTTCCTCCAGCTCCACCCGGGCCCGACCGGCGAGGGTACGGATCTCCTCGGTGAACGGCACCGCACCGAGGCCCTGCGCCGCCTGGTACGCCTGCCGGAGCAGTCGGCCGGCGGTCGCCGTACGGCGGCGGCGGGCCAGCAGCGCCTCGGCCTGGCGCAGCCGCGCGTAGGCCGCCGGGTACGGGTGGTTGCGGCGGTCCCACTCGGCCGCCGCCCGCGCCCACAGTTCCGGGTCGCTGTCGTCGAGCCGGCTCACCTCGGCCGCGCAGAGTGCCAGGTAGCCGTCGACCACGTCGCGCACCGGCCGGGCCGCCGGAACACTGCGCCCGGCCACCCGGTCGGCGATCTCCCGTAGCCGACGTACCGCGTTCTGGTCGACGGCGACGGTGCGGCTGGCGTGCGCCTCGGCCTCGGCGCGCAGCCCGTGCCAGACCAGCACGGCGAGGATCACCAGGTCGTCGGAGCGGGTCTCGGTCAGGCCCCGCTGCACCGCGTGCCGGGCCACGTCGTGCCGCCCCTGCCACATCGCCAGACCGGCGCGCAGGGTGAGCAGTGGGATGACGTGCCGGGCACCGCCGCCGGCCAACATGGTGGCCGCCGCGTCCAGGTCCCGGTCGGCGGCCTCGACGTCGCCGTACCCGACCGACAGCTTGCACCGGGCCAGCAGCAGCTCCACCGCGTCCGCGCCGGACGGGCGGTGCCGCAGCGCCGCCGCGATGACCTTCTCCGCCTCGGCCCACTGCCCCACCCGGAACAGCCCGTTGGTGGCGATGGCCAACAACCGGGTTTCGTAGGCACGCCCCAGTCCCAGCTCGGCCACCCGCTCGGCACCCCGGCGGGCCACCACCACCCCCTCCTCGAGGATGTTCAGCGGCCCGGTGAGCAGCTCGGCCAGGTGCAGGTAGGCGCGCGCCACGTCCTCCGGACGACCGGCCCGCTCGGCGGTGTCCAACGCCCGCCGCAGCACCGCCAGACCGGCGTCCGGATCCTCCAGGTACGCCTCGGAGAACCCCAGCGCCGCGCTGGCCAGCACCACCTCCGTGGTGGCGCCCTCGACCTGCTCCGCCAGGGCCAGCGCCTCCCGCGCCCGCTGGCCCGCGTCGGCGTACCGGCCGAGGTACACCAGCAGGTCCGCCAGGTGCGCGGCGGCGGCGGCCCGCTGGCGGGGTGTGCAGTCGGCGGTGTCCAGCGCCTGCTGGTACTCCACCTCGGCCAGCGCCGACCGTCCGGCGGCGGCCAGATACCGCGCCCGCCGGATGTGCAGCTCGCAGGCGGGCAGGTCGGTGTCGGTGTCGGCCAACTCCTCCAGCAGCGCCAGCGCCCGGGCGTACTCGCCGCTCTTGTGCGCGGCCTCGGCGGCCTGACCCAGCAGCGTCGCCCGGTCGAACCCGGCCCGCCCCTGACTCAGTTCCACCGCGACCGACCAGTGCCGGTGCGCCTCGGCGTAGCCGTACAGCCGCTCGGCCTCCTCGGCGGCGGCCACCGCGGCCGGCAACGCCCGCTCCGGTTCGCCGGCCAACCGCCAGTGGTGCGCCAGCCGCGCCTGGTGCAGCTCGCCCGGCGCGGCGGTCAGCGCCTCGGCGTAGCGCCGGTGCAGCAGGGCGCGCTCGGCGGGCAGCAGCTCGTCCTCCAGCACCTCGGCGACGAGCCGGTGCCGCAGCCGGTAGCCGTCCTCGGAGCCGACCAGCAGCCGGTGCGCGACGGCGGCCTTGACCGCGACGAGCAGGTCCTGCTCCGGCAGCCCGACCACCTCGGTGAGCAGCCGGTGCTCGACCGGCTCCACTCCGGCGGCGACCGCGTGCACGGCCTGGTGCGCCGGTTGCGGCAACGCGTCCACCCGGGCCAGGAACACCTCCCGCAGCGTGTCGGACAGGTCGTCACGGCCGTCGCGCAGATCCCGGGACAGCTCCTCCACCACGAACGGGTTGCCGCCGCTGCGTTGCCACAGCCGGTCGGCCGCCTCGGGCGCGAGCGGGGCCCGGACGATCGCCGCGGCGAGTTCCTCGGTGGCGGCGCGGTCCAGCGGCGCCAGGTCCAGCACCCGCACCGACCGGAGCCGACGCAGCTCGGTGAGCACCCGCCGCAGCGGATGCGCCCCCTGCAACGACTCCGACCGGACCGCCGCCAGCACCGACAGTTGCAGGTCGCCCAGACCGGCGAGCAGATAGAGCAGCAACTGGCGGGTGGTCCGGTCGACCCACTGGAGATCGTCGAGCACCAGCACCAGCGGACGACCACCGGCGATCACGCCGAGTCCCCGGGAGACCCGCTCCAGCAGCGCCCCGGCACCGTCCGGCCCGGTCGCGCCCTCGGCGAACACCCCGAGCAACGCGCGCACCGACGCGGTGGCAGCCGGCGGGAGGTCGGCGTCGAGACGCCGCAGCGCCTGCCGCAACGGATGCAGCGGCGAGGCGTCGCCGATGTCCAGACAGGACCCGGTGAGCACCAGCGCCCCACCCGCGCTCAACTGCCCGCCCACCTCGTGCAGCAGCCGGGTCTTGCCCACGCCGCTCTCGCCGGTGAGGAAGACCCCGGCCGTGTTTCCCGGCGCCACGTCGTCGAGCAACGCGGCGCGTACCGTCGCCACCAGGTCGGCCCGACCGACGAGCGGTGTGGTGTCCACGTCGCTGGCCATGGCTCGCAGCCTAGTCACAGCCGCCGCCCCCGTTCTACCGCCGCCGCGCCGCCCCTCCCCCACTCGCGTCGACATTGCGACCGAAGGTTGCGCTCGGCCGACATACGTCGTTCTGCCGATCCGCCGTCGGACCGGGGATGACAGTCTCCGGGACATCGTTGGCACGTACGGGGGGAGAGGCAGGTGCGATCTCGATGCCCATGTCGATCGTCGCAGGTCAGCCGAGCCAGCAGCGGCGCTGGCCGGTAGCCGAGGAACGCCGGACGGTGACCGTCCTCTTCGTCGACATCGTCGGGTCGACACGTCTGGTCGACCGACTGGACCCGGAGGACGTCCGCACCCTGCAACGCGTCTACTTCCGCACCGTAGCCCGGGTGCTGCGGCGCTGGGACGGTGTGGTGGAGAAGTACGTCGGTGACGCGGTGATGGCGCTGTTCGGCGCCCGGGCCGGGGACGGCCTCGAGGCGTACCGGGCGGTGCGGGCCGGGCTGGAGGTCCAGCGGGACCTGGACCGTCGGCCGCTGGCCGCCGCACCCGGGCTGCGGGTCCGCGTCGGGGTGGCGACCGGCGAGGCGGTGGTGGATCTGGCCGCCGGGCGTGACGGCGGGCACGGTATGGCCAGCGGCGCGGTGCTCACCCTCGCCGCCCGCCTCCAGGGACACGCCCCGCACGGCGGGGTGGCGGTCTGCGAGGCCACCCACCGGGCCGTCGCCGGGCTGATCGCGCTGCGCCCGGTGCCGGCGGTCACGGTCAGCGGCAAGGCCCTGCCGGTCGGCGTCTGGCACGCCGTGGGCACCGTGGCGCCCCGGCCGCCGCGCCACGACCCCCCGCTGGTCGGCCGGCACCGGGAGCTGGCCGCCGTACGGGAACAGCTCGCCGAGGCGGTACGCGGACGCGGCGTACGTCGGCTGTGGCTGACCGGTCCGTCGGGCAGCGGCCGGAGCCGGCTGCTGCGCGAGCTGGCCCGCAGCACGCCGACGCTGGACGGGATGCCGGTGCGGTGGTGCCTCACCGCCTGCCCGCCCTACCCGGACGGGCCGCTGGCTCCCGTCGTGGAGCTGGTGCGGACGCTGGCCGGCAACCGTGCTCCCGCCACCACCGGCGGGCTCCGCGACCGGCTGGCCGCCGCCCTGGGCGGGTCGGTGCCGGGCGCGCACCTGACGGCGGCACTGGACACAGTGGACGACCTGGTCACCGGCGCCGGTGGGGCCGCCGGAGCCCGGGCGGCGATGCACTGGCGGGACGTCCTGCTCGGGCTGGCCCGCCGACAGCCGGTGGTGGTGGCCGTGGACGACCTGGACCGGGCCGCCCCGGCGCTGCGCCGTCACCTGGACGCCCTGGTCGACCTGGCCACCGCGGACGGCCTGCCGCTGGTGCTGGTCGGCACCGGGGCGGGCGTCGCCTCCACCCGACCCACGGCCCGGGTCCGGCTGCGCCCGCTCGACACGGTGACCACCGGCCGACTGCTGCGGCGGCTGCTGCGCCGGGCCGGTCAGCCCGCCACACTGGTGGGACGGCTGATCCCGCTGGTGGGCGGCAACCCCGGACGGGCGGTGGCGTACGTGCGGTCGCTCGCCGGGGCGGACCCGGCGCGGCTGCCGGTGCCGGAGAGCATCCGGCGGGCCGCCGGAGCGCGACTGGACCGGCTCGACGGCACCCGGCGGGCCGCCCTGATGGCGGTCGCCGCCCTGCCGGCCGGCTGCCCGGTGGCGGACCTGGCCCGCGCACTCGGCTGGGCCGCCGCCCAGGTGGAGACGGCCCTGCGCACGCTGACCGGGGCGGGCCTGCTCGTCCGACTGCCCACCGGCGGGCACGCGTTCGTCGACCCGGCGCTGCGTGAGGTCGCCGTCGCCCGGCTCCCCCGGGCGACCCGGGCCACCTTCACCAGCCGGGCCGGTGTGCTGCCCCCCGACGCGCCACCGGCACCGGCTGCGGTCTCGGGGGCGTCGACGCCGGTGGGGCCGGTGGGTTCCGGAGCGGCCCGGCCGCGACCGGCGGCGGGACCGGTGCGGCCGGCGTCAGCGATCGGCCAGGAAGGACAGGGCGCGCTCCCAGGCGAGCGCGGCGGCGGCCGGGTCGTGGTCGGCCGTGGCCGGATCGGTGAACAGGTGGCCCGCCCCCGGGTAGCCGTACACGGTGACCCGGGCTCCGGCGGCGGTCATCTCCCGCCGCCACTGGTCGACCTCGTCGGGCGGGTCGTAGGGATCCGGCTCGGCCAGGTGCAGCTCGACGGGCAGCCCGGGCCGGACGTCGGCGGGCGCACCGCCGGTGCCGTGCCAGAGCAGCAGGCCGCCGCTGTCGGGGCGGTCGGCAAGCATCGCACCGGCCACCCCGGCGCCCATCGAGAACCCGGCGAGCACGGTGTCGGGCGGGAGCCCGTCCAGTGCGGCCCGGGCGCGGTCCAGCACGGTCTGCTGCCCGATCCGGTCGAGCAGGGCGAAGCCCTCGTCGACGGTGCCCACGGCGGGCACCCCGTACAGGTCGGGCGCGTGCACCTGGTGTCCGGCGGCGCGCAGCCGATCGGCGGCGTCCCGCACCGCGGGCCGCAGCCCGTACACGGAGTGGAAGAGTGCGACATGTCCCATTCGCTCATCGTGCCGGACGGCACCGACACCTCCGGCCCGGCACGCACGGGCACCCCGGTCAGTCTCGGCCGACGCCGTCCGGTCCGCCGGCCGGTGCCGCCGAACCCGGTCCGTCGTCCGGCCGCGCCGGAGCCGTTACGCCATCCCGGGCACCGGCGTCCGGCCGGAGGACCCGGCTGTGCCCCCGGAACTCGGCGATTACCTGCCCGTCCGCGCGGCTCACCGTGACGTCGTAGATCCCGCTGCGGCCGTACCGGGTCCGTTCCGTGGCCCGGGCGACCAGCAGGTCCCCCTCGCGGGCCGGACGGAGGAAGGTGATCTCGCCGCCGGCCGCGACGGTGGCCGGGCCGTGGCTGTTGCAGGCCAGCGCGAAGGCGGTGTCGGCGAGCAGGAACACGAAGCCGCCGTGGGCGATGCGGTGGCCGTTGACCATGCTGTCGGTGATCCGCATCCGGGCCACCGCGCCGCCGTGGGCGGCGCTGACCAGCTCGATGCCCAGCCGGTTCGAGGCGACATCGGCCTCGAACATCTCGTGCGCGGCGGTACGCGGATCCACCTGGCTCCCGACTGGTCGGCGGGGCTCTGCGCCCCGGGGAACCGCCATCATGCCACCGCCCACCGGGTCGGCCGCGTGCCGGTTGCACGACGACGACCGGGCCGGATCGGTGTCCCCGATCCGGCCCGGCACTGATCATCGCTCCGCCATTGTCTCGCAGTTGCACATTCTTGGCAACAAGGCTGGACACCGACCCGCCAATGTAACTAGCCTGATCGCTATGAGTCCTTACATCACCGATGCCGCCGCATGGCAGGAGAGCTGGGACCGGCAGCAGGAGGCGTACCTGCCGGACCGGGAACACCGCTTCACCACCATGCTCGACGCGGTCGAGGCGGTCCGCGACACCACCGCGCCGCGCCTGCTGGACCTGGCCGGCGGCACCGGCACCATCTCGCTGCGCGCGCTGCGCCGCTTCCCCGACGCCGAGGTGACCCTGGTCGACCTCGATCCGGCCCTGCTCGCCCTCGCCACCGCCTCGCTCGGCGACCGGGCCACCATCGTCACCGCCGACCTCAGCGGGCCGGGCTGGGTGGACGCCCTGCCGCACCGGGGCTACGACGCGGTGCTCACCGCCACCGCGCTGCACTGGCTGCCCGCCGACCGGCTGACCACCCTCTACGCCGAGGTCCGCGAGCTGCTGCGCCCCGGCGGCCTGCTGGTCAACGCCGACCACATGCCCGACGACACCCTGCCCGAGCTGACCAAGCGCCTGCTCGCCCGGGCCGAGGCGCGCCGGACGGCACGGTACGCGGCGGGCGCGGTGCCCTCCTGGGCGCAGTGGTGGGAGCACGCCGCGCAGGACCCGGACCTGCGGCCGCTCGTCGAGCGTCGGCACGCGATCTATCCGACGGGACACAGCCCGGAGTGGAACCCCCCGGTCTCCTGGCACCTCGGCGCGCTCTCCGCAGCCGGCTTCACCGAGGTCGGCACGCTCTGGCGCGGCGGCGCGGACGCGGCGGTCGTCGCCGTCCGGTGACCACCCGCGCGGCGGCCGCCGGACGGACCGCTCAGCGGGCCCGACGTTCCGGGTGCGCCCGGTTCCAGGCCCGCATCCGTTCCGGATAGCCGACCTTGGTCGCCTCGTACAGCGGGATCGCGTGCTTACGGGCCATCCTCCCGGCGGCCCGGGGCGTCCCGGTACGCCGTCGGATCCACTCGCCGTCGTGGGCGATGGCGACCACCGTGGTGTCGGTGGCGGTGGTCTCCGGTTCGAGGTAGAACTCCACCCCCTGCCGGCTGGTCGCGAACTGCTCCAGCGAGGCGAGGTCCTCCGGGGTCGCCTCGCGGTCCAACTTCGTCGGGGTGCCCTGTGCGGCCTGGGGCCGCCGGCTGAACCAGCCCATGCCCGGCTCCTCTCCTCGGCGTACCTCCCAGTGCAGCACCCGGACCTGGCAGTTGCCTGGACGGCCGGTGTACGGGCCCTGGCCGCTACGCCTCCGGCCGGGAAGAACCGGCCCGCTCCGGCTCCGGGGCGCCCGACCGCTCCGGCTCCCCCGTGGTGCCGGAGACGGGCGGGCGGGTGACCCGTACCAGCAGCAGAGTCGGCAGCAGCAGCAACGGCACCACCAGCAACGCGTGCAGCGTGCCGATCCGGTCGCCGAGCAGCCCCAGCAACGGCGGGCCGGCCAGGAACGCGGTGTAACCGATCACCGCGACCACGCTGACCCGGACATGGGCGTGCTCCTCCTCGTCGGCGGCGGCGCTCATGCCGACCGGGAAGCCGAGCGAGGCGCCGATCCCCCACAGCACCACGCCGACCACCGCGACCGGACCGGAGCCGGCCAGGATCGCCACACCGGCGCCGACGATGGCGAGCAGGATGGTCACGGTCAGCACCGGCACCCGCCCCCACCGGTCCAGGGCCACCGTGCCGAGCGTGCGGCCCACGGTCATGCCGGTGACGAAGACCGCGAAGACCGCCGCGCCGGCCGCCTCACTGAAGCCGTACCCGTCGATGAAGGCGACCGCGATCCAGTCGTTGGCGCTGCCCTCGGCGAACGCCGCCGCCAGCACCACCAGACCGATGAGCAGGGTGCGCGGTTCCCGCCAGGCGGCGAGCAGGGACTTCCGACCGCCACCGGAGCCCTCGCCCTCCGCACCGGGAGCGGCGGGCAGGAACGCGCGGGCGCCCAGCAGCGTGCCGCCGAGCACCACCGCCGCCAGCGCCCCGAGGTGGACGGCGATCGGCAGGCCGAGCCGGGCGGCCCCGGCGCCCAGACCGGCACCGGCCACCGAACCGAGGCTCCATGCCGCATGGAACCGGGGCATCACCGTCCAGCCCAGTCGGCGTTCGACGATCGCGCCCTCGATGTTCATCGCCACGTCGCAACTGCCGGAGCCGTAACCGAGCGCGAAGAGCCCCACCGCCACCCCGGGCAACGAGCCGACCACCGCCGACACCCCGGCCACGCTGAGGCCGAGGGCGACCACGGTGGTGGAGAACACCACCGCACGGGCCGCGCCGAGACGCTGGGTGAGCAGACCGGCGGTCGGCATCGCGACGATCGCGCCGATGGACATGGCGAGCAGGAGCAGGCCGAGCCGACCGGGGCTGAGTTCCAGTCCGTCACGGACCGCCGGCACCCGGGAGAACCAGGTCGCGACGGCCAGTCCGTTGAGCGCGAACACCACCGCCACGCCGTTGCGGGCGGCCAGCACCGCCCGGGGCGGACCGGAGGAGACCGGCGGTGTCGCGGGGGTGCTGATGGCGGGATCCATGGAACTTCCCGGTCCTTCCGACGGCGGTGGGGGCGCAGGCAACGATCACACACCTGGGAGCGCTACCACCACAATCCACCTCCGGTCCTTACCCCTGGACCTCCGGCGAGGCATGATGCGGGTGGGAGCCCGCGTACCAGGCGGGCCGAGGGCAACGGGGAGAACACCATGACCACGGCACGCCGGCCGGCAACCCTGGACGACGTCGCCCGGGCCGCCGGAGTCTCCCGCTCCACGGCGTCCCGGGTCATCGCGGGCACCGGGTTCGCGTCACCGACCGCCCGGGAGCGGGTACGCACCGCCGTGGACGAGCTCGGCTACGTACCCAACCCGGCCGCGCGGGCGCTGGTGCGCGGCACCGGCGTACGGCTGCTGGTGGCGGTGGCCGGCACCGACCCGGCCGTGCTCGACGACAGCTACGTCGACCAGGTGCTCGGCGCCACCGCGCGGGTCTGCGCACCGTACGGTCTGGGCGTCACCGTCGACTGGGTGCCGCTGCACGCGCCGGAGCGGCTGGTCCGGCTGACCGACGACCGGGGGGTGACCGGGCTGATCCTGGTCAACACGACCCCGGCGCTGCTGGATTTGGTACCGCGACGGTTGCGCGGGCGGGCGGTCTCGATCGGGATCGGTTCGGGCACCGTGCCGTCGGTGGACATCGACAACGGCGGCGCCACCGAGGCCATCGTCCGTCACCTGTACGCCAGTGGTCGCCGCCGGATCGCGATGGTCACCGGCCCCCCGTGGCTGACCTGCGCCAACCGCTCGGTGGACGCGTACCGGGGGCTGATGCGCGACGCGGGCCTGCCGGCACGCGAGGTGATCGGCGACTTCTCCGTGGAGCGGGGCCGCGCCGCCGCCCGAGAGGTGTTGAGCCGCTGGCCGGACACGGACGCGATCGTCGGGATCAGCGACGCGACCGCGCTGGGCGTGATCGGTCGGCTCCGGGCCGACGGCGTACAGGTGCCCGGTGACGTCGCGGTGACCGGCTTCGACGACATCCCGCTGGCCGCCGTGGCGGCGCCCGCCCTGACCACCGCCAGCCACCCGGTACGCCAGATCGCCAGTGCCGCCGCCACCATGGTGCTGGAGCACCGGCACGCACCGCTGTGCACGCGCTTCCCGTCGGCGCTGGTACGCCGGGACAGCGCCTGACGGCCGAACCTTTCAGGATATCCATTTCGGAGGTACGCGGCCTCGGCCGAATGTGACGGGAAAGCGGTAAGATCGGCGACTGCCATCTGACTGATCGCTGACTGATGGCTCGGGCGGCGAACGCACAGACTGAGCCCATGAAATCGGGGCCCGGGCGCACCAGGATACTCCGCGGCGCGGCGTGTCTCGTCCTTCTGGCGATCCTTTCCGGCTGCATGCAACTCAACGCCGGACTGACCGTCAACGCCGACGACACGGTCAGCGGACAACTCCTGCTGACCGCCGAGCGCAGTGTGCTGACCGCGAACAACAGGACGGTCGAGGCCGGCTTCGCCGAGCTTCGGCAAAACATCCCGGCGCTGCCTCAAGGCACCGAGACCCGGTACGAGGACGCCACCCACTACGGTTCTCAGATCAACTATCGGAATGTGCCGCTCGATCGGTTCGACAGCGAAAGTCTGAGCATCGTCCGGCAGGGTGACGACCGGTACGTGTTCACTCTTCCACTCGACCCGAAGAGGTACGGCGGAAAAGTGGCCGAGCAGAATCCAGCGAATCAGGCGCACTTCATGACGCTGATGTCGTTCGAGATCTCGGTGACGTTCCCCGGACGCGTCCTGGACGTCAGCACGGGCGGTCAGGTCAACGACCGTACGGTCACCTGGCGGGTCGCCCGCAACCAGCCGAAGCCGCCCGAACTGCGGGCGGTGGCCGAGGCACCGCCCCGACCGTCCGCCCCGGCGGAGGACGAGGACACCGGCGGGGGCTTCCCGTGGTTGCTGGTCGGTGCCGGTGCGGTGATCCTGCTGCTGGTCGCGGTGATCGTCGTACTGCTGCTGCGCCGGTCCGGCCCGGGTCCGGCCGATGGCGGCACGCCGACGCCCGGCGGTGCGGGCGGCACCCCGGGCATCCCCGGTCCGGCACCGCACACCACGACCGGCGGTGTGCCGGGCTCCGGCTGACCCCTGGGTCATCCGGCACCGCCGCCCGCCGAGCGGGCGGCACCCCATCCCACCCCGCACCACGCGAGACCGAAGGGGGATCGGCGATGAACGATCTCTTCACCTGGGCGGCGCTGGGCAGTCTCACCGGCGCGAGCGCCGCGACGCTGCTGGCCACGAACGTCATCGGCGGGCTGATCGGCCCGAGTGCCGACACGGCACGCAAGTGGATCGCGCTGGGCATCGCCCTGCTGCTGTCGTACCTCACCGCGGCCTTCGCCACCGAGGCGGGCGCCGAGAAGTGGATCATCGCGTTCTTCAACGGGCTGGTCGTCTTCTCCGCCGCCCTCGGCGTCAACCAACTGCCCCCCGGCAACCGGCAGGCGACGCCGACCCGGCTGGCGCAGGGCACCGAGCCCCGCTTCATCCGCTCCTGGGCCTAGAGGAGAACTGTCATGGCCATCTTCGGAGTCATCAGCGCCGCCGTCCACGTCGCGGCGGGCGCGGTCCTCGGCCTGCTGCTCGGCGGACCCGTCGGGCTGCTCGTCGGTGCGGGCGTCGGCCTGGTCGTCGGCATCGTCTTCGGTTGGACGATCACCTCGGCCCGGGTCTACGGGACCGACGCCCGAGGGATCCTCCTGTTCGTCGTCGACCACAGTTGGAGCCTGCTGAACACGGTGGTCGGCGCGTTCTACCTCACGGTGCACCTGGTCTTCGGTCACTCGCTGGACCGGGCCACCTCGCAGCACAGTTGCCGGGTCAACGTGGTGGAGGGCGTCTCGCCGCGCTACGCCACCACGCTGGGCACGGTCTGCGCCGGCTCCGGGCCGGGCATCCAGCGCCACGAGGACGTGCACATCTTCCAGGCCCGGCTGCTCGGGCCGCTCTACATCCCGCTGGTCGTGGCCAACTACGTGCTGTTCACCGTCGCGCCGGTGTGGCTGCTCTACCACGACCACACCGGTGCGCCGATCAACCGCTTCACGCGGTACTTCGAGATCGGCGTCTACCCGCACGTGTGGAACGAGGCCATCGCGTACCGGATCCAGGGGACACCGCCGAGATGACCGGAGGTGGTCCGATCGAGACGGCCACCGCCGAACTGGCGGACTGGCTGGCCGGGGCGGCGGGTGACGCCGTCCCGGTCGGTCCGCCCGGGCCCGGCCCGGCGGCGGGCGGGCTGACCCTCTGGCCGCTGGAGCTGCGTCCGGCGCGGCAGACCCGGGGCAGCGGCGGACCCGAGCCGTACCGGCTCGTCGCCCGCTACCTGCTCGCGGTCGACGGGCCGGAGGCGCTGGCGAAGCTGGACCGGGTGCTCGTCGCGGCCACCGGACAGAGCGGACACACGCTGGTGCTGGAGGCCGGGGACCCGGCGCTGTGGGTGGCGCTCGGCGTGCCGCCCCGACCGGCCCTGTTGATCGACGTACCGGTGCAGGTCACCCACCCGCACGAGCCGGCGCCGCCGGTGCTGCGCCCGCTGCGGCTGCGGCAACTGGAGATGCTCACCTTCGACGGCCGCGTCGTCGGTCCCGCCGACCAGCCGCTCGCCGCGATGCGGGTGGAGGTCGTCGGTCAGCCGTACGCGACGCGGACCGATCCGGCGGGACGGTTCCGGGTCGTCGGTGTGCCGCACGACCCGCAGCAGCCCGGGACGGTACGGCTCCGGCTCACCGGTCGGGGTCAGGTGCTCACCGCCGAGGTGGACCCGACCGACCCCGACATCGTCATCGTCTGCTCGCCACCGACCCGCTGACCCGACCCGTACGGGAGGACCGATGCCCAGCTACTTCTCACCCGGGATCTACGTCGAGGAGGTGCCTGCCGGTGCCCGGCCGATCGGACCGGTCGGCACCAGCACGGCAGCCTTCGTCGGCGTGGCACCGGACCGCACCGCCCGTCTCGGCGAGGCCCTCGCCGTGAACAACTGGACCGAGTTCCTGCGCCTCTACGCCGACGGCGACGAGTTCGAGAGCACCCCGCTGGCCCGCGCGGTCTTCGGTTTCCTCGACAACGGCGGCACCCGCTGCTGGGTGGTCAACGTCGGCGAGGGTGGCGCGCTCACCGGCAGCGGACGCCAGCGCGGCGGGCTGGACCTGCTGGAGGCGATCGACGAGATCTCCATCGTGGCCGCGCCCGGCTTCCACGACCCGGTCGCGCACGAGGCGCTGCTGGGCCTGGCCGAGCGCACCCGCACCATGGTCGCCATCTGCGACCCGGCCCCCGACATCGACGACATCTCGACGCTGACCCGGGTGGCCACGGCCGGCTCCGGCCGGGCGGCGAAGCCCGGTGACGGCGGCGACACCACCGTCAGCAGTTCGGGCGGTACGGGCGGCGGGGCGAGCGGGTCGAGCGGTGGCCCGACGGCGCACCGGCCCCGACAGTCGGACTTCGGCGCGCTGTACTTCCCCTGGCTGCGGGTGCGTGACCCGCTCAGCGGCGAGCTGGTGCTCACCCCGCCGAGCGGGCACCTGGCGGGCATCTGGGCCCGCACCGACGCCCTGCGCGGCGTGCACAAGGCACCCGCCAACGAGCCGGTGCGCGGCGCCGTCGACCTGGGTCATTTGGTCACCCGCTCCGAGCACGACGTCCTCAACCCCAAGGGCGTCAACGTGATCCGGTACTTCCCCGGCGAGGGCATCCGGGTCTGGGGCGCGCGTACGCTCGCCGCCGAGGCCAGCGAGTGGCGGTACCTCAACGTCCGGCGGCTCTCCATCGCCATCGAGCAGGCCATCGCCAACGGCACCCGCTGGATGGTGTTCGAGCCCAACGACTACACGCTGTGGCGCTCCATCCGCCGGGACATCGGCGCCTTCCTGACCCGGGTGTGGCGCGACGGCGCACTGCTGGGGCGTACGCCCGAGGAGGCGTTCTTCGTCAAGTGCGACGAGGAGACCAACCCGGCCGACGTCCGCGACGCCGGGATGGTGGTCGCGCACATCGGCATCGCGGTGGTCAAGCCCGCCGAGTTCGTGGTGTTCAAGCTGAGCCAGTGGGCCGGCGGCACCGAGACCGAGACGATTGGAGGCTGACATGCCGACCACGGCCACTCCGCAGCCGGGCGCCCCGGTCGACCCGTACCGGGCGTACAACTTCAAGCTGCTGGTCAACGGGGTCACCAACGGCCACTTCACGGAGGTCAGCGGCCTGGACGTGAACATCCCGGCGCAGCCGTACCGGGAGCAGGGCAACGACCGGATCCGGATGATCCCCGGTCAGGTCGAGTACGGCCCGGTGACGCTGCACTTCGGCCTGACCGCGTCCCGGGAGCTGTGGGACTGGGTGCACACCATCGCCCGGGGCACGAGCGACCGCCGCAACGTCTCGGTGGTGCTGCTCGACTCCGTCGGCACGGCCGAGGTGCTGCGCTGGAACCTGCTCAACGCCTGGCCCACCCGATGGCGCGGCGCGCACCTCAACACGCTCGGCCAGGAAATCGCCATCGCGGCGCTGACGTTGCGCTACGAGAGCCTGGAACTGGAGACCGGCGGTGCCGCGCCCACGCCCGCGTAGCTGGGTCGCCGGTCGGCTCCGCTCCGCCGCGCGCGCCGTGGACCGTTTCGCCGGCCTGGTGGACACCGCCCCCGACGGCGCGCCGGGCGACGGGTGGCGGGGCGGCGTCGAGGGCGACACGGTCGGTGGCCCGCGTGGCAGCGCGCGTGACAGCGCGATCGGCGGCCCGCGTGGCGACGCGGTCGGCGACGCGGACCACGGTCCTGACGCCGCCGCGTCGTCGGACGGGTGGAAGGCGGTCGCGTACCGGCATCCGGAGCGTCCCCCGGAGCACTGGCTGCGGCTGATCGCGGCCCACGCCCCGGGGCTGCTCCGCGACCTCGCGGCCGAGTTGCCGGCGGGCGCTCTGCCGGCCGAGCGCGAGGAGTACGCCGACGACCCGCACCGGGTGGCCGAGGGAGCGGTGGACGGGACCGATCCGTGGGCCGGGCGACGGCCGCCCGGCGACGGCTGGGGCGACGGAAGCTCGTCGCCCCACGCCGCGTCGCCGGGGACCGACCGGTCCTCCCCCGCCCCCTTTGTTCTGCTTCAACCGACGCAACCCCCCGGATTCCGCGGGTCAGCCGTTGCGTGGAGTGAAGCAGAGCAAAGGCGCGGCGCAGGGGTACCGTCCGGTGCGGCGGACCCGCGCCGGGAGGTTCCGGCGGCACGCGATCACGGCGCACCGGGAGGCCGGCGCGCGGTGAGCGGGGCCGGCGCACCCCGGACGGGCTCCACAGCGGACAACGCGGGCACGCCGTCTGCGGTGAGTGGGGCGGACACACCCGGAACAGGCTCGACCGTAGCCGGGGCGTACCCACCCGGAGCAGCGTCGACGGTCAGCGGGGCGCCCACACCGGGGGCAGGGCCGCTGGTCAGCGGGGCAGGGGCACCGGGGACACGGTCGACGCCGAACGGGACGGGGGCGCCGGGGGCGGGGGCACCGGGGGCGGGGGCACCGGGGGCGGGGGCGTCGGCGGCAGGGGCGGTGCCGAGTGGGGCGGGCCCGGGCCCGGCGGTGGGCGACGCGACGATCCCGTGGGCGGGCGGACGTGGGCACCACGCGGATTCGGCCCACGGTCGGGCGGACACAGCGCCCACCGGCACCGGGGTGGCGGGCGCCCCGGGCCGTCGGCTGGTCGAGGGAGGCGACCGCCAGCGCGCGGACGCTCCTGCGGACGCCGCCGCCTCGTCGCCCGGCTTCGGGTCGGCGACGGATCGCGCACGGCCGGCGACGGATCGGCGGCAAGAGCCGGGATCGGTGCCGGGCCGGAACAGGGCGGTGCTGCGGCTGGTCGACTCCGCCCCGGACGACCCGTCGTCGCCGGGAGCGGGGCGGGAGGCGTATCCGGCGCGGACGTACCCCTGGACGGCCGGCACGGTCGGCGGGCTCGGCAGCGGCTCGGACGTCGACGGGCTGCGGCATCCGGCGCGGTCGAGTGCGCTCGGGCCCGACGGGGCCCGGCACCCTGGACGGTTGGGGGCGGCAACGGGTGGGGACGAGGCGTACCGGGCGGCGGGTGGGGCCGGTCTGTCCGGGAGGGGCGGCGAGGTCGGGCGGCGGCGCGCGGACGGCGCGTTCGGGGACGGGCTCTGGCCCGGTGCGGGACTGCCGGCCGGTGCCGGTCAGCGGGTGCCGTCACGCGGACCGTGGCCGGACCTGGGCGCGGGCCGGGCGGGTGACGGGGACGGCCGGGCGGGTGACGGGCGGGACACCTCCGACCCGTGGCCGGCGTTGCCGGACGACCGGGCGCTGTGGGTGGTCCCCGGTCCGGAGGACGCCGCCGCGAACCACCTGCGTCGACTGGACCGGGAACAGGCGGGCGGCTGATGGAACGGGTCGCCTTCCTCGTCGACGCCACCGGTGAACGCGTGGACTGCCTGCTCAACCCGGAGACCGTGCAGGTCAGTCGACTGGCCGGGGTACGGCACCGGGGCAGCGCGGGCAGTCAGCTCACCGGTGCCGGGCTCGCCGACGACCCGCTGGTGTTCACCGGTGGCGGGCGGACCGAACTCGTGCTCGACCTGCTCTTCGACACCGACTTCGCGGAGGGGCAGGTCCGGCCCGCCGACGTGCGCGCGCTGACCCGTCCGCTGTGGATGCTGGCGGAGAACTCGGCGGTCGAGCACGGCTGGGTCCGGCCGCCGCTGGTACGGCTGGTCTGGGGCAAGACCTGGAACGTGCCGGGGGTGATCGTGGCGGTGGCGGAGCGGTTCGACGCGTTCACCGCGACGGGATCGCCGCGCCGCTCCTGGCTGCGACTCAAGCTGGTGCGGGTCGCCGAGGACGCCACCCGGGCCGACGAGGGCTTCGCCGAGGAGTTGGCCGAGGCGCAGACGCCGGCCGTCGCGCCGGGCACGGCCCTGGTCGCCGCCGGTGACGGCAGCACCACCGCCGACTCCACCGGCGTCCGTTTCGACCTGCTCGCCCACGACGCGCTCGGCTCGCCACTGCGCTGGCGGCTGCTGGCCGAACACAACCGGATCACCGACCCGCTCGCCGTGCCGCCCGGCACCGTGCTTGCCGTGCCGCCGCTGCCGGGGACCGTCGCCGCCCCGGGTGACGGGGCATGAGCGGCGGCGCGCCCCGGGCGCTGACCGTGCTGCTCGACGGCGACCCGTTGGCCGGTCGCGGCGTCGGGCGGGTGCTCTCGGCCCGGGTGGCGGCTCGACTCAACCGGCCCACCCAGTGCGAGGTGGCGCTGGTCACCGGGCCGGGCAGCGCCGCACCGCCGGCCACGGCGCGGATCGGCGCACGCCTGGAGGTACGCCTCGACGGGCAGTCGGCGGCGCTGTTCGGCGGCGAGGTCACCGCCGTCGAGGTCGAGTACGCCGCCGACGGCGCGGCGACCCTGCGGATCCGGGCCTACGACGCGCTGCACCGGTTGCGCAAGCGACAGCGGCTGCGGGTGTTCGAGTCGGTGACCGCCGCCGAGCTGGCCGCCGACCTCTGCGCCGACCTGGACCTGCGGGTCGACGCCGAGGTCGACGGGCCACGGCTGGACCGGTTGCCGCACCACCGCCCGAGCGACCTGGACCTGCTGCTGGAGGTGACCGGTCGGGCCGGGCTGCACCTGAGCGTCGACGACGACGTGCTGCGCCTGCTGACGCTCGACGGCTTCGGCGCGCCGATCCCGCTCGTGCTCGGCCGCGACGTGCACGGCCTGCGGCTGTCGGTGAACGCGGACACCGCCGTGGGCGAGAGCGCCGCGCTGGGCTGGCACCCGCAGCGGGCCGAACCGTTCACCTCGCAGGCCGGGGCGCCCCGGTGCGGGCGGGACACGCCGGTGGACCCGGATCCGGCCGACGTGGGCGCGGACGGCACCCGGACCGCGCTGGACCAGCCGGGACGCAGCGACGACGAGATCACCGCGCTGGCCCAGGCCCGGCTGGACGTCCGCACGGCGGCGCTGGTCACCGCCGAGGGCACCGCCGAGGGGAATCCCGCGTTGCGGCCCGGCCGGCGGATCCGGCTGACCGGGGTCGTCGAGCCGATGGCCGGCACGTACGTGCTGACCGAGGTGGTGCACACCGTCGACGCCGACGGATACCTGAGCCGGTTCTCCACCGTGCCGCCGCCGGCGCCGCCGGTCGGGCCGCCCGCCCCGGCGGTGGTCACCCTGGGCACCGTCACCGACGTGGCCGATCCGGACGGGCTGGGCCGGGTACGGGTGGAACTGCCCGCGTACGGCGGGGCGGACGCCGGGTGGCTGGCGGTGCTCTGCCCGGGCGCGGGCCGGGGCAAGGGACTGGTGGCGCTGCCCGATCCGCAGGACAACGTGCTGGTGGCGTTGCCCGGTGGTGAACCCGCGTCCGGGGTGGTGCTCGGTGCGCTGTTCGGTGCCGTCACGCCGTACGACACCGGGGTGGACGACGGACGGGCCCGGCGCTGGTCGCTGCGGACCTCGGGCGGCCAGCAGGTGGTGGTCGACGACGTGGCCCGCAGCCTCCGGTTGAGCACCGACGGCGGTAGCTGGCTGGAGCTGACCCCGGACCTGGTGACCCTGCACGCCGCCGCCGACCTGGTGCTCTCCGCCCCGGGCCGGGCGATGGTGGTGCGCGCCCGCAGCGTCGACTTCCTGCACGCCGAGGGGCCCGAGGACCCGGGCACCGCCGCCGAGCGGGCCCGCAGCCTGGCCCGCGCCCATCACCGAGGAGGTGGCTGATGCGCTGGATCCATCGGGACTCGGTGATCAGGTGTAACCACGACGGCCTGGTCCGCAACGAGGAGTCGCAGCGATGGGTGCGGGTGGTCGGCGTACCGGTGCTGGTGGCCGACGACCCGACCGACCGCACGATCGTGGCCTGCCCGAACTACGGCACGACGGTCAAGCCGTGCACAAAGACCGAGCCGGTCCGGGTCGGCTACAGCGACTTCGTCCGGGTGGACGGTCACCGGGTGGTGCTGTCGCACCTGGAGGGCTTCACCGACGGCAGCCCGCCGGGCCAGTTCCGGTACCGGGTGCGCGATCCCCGGCAACCGTTCCTGGGGGCCGACCGGTGAGGGCGATCCGCTTCCTCGGCGCGGGTTTCGACGCCGGTCGCAGTGGTGGGCTCGGGCTGACCGCGGCCGGCGGGCTGGCCATGACCGACGGCGACGAGACGGTACGCCAGGCGCTGTTCCTGCTGCTGTCCACCACGCCGGGCGAGCGGCTGATGCGTCCCGGGTACGGCTCCCGACTGCACCGGCTGGTCTTCGCCCCGAACGACGACACGACCGCCGGGCTGGCCATCCACTACGTGCGCGCGGCGGTCACCCGCTGGGAGCCGCGCATCGACGTGCTCGACGTGGACGCCGGGCCGGACCCGGACGACCCGTGGCGGCTGGTGATCCGGCTGGACTACCGGATCCGGGCCAGCCTCACCCCCGGGCAGTTGGTCTTCTCCGTGGACCTGCTGCCCGCCGACGACGACCCACCGGGGCCGACCCCCGACCCTGCCGCCGACGCTGAGGAGGGGCGATGACCCTGCCCGTGCCGCACCTGGACGACCGGACCTTCCTCGACCTGGTGACCGAGGCCCGGGAGCGGATCCGGCAGTCCTGCCCCGGCTGGACCGACCTGTCCGCGCACGACCCGGGCATCGCCCTGCTGGAGGCGTTCGCGCACCTCACCGAGGTGATGATCTACCGGCTGAACCAGTTGCCGGAGAAGGCGTACGTCTCCTTCCTCAACCTGCTCGGGGTGGTTCGGCACGCCCCGTCGGCGGCCTGGGTCGACGTCCGCTTCACCCGGACCGGCGCCGACGACGAGGCACTGCGCATCCCGGCCGGTACCCGCGTCGCGGCGGCGCGCGGGGCCGACCCGCGACCGGTCGTCTTCGTCACCTGCGAGCCGGCGCTGCTCGCCGCCGGCCAGCGGGAGGTGACCGTACGGATGCACCACTGCGAGCCGGTCGAGGCGGAACTGCTCGGCGTCGGCACCGGCGCGCCGGGTCAGGTGCTGCGGGCCGGACGGGCCCCGCTGGCCCGCACCGCCGAGACGCTGGACCTGCTGCTCGGCGTCGAGGTGCCGACCGGCTCGGTGGAGTTGGGCGCGGCAGCCCGCGAGCACGAGGGACGCACCTTCGAGATCTGGCGGGCGGTGGACAGCTTCGCCGGCCTCGGGCCGCAGGACAAGGCGTACCTGGTGGACCGCTGCTCGGGCACGGTGACCTTCGCCCCGGCGCTGGACCTGCGCGGGCCGGACCCCGCCGGTGACGACGCCCCGGTCGCGGCGGTGCCACCGGCCGGTCGGCAGGTGCGGCTCTGGTACCGGGCCGGTGGTGGCACCGCCGGCAACGTGGCGGCCGGGACGCTGACCAGCCTGCGGGACCCGCTGCCCGGGGTGAAGGCGGTCAACCCGCTACCGGCGGCCGGGGGCCGGGAGATGGAGGCGATGGAGTCGGTGCTGCTGCGCGGCCCGTACGCCTTCTTCGCCCAGCAGCGCGCGGTGACCGCCCGCGACTTCGAGGTGCTGGCCACCGGCTCCGGCGGGGTGAGCCGGGCGCGCGCCTTCACCCGGGCCGCCGTCTACAGCTTCGCCCGTCCCGGCGAGGTCGAGGTGGTGCTGGTGCCGTACGTGCCGGACGACGCCCGGCCCGGCGGGCGGCTGCCGGTGGCGGTGCTGCGCGGGCACGAGGTGGAGGAGGCGCGGCTGCGGGTGGAGGCGGACCTGGAACGTCGCCGCTCGCTCGGCACCACCTGCCGGGCGAGTTGGGCGCGGTACAAGGCGGTGTCGATCCGGGCCCGGGTGGTGGTCCGCCGGGAGGAGGACGCGGAGGCGGTGCGACGGCGCATCCACGACCGGCTGCACCAGACGCTGAGCCCGCTGCCCACCCCGTTGAACCCGGCCGGCTGGGCGTTCGGTGAACCGCTGCGGGCCTCCAACGTGTACCGGCTGCTGGAGCACGCCGAGCCGGGGGTGCGCTACGTCGAGTCCGTGCGGTTCGTCGTCGACGAGGCCCCCGACCAGCAGGTACGCACGCTCGCCGCGGACCAGTACCAACCCCGCACCTGGTACGCGGGCAGCGGCCCGGTGCTGTTCCGCTCCACCAACGCGGGTGCCGGATGGGAGCCGGCGGGCCGGTTCGACGGGGAGACCGTACAGCGGGTGGCGCCCGCGCCCGCCCCGGTGCGACCCGGCATCGTGCCCCGGCCCGGTTCGGTGGCGGTGGCCACCGTGCGCTCCGGCGGCGGCTCCCGGGTACACCTGAGCGCCGACCTGGGCGAGACCTGGTCCCTGCTGGCCGACCTGGACTCGCGGATCAGCGACCTGGCCTGGATCGACCGGGACGGCGCGGGCGCGCTGCTGGTCGCCACCGACACCGGCCTGTACGAGGTGTCGCTGCTGCCCGGCGCGGTGCCGTTGCAGATCCTGGTCGATCCGGCCGACGCCGACCGGGGCTTCTACGCGGTCCGGGCGTTCGTCTCCGAGCGCGGCGCGCCCGGGGTGGCGGTGGCCGCGCAGGCCGGGTTCGGGGTCTACCTGTCCGGCAACGCGGGCCGCCCCGGCAGCTTCGCCCACGTCGGCCTCGCCAACGTGGACAACCGGCTGCTCGCGGTGCAGTACGACGGCCCGGCGACGCTGCTGTGGAGCGGCGCCGGGGAGCCGGACCCGAAGAAGCCCGGGCAGGGCTGCTTCCGCGCCCGACTGTTCGAGTCCGACGTGAAGTGGCAGGCGATGCAGGCCGGCTGGGTCGGCGGCACCTGCCGGGACCTGGCCTTCAGCGGCACCCTGGCGCTGGCCGCCACGCAGAGCGGCGGGGTGTTGCGGCTGGACACCGTCGCGGCGCAGCCGCAGTGGGCGTCGGTGTCGGTCAACTGCGGGCTGCCGCTGCGCGACCGCACCCGGTTCGTGCCGGTGGACGCGATCGCCGCCACCGCCGGCACGGATCGGCTGGTGCTCGCCGGTGGCGAACGCGGTGTGCACCGCAGTGGTGACGCGGTCGACTGGTCGGCCAGCGCCAACCAGGCCACCGCCGACGTGGTCACCGTCCCGGACACCTGGCTGCTCTGCTCCGGCGAGCACGACATCGAGGTGGTGCGGCAGGATGCGTCGACCGGCCATTGAGCGGCTGCTGCCCGCCGCCTATCAGCGCGCCTGTGTGCCGGGCAGCGTGCTGTGGGCGCTGCTGGACGTGATGGAGGCGCTGCACGCGCCGGACGAGGCGGTGCTGGCCGAGGTCGACGGGCTGTTCGCGCCGTACCGGGCGCCGGACGGCATGGTGGCGTACCTGGCCGGGTGGGTGGCGATGGACCACGTGATCGCCGCGCCCCGGCGGGACGCCCCGCTGCCGCTGCCGGCCAGTCGGCTGCGTGACCTGGTGGCGCACGGGGCGGCGTTGGCGACCTGGCGGGGCACTCCGGAGGGGCTGCGCACCGCCCTGGAACTGGCCACCGGGGTCACCGGGTTCGTCCTCGACGAGCCGGCCGACCGGCCGTTCCACCTGGTCGTCCGGGTGCAGGCGACCGCTGCCGACCAGCTCGCCCTGGTCAGCCGGATCGTGGCGGCGGAGAAGCCGGCCGCCGTGACCGCCGAGGTCACCGTCGTGGCGGACGCACCGGCGGTCGGCCGGGCCAGTGTGCCGTCCCCCTCCCCCGTTCCCACCGTGCCCGATCCCGCTCCGGAGGAGCCGTCATGACCACCGAATGGACCGTCGTCGCCGCAGCCGAGCAGTTCACCCTGGACGCCCGCAACTCCGGGGAGCTGACCTTCACCGTCTCCAACCCGGGACTCGCGCCGGACACGGTGGTGTTCGACGTGGCACCGGGCGAGGGCACGCAACGCTCCTGGTTCACCGTGGCCGAACCGCAGCGGGTGGTGCCCGGGCAGGGCTCGGTGTCGTTCCTGGTCCGGCTGGCCGTGCCGGCGGGCACGCCGCCGCGCCGCTACGACATGACCGGGTTCGCGTACTCGGCGAACACCGCTCCGGAGGAGAGTTCCCGCTCCAGCGGTCGGGTCACCTACGAGGTGAAGGCCGTGGCGCCGCCGAAGCGTACGCCCTGGCCGTGGATCGCCGCCGCGGCGGCGTTGGTGCTGGTGGTCTCGGCGGTGGTGGTGTTCCTGGTGGCACGCGACGACGACCCGCCGCCGCAGGCCCGGGTGGTGACCGTCGAGGCGGAGACGCTGGTGCCCGGTGCCCGGGTCGAGTCGCCGAGCGGCGCCGCGCCGACGGTGGCGGTGCAGCCCAACTGCTGCGAGGTGACGTGGTCGCAGGACAACCAGTTGTTCTTCCTGGGCCGGGCGATCAACGACCGGGTGACCGTGACGGTGGAACTGCCCGCCCAGGCCGTCTGGCAGTTCTCCACCGTGCGGACCACCGCTCCCGACTACGCCAACACGGTGTTCCTGATCGACGGTCGGCAGGTCGGTGATCCCTTCATCGGCTTCTCCCCCACGGTCCGGATCACCGACTGGGTCGACGTGGCGCGGGTGCCGCTGGCGGCGGGCCCGCACCAGATCACCCTGGTGGCGATCGGCAAGACGCAGAGCACCGACCGCTACTTCGCCGGGCTCGACGCGATCCGCTTCACCGAGCTCCCACCGACCCCCTGACCCTGGTTGATCAAGAGATTCGCGTCAGCTCAGTCCCTGTTCCCGACGCAAACCTCTTGATCGACGCGGAGAGAACCGGAGAGAACGCGGAGTGAGCAGCGATGGCGGCGTGCGACGGAGTGGGGGTGGGGTGGTGACGGGGCGGCAGAAGGTGCTGTTGGTGGCGCTCGGGGTGCTGGTGGCGATCCTGTTCGTGGTGGCGGTGGGGGCGGGGGGCGGTGATCGGGGGGACCCGTCGGCGCGCCGTGGGTTGGTCGACCTGCTGGGGCGGGCCGGCGGTGGGGCGCAGGCGGTGGACCCGGCCACCGTCGACGCGGACTGTGCCGAGGCTGCCGGTCGGCTGGCCGTGGACGGCGACTGCGAGCTGCGGGTGGCCGACCCGGGTGGGCTGCGCACGCTGATCCTGCGCGGCCCGGAGGCGTTCACCGTCGAGGCGCCGGCACCGGGGGACGCCGAGTTCACCGTCGAGGACGACGTCACACCGGCCGACGACGGTACCGGCGCGGTGGCCCGGATCGCCGTGGACCGGGCCACCACGGTACGGGTGAGCTGCTCCGGCGGCTGCCCGATCACGATCGCGCGGGACTGAGGCGGGGAGGCCGGGATGGGCGCGTTACGCAAGCCGTTCCTGCTGCTGGCGATGCTGGCGCTGGTGCTGGCGGTGGGCGTCGAGTGGGGTGCCGGGCTGCTGCTGGGCGGCGGTGACGCCGGTGCCGCGCTGGCCGACAGCGCCGGTGACCTCGGGGTCGAGGTCGGTGACGTGAGCGGGGTCGGCGAGCCGTCCGGCCGGGGCACCGGCTATCTGGTGCTCGTCGACGCGGCGGCGCTCTGGACGACCGGGCTGTTCTGCCTGGGGCTGGTGCTGCCCGAGCGGATCCACGGCCGGGTGCAGGGCGTCGCCACGCTGATCTTCTCGATCATCCTGATCATCGGGGCGTTCGTGGCGTTGATCGTCGCCTTCGTCGAGCTGATGGTGATGGTGTCGTTGTTCCTGGCCCCGCCGTTCGGCACGCTGGCCTACCTGGCCCTGTGGGGGTTCTTCCCGGTCGGGGACGCGGCCGTCCTGCTCGGTCTGGCGTTGCTGCTCAAGCTCGCCTGGGCCGGGCTGCTGGTGCTGGCGCAGCCGAAGTTCCTCCAGAACAAGGGCCTGGTCCTGCTGATCCTGACCAGCCTGCTCTGCACGGTGCTGCTGGAGTTCCTGCACAACCTGGTGCCGGTGATCCTGGTGAGCATCCTCGACGACCTGGGCGCACTGCTCTTCGCGATCATCGCGATCGTCTGGGCACTGGTGCTGCTGATCGGCGCGATCCCGGCGATCGTCAAGGCGCTCCGGGCCACCGCCGCGCTGCGCGCCGAGCCCGATCCCGACCGCTAGGGCCTGTTTCGTGAGGGCGGCCAGTCCTGATGAGGCAGGCCCTGGGTGCGCGGGGCGGATATGGTGGTGAGGTGATCGGGCTCGGCATGATCTGGTACCTCGTCGGCGTACTCGCCGACGTGGGTGCCTCCAGCATGCTGTCCGGCACGGCCGCGGCGACCGGTGTGCTCCTCACCGTCGTGCTCGCCGCCGCGAACCTGGTCCATCGGGTGGTCACCGCCCCCGACCTGCGGATCACCCGACGACTGCTGCGGGAACGCGCCGGGCGCACGGGTGTGCCCCGACACCGCGATCCGGACGCCGCCGGCCGGGCCCGCCCCAGGGCACCGACCGCGACCCTCGTGGTCGCCTGAGCCCTCGCTGCACTCCATCCCTGTGCCGCTCCTCGGCGACCGCTGCTGACACGTCCCGCCCGTCATCAGTCTCGTCGTGTTCCGAGGAGTACCCACATGCCCGATCCGTCCGTTCTCCGCCACCCGTACGTCACCGGGGTCCTCCGGTGAGCGCCCTGTTCAGCCCACTCATGGCGGTCGTCTACGGCGCCATCTCGGCCGTCCTGCTGTTCTGGCACGGCGCCTGGCAGATGCTCTTCGGCGACGCCGCCGCGCTCGGCACCGACTGGGCGTGGGTGCTGGGCATCGTCTTCCTGGTGCTGACCGTCCGGGGCGTGCTGTTCCCGGTCTACGTCAGGCAGATCAAGTCGCAGCGCGCCATGCAGGCGCTCCAACCGCGCATCAGGGAGATCCAGGAGAGGCACAAGGACGACCGGGAGACCATGCAGAAGGAGTTGCTGGAGCTCTACCGCACGGAGAAGGCCAACCCGCTGATGGGTTTCCTGCCGATGCTGGTGCAGATTCCGGTCTTCCTGGGCCTGTTCCACGTGCTGCGTCATCTCAAGCCGACCATGCCGGAGCACATGAAGACGCTGTACGGCTGGACCGTCACCCAGTTCGACAGCGCGTCGTCGGCGACGTTGTTCGGCGCGCCGATCGCCGCCAGCCTCCGGTCCGGCGCGCAGGAACTGTCGCTGCTCGGCGCGGACGGCACGACCGTCCGGATCGTCGCCGCGCTCCTGATCGTCACGATGATCGCCACGACCTACCTGAGCAGCCGGCAGATGATCCTGCGGACCGGATGGGCCGAGGACCCGCCGCAGCGGATGGTGCAGCGGCTGATGCTCTACGGCATCCCGTTCTCGCTGCTCGTCTCGGGCCTGATCTTCCCGATCGGCGTGGTCATCTACTGGGTGACCACGAACCTGTTCTCCCTCGCCCAGCAGACCTGGGTGCTGCGGAAGTACCCGCCGCCGACCAGCGGTACGCCGAAGGCCACGGCTGCCGCCCGGCGTGACGGGGGCACCCCGGCCCCCGCCAGGTCGCTCGCCCCCAAGGTCGGCGCGAAGCCGACCACCTCCCGCAGGGGCGCGTCGCGCGGCCGATAGACGCCGAGATCCCGGTACGCCGCCTCGCCCGGCGGCGTACCGGGATCACCGGCAACAGACGTCAGCGCACGTCGGTCGTGGTCCAGCGCGGCGACGCGTTGGTCACCACGGCGGTGTCGCCGACCAGCGTGGTACGCGCCTCGGCGTCCCGACGCACACTGCTGCCCACCCACAGGTCGACGTCGCCGGGCTCCACCACGCGGGTGAGGCTCCGGTCGGAGAAGGCCAGCCGGGTGGTGGGCACCGTCAACTCGACCGTCACCGACTGGCCCGGCTCCAGGTGCACCCGGCGGTAGCCGAGCAACTGGGCCACCGGCCGGGTCACCGAGGCGACCAGGTCACGACCGTAGAGCTGGACCACCTCGTCGCCGGCCACCGCACCGGTGTTGGTGAGCCGGACGGTCACCGGCACCGCCCCGTCGGTCGGCACCGTGGCGGGAACGGTCAGGTCGGCGTACTCGAAGGTGGTGTAGGACAGGCCGTGACCGAACGGGGCCACCGGGATCGCCGGCAGGTTGGTCACCTCGTTGCCCTCGCCCAGGGTGGGGTGCAGGTACGAGAACGGCTGCGCCCCGGCCGAACCGGGCAGGCTGACCGGCAGCCGCCCGGACGGGTTGACCCGCCCGGAGAGCACCCCGACGATGGCGCCCGCGCCCTCCTCGCCGGGGAAGAACGCCTGCACCACGGCCGCGCAGCGGTCCACCGCCCACCCGATCGCGTACGGCCGGCCGGTGAGCAGCACCAGCACCACCGGCGTACCGGTGGCCAGCACCGCCTCCACCAGCTCGCGCTGCACACCGGGCAGTTCCAGGTCCTCCCGGTCGCAGCCCTCGCCGACCGTGCCGCGCCCGAACAGCCCCGCGTGGTCGCCGACCACCAGGACCGCCACGTCCGCCGCCGCGGCGACGGCCGCCGCCTCGTCGAGGCCGGACCGGTCCGCCGAGTCCACGTCGCAGCCGCGCGCCCAGCTCACCTGGTCGGTGCCGAACTCGGCGCGGGCCGCCGCGAGGACGGTGGGCACCTCGATGCCGGTCTCCACGTCCGGGTGCTGCACGAGCACGTGGTTCAGGAACGAGTAGCAGCCGAACAGCGCACCCTCCCGGTCCGCGTTCGGCCCGACCACCGCCACCCGCCGCCCGGCCGGCAGCGGGAGTACGCCCTGGTTGGCGACCAGGACGACGGACTTCTCGGCGAGCCGGCGAGCGATCGACCGGTGCTCCGGGGAGTCGAGGTCGACCGGTTGCGGCTCGTCGTCGAAGGTGGCGTCGAGGAGCCCGATCGCCTCCTTCTGACGCAGCACCCGCAGCACCGCCCGGTCCACGATCGCCTCGTCGAGCCGGCCCGAGCGCACCGACTCGGCCACCGTCAGGTAGGCGTCCCCGGTCGGCAGTTCGATGTCGACACCGGCGGTCAGCGCCTGCACCGCCGCGTCGGCGTGGTCGGCCGCGACGTGGTGTAGCAGGTTCAGGAAGGCCACGCCGAAGTAGTCGGCGACCACCGTCCCGTCGAAGCCCCACCGGTCCCGCAGGATCCCGGTCAGCATCGTCGGGTCGGCCGCCACCGGTACGCCGTCGATCTCCGCGTACGAGTGCATGACCGACCGCGCGTCGCCGTCCAGGATCGCCATCTCGAACGGCGGGAACAGCACGTCGGCGAGTTCCCGGGGGCCGGCGTGCACCGGGGCGAAGTTGCGCCCCGCGCGGGAGGCGGAGTAGCCGGCGAAGTGCTTGAGCGTGGCCAGCACCCCCTGCGCCTGGAGTCCCCGCACGTACGACGTGCCGAGCGTGCCGACCAGGTACGGGTCCTCGGCGATGCACTCGTCGACCCGTCCCCACCGGGGATCGCGGATCACGTCGAGCACCGGGGAGAGTCCCTGGTGGATGCCGAGTGCCCGCATGGACGACCCGATCGCCTCGGCCATCTCGGTGACGAGGTCCGGGTCGCAGGCCGCGCCCCAGGCCAGTGGAGTGGGATAGGTGGCCGCCTTCCACGCGGAGAGCCCGGTGAGGCACTCCTCGTGGACGATCGCCGGGATGCCGAGTCGGGTGCCGGTCACCAGGTCGGACTGGAACTTCCACAACCAGGACGCGCGGGCCGCAGCGTCGACCGGCCGGGTGCCGTACGCCCGGGTGAGGTGCCCGAGTCCGTGCCGCGAGAAGGTCTCCAGCTTGCCGACGTCGGCGAACTCGCCCTGCAACGGCGCGACCGCCTCGCCCTCCTCCTTCTCCCAGAAGCCGACGAGCTGGGCGACCTTCTCCTCGATGGTCATCCGCCCGAGCAGCTCACGGACCCGTGCCTCGCCGTCCGGCCGGTCGGACCGGTCGTGGCGGTCGTGGCCCGGACCCGGTTGTGCCGGGACCGGTGCGCCGACCACGCCGTGGACCTCAGTCATGCTGTGCTTTCCCCTTTGTGTTGTGCTGGTGCCGCGTGGCCCTCGTCGAGCCGCGCCGCTCAGCCCTTGACCGCGCCCTGCAGGCCACCGACGATCTGCTTCTCGGCGAACGTGAAGAAAAGAAGTGCCGGCAGCATTGCCAGCGAGGTGAAGGCGAGGATTCCGGCCGTGTCCGAGGTGTACTGGCTGGAGAAGTTCTGTACGCCCAGCGGCAGGGTGTGCAGGCTGGCGTCACCGAGCACGAGCAACGGCAGGAGGAAGGCGTTCCAGCTCGCCACGAACGCGAGGATCCCGACGGTGACGAGGGCGGGACGCGACAGCGGGAGCATGATGCGCCAGAGGAATCCGAGCCGACCGGTGCCGTCGATCGCGGCGGCGTCCTCCAGCTCACGCGGGATCGCGGAGAGGAAGGGACGCAGGATCACGATGGTCAACGGCAACGAGAAGGCGATCTGCGGCAGGATCACCGCGTAGTAGGAGTTGATCAGATTCAGGTCGCGAAGCATGAGGTAGAGCGGCAGGATCGCCGCGCCGGCCGGGAACAGCAGGCCGAGGGTGAAGAAGGTGTAGAGCACCTCCCGGCCGCGGAAGGTGTACCGGGCCAGCACGAACGCGGCGCAGACCCCGAGCAGGACGACGCCGAGCGTGGTGCCGAATGCGATCACCGCGCTGTTGAACGCCTGCGTCCAGAAGCCGCTCTTGGTCAGCACCCGGGCGTAGTTGTCGAAGACCCACGGGTCGGGCAGGCCGGCCGGGTTCGCGACGATCTGCGGGGTGGTGCGGAAGCCGCCGATGATGACGTACAGCACCGGGACGATCGACACCGCCGCGACCGCGAGGGCCAGCGCGTAGGTGAGGGGGTTGCCCCACGACACCGGGCGACGCCGGGGCGGGGGCAGAGTGGCGTTGGCGGTCACGTCAGTTCGCCCTTCCGGTCGTGGCACCCTGGATGTCGCGGCGGAGCAGGAACCGCTGGAACAGCAGCGCCGCGACGAACGAGATGACGAAGAGGATCACCGCCACCGCGTTGCCGTACCCCCAGAGCCGGGCGAAGAACCCGTTGTCCACCATGTAGGTGGCCATGGTGGCGGAGGCGCCGAGCGAGCGGACGGCGGGTACCGAGGTCACCCAGATGACGTCGAAGACCTGCAACGAGCCGATCATCGACAGGAACATCCAGATCCGGATGGTGGGGCCGAGCAGCGGCAGGGTGACGTGCCGCTGGATCTGCCACCAGCTCGCGCCGTCGATGGCGGCGGCCTCGTGCAGCTCCTGCGGCACGTTGGACAGGCCGGCGAGCAGCAGGATGATGGCGAAGCCGACGTACTTCCAGGTGAGCACGAACAGCAACGTCCAGATCACGATGTCCAGGTCGGCCAGCCATGCCTGCACCAGGCCGCCCAGGCCGATCGACTGGAACAGCGCGTCCAGGCTGCCGCCCGGGGTCAGGATCAGCTTCCACATGATGCCGACGGTGACCTCGGCCAGCACGTACGGCACGAACGCCAGCAGGCGGAACAGCGTGCGGCCCCGGAAGTGCCGGTTGAGCAGCAGGGCCACGCCGAGGGCGACCGGCCCCTGTAGCAGCAGCGAGCCGAAGACGATGATGGCGTTGTTGCGCAGGGCGTCGAGGAAGATCGGGTCCTGGAACGCCATGACGTAGTTGTCGAAGCCGATGTACTCGGTGGGCGGTCCGACCCCACGCCAGCGGAAGAGGCTGTAGTAGAAGGCGAAGCCCATCGGCACCAGGACGAACATCACGTAGACGATGATCGCCGGGGTGGTGAGACCGATGATCTCGTACCACTTGCGTCGGGTCTCGGCGGCCCGGTCCTTGGAGGGGCGTCGGACGGGCCGGAGCCCCGCCGGCGGCGCGGAGGCACCGCCGGCAGGGTCCAGTGTGGTGGGGTTGGTGGCGGTCACTTGCGCGCGGCCGCCTTCATCGCGTCGACGACCTGCTCGGGCGTCCCGTTGCCAGCGAAGATGGCGACGATCGCGTCATTCATCGCGTTACCGACGGTGCTGCCGAACGCGGTGTCCAGCCAGAGCTGCACGTAGGTCGCACCGGTGGTCGCCTCCAGGATGGAGCGCAGAGCCGGGTCCTCGACGCCGTCCTCGGCACCCTTGGCGACGGGCAGGCCGGTGCCGGTCTGCGCGTAGCCCTTCTGCACCTCGGGGCTGACGATGTACTTGAGGAACTCGACGCACTCGCCCGGGGCGTTCTTGGCGCAGGCGAAACCGTCGCCACCGCCGAGCGCCGCCTTCGGGTCACCGGCGGAGCCGGAGATCGCCGGCACCGGGAACCAGCCAAGGAACTTGTCGAGCGCCTCCTTGTCGTTGGTCACCGTCTCCAGCGAGCCCTTGTTCCAGTCGCCCATCAGCTCCATGGCGGCCTTGCCGTTGGCGAGCAGACCGTTGGCGCTGGTCGGGTCGTTCTGACCCGGGGTGGCGATGAAGTTGTCCTGGAACGGCTTGGTGTCGATGAAGGTCTTGAGGTCCTGGCCGGCCTTCACGAAGCACGGGTCGTCGAAGACCGTGTCGGTGCTGGCCTTCTTCAGCGTGTCCACCGAGCAGGCGCGCAGGGCGAAGTTGTACCACCAGTGCGCGGCGGGCCACTTGTCACCGGCGCCCAGCGCGATCGGAATCACGTTGATCGCCTTGAGCTTGGTGACCGCGTCGTTCAGCTCTTCGAACGTGGTCGGCGGGGCGGCGATGCCGGCCCGCTGGAACATGTCCTTGTTGTACCAGATGCCCTCGATGCCCATCCGGTACGGCAGACCGTACTGCTTGCCGTCCACCTGCCAGATCTCGGCGGCGCTACCGATGTTGTCGACCTCCGACTTCACCTGCTCGGTGATGTCCTTGAGGTAGTCGGCCTCGACCTGCTCGCGGATCTCGCCGCCGCCCCACGCCTGGAAGATGTCCGGCGGGTCGTTGCTCAGCAGCGCGGCGGGCAGCCGGGTGCGTTGGAGCTGGTTGGTCTCGATCCCCTCGATTTCGATCTTGACCGTCGGGTGGAGTGCGGTGAAGTCGGCGGCGACCTTCTCCCAGTAGGTCTTGCCGGGACCGTCCTGGGAGGCGTTGTGCCACCAGGTCAGGGTCACCGGGTTCTTGAACAGCTCACTCTCCGGAGCTTCGGACTCACCCCCGCCGCCGCATCCGGCGGCAAGCAGTGCGGTGGTGATGGACAGCGCTATAGCGGTGGTTACGCGGCGCTTCAAAGCCATCGGTATCTCCTCGACATTCGTCGCGGTGCTCGGCCTGCCGGGGAGTTTTACAGCCGTGTAACCCGGTGTCAATCGGTGTCGATAACGTTTTCGACTCGCCGTACGCGGCGCTCGTTGAGCCCTCTATCATCGTCGGCGTGGCGTTCCCGCAGCGTGTCAACATGTCGGACGTGGCCCGTGCGGCCGGCGTCTCGGTCGCAACCGTATCCAAGGTGGTAAATGGCCGGTACGGCGTGGCGCAGGCGACCGTGGAGCGGGTTCAGCAGGTCATCCACCAACTCGGATACGAGGCCAGCCTCGGCGCGCAGAGCCTGCGCAGTCACCGCACGAACGTGCTGGGCATCCTGGTGGCCGAGTTCGAGCCGTTCTCCACCGAGTTGCTCAAGGGCGCCTCGTCGGAGGTCACCGGCACCGGCTACCAGTTGCTGGCGTACTCCAGCGGTGACGTGGCCGGCGCCGCCGTCGGCTGGGAACGTCGCTCGCTGGCCCGACTCTCCGGGACGCTGATCGACGGTGCCGTGATCGTCACCCCCACGGTGGTGGAGACCAAGCAGGGCTTCCACGTGGTGGCCGTCGACCCGCACACCGGGCCGTCCGGCCTGCCCACCGTCGACTCCGACAACTTCGCCGGTGCCGTGCTCGCCACCAACTACCTGCTCTCGCTCGGCCACCGCCGCATCGGGCACATCTCCGGTCGCGCCGACCTGGAGTCGTCCCGCCTGCGCGAGGCGGGCTTCCGACAGGCCATGGCCGACGCGGGCGTGACCGTGGACGAACGACTCGTCCGGGTCGGTGGCTTCCGGATCGAGAGCGCCGCCGGCACCGCCGCCGAACTGCT
This sequence comes from Micromonospora sp. NPDC049900, assembly GCF_044461025.1. Lineage (NCBI taxonomy): Bacteria > Bacillati > Actinomycetota > Actinomycetes > Micromonosporales > Micromonosporaceae > Micromonospora > Micromonospora sp. NPDC049900. Next base: position 203,239 of record NZ_JBITKM010000007.1, read on the forward strand.
CGCCCTCCCCGACCGGCCGACCGCGGTCTTCGCCGGCAACGACCTCTCCGCCATCTCGACCATCGACGTGGCGCAGCGCATGGGCCTGTCGGTACCGGACGACGTCTCCGTGATCGGCTTCGACAACGTCCCGGAGTCGGCGCTGACCAACCCGCCCCTGACCACGATCATGCAACCGATCCAGCGGATGGGCGCCGAGGCGCTGCGGCTGCTCGTCGACCTGATCGCCGGGGTGGAGCGCGACATCCACATCCGGCTCCCCACCGAGCTCGTGGTCCGCGCCTCCTGCCGCCCGTTCCCCGCCTGACACCACCGGCAGAGGGAATTCGTCCGTCCTCGCACCATCTGACGACAGGTATCACCAGCCCGGTTGCCGGCTCCTGAACTACGTCATCGCGCCGACACGGTACGTACACACACCGTCACCGGCGCACGCTCCTTCGATAGGAGAACCTGTCATGAGCAGTGCAGGAAGACGAGTCCGCCGCGCCACGGTGGTCGGGCTCACCGCTGCGATGCTGACCGGCCTGCTGGCGGTCACCGCCGCTGCGGCGGTACCGGTCGAGGCGGTCCCGGCCGCCGCCGCGGCGGCGCGTTCCGACGTCTACATCCAGGACACCACCGCCGACGTCGGAGTCGAACCGCACACGCTGAACCCGCTCTGGGCCAGCCCCGACATCAAGGTCTGCCCCACCGCCGTGGAGTGCGCGGTGAGCCAGAACCCGATCGTCGGCGTCACCAACTACCTCTTCATCAAGCTGCGAAACCCCGGCCCGTACGGCTCGGGCAGCAGCAGCGGAGTGCTCCGCGTCTACCGGACCACGCCCGGCGGCGGCGCGGTCTGGCCGACCCACTGGACCCAGATCGGCGCGGCCAACGTGGTGTCCTTCGCCGGCGTCACCACGGTCACCATCCCGTGGACCGGAGTCCCCGGGCCGGGACACTTCTGCCTGCTCGCCCGCTGGGTGTCCGCGACCGACCCGATGACCTTCGAGGGCCCGGACATCAGCACGAACACCCGGTACAACAACAACATCGCGTGGCGCAACGTCGACTCGGTCCGGCTCACCCCGGGCGGACCGTCGGTCGTACGACCCTTCGCCATCGGCAACTCGCTGACCGTCCCGTCCCGGAACGAGGTCGTCTTCGCGGCGGCCGAACCGCTCCAGGGGATCGGCGGGCGAGTCGTCGTCGACCTCGGCCCGGACCTCTTCGAGCGCTGGCGGGCCGGGGGCGCGGTCGGCACGGGTGTCCGAGCGGTCGGCCGGACCCAGGTGGAGATCGTCGAACCCACCAAGGCCAGCCTGGGCAACATCACGCTGAACCCCGGTGAGCGCGCGGAGTTCTCGCTGCTCTTCTCCGCCGCCGCCGACAGCCAGCGGGAGATCTCCTTCACCGTGACCCAGTTCGGTCCGGACACCAGCGGGGCCAGGTCGACCGATCTCGGTGGTGTGCAGTACCTGATCAGCACCGGCAGGCAGGGCTAGCTCGCACCGAGGCGCGGGGTCGTGGGTCGGAGGGGGCCCACGACCCCCGTGGCGTCAGCGCAGGCAGACCCAGTCGGTGGCCACCACGTGCTCGCCGCTGTACGCGCGAAGCTGCACCGGGCCCGTCGGCGGTACCCCGAGCGAGAAGAGACCCACCGCGTCGACCGTCGCCTCGTCGTAGATTCCGCTCATCGTCCGGGCGCTGACCCGGCCCCGGCCGGCCGGTGAGAACTGGCCGACGATGCCGGCGTCGCTCACCTCGATCTCCAGGACGACGTCGGCGCTCCGGAAGCACAGGCTCCGCGCCGAGCCGGACGAGCGGGTGGCCCCGGCGGGCTCCGCCTCGAGCGCCGAGTCGAAGGTCAGCTCAGCCAGGGTCACCCCGGTCTCCGTCGTCCGCCCCGCGAACGCCGCCCGCGCCGCCGTCAGATGCTCCTCGGGCACGCCCTCGGAGTTCCAGAGCGCGGCGACGAGTTCCGCCCTGAGCCTGTCGTCATCGACCGGCGGCCACGGCTCCATCGCGTTCACCCCCCTGCCGTCCGGCGTGCGGCCCCAGTCCCAGGTACGGGGCCAGCACCGCACAGTCACGCAGCCTCCGCAGGCACCGGGCCTGGGTCGGCCCGATGCTGCCGACCGGTACGCCCAACCGCTCGGAAACCTGCCGGTAGCTGGGCGGCGGCTCGGCCATCAACAGCGCGAGCAGTTCCTGGCACCGGGGCGGTAGCTGGGCGAAGCCCTCCCGCAGCGCCTGCCGCCGTTCCGCCCGCAGCAGGTCCTCCTCCGGCGGAGCGGCGTACGGCCAGGTCCCGTGGTAGGCGTCGAGCGCGCCGTCGGAGGGGTCGACCGGCTGGGTGCGCCGGACGAGACGGGACATCCGGTAGCACTCCCGTCTGGTCGTGACGGCCAACCAGGCCGCCAGTGCCTGCGGCTCGCGGACCTGGCCCAGGTGCTCCACCAGGCGCAACCACACGGTCTGGTTGACATCGGCCGCGTCGGCGCCGCTCAGGTCGTGCGACCGGATCACCGAGTACACCAGCGGGGTGTACCGACGCACCAGTTCGACCCAGGCCGACTCGTCCCCATCGGCCGCCTCGGCGACCAGGACGCGTACGTGTCGATCGGTCACCACGACACCGCTCGGTGCTCCGCCGTGCCCGGTCATCCGACGAGCACGCCGTAGTCGGGGTGCCAGCGCGGCGCCGCGAGCAGGGCCAGCCGTGCCCCGTCGGCACTCAGTCCGGCCTCGGTCATCAGGGCGGCGAGTCGGCCGGCGACATGCGCCGTGGCGAACGACGTGCCGGCCCAGGTGGCGTACCGGTGGAACAGCCGGGTCGGTCGTCCGGGCAGCGGCAGCCGCCCCTCGACGTACGTGCTGTCGCGTCGACCGAGGGCGCAGGCGTCGACCCAACCACCCCGGCCGCTGTACTCCGCCGGCACCACCGCACCCGCGGCGCTCACCTCGACGGCCCCGACCGCCAGCACGCGGTCCAGGGCGGCCGGCCAGACCGGACGGTCGACACCGGCGTTGCCCGCCGCGGCCACCACCGCCGTCGTCGGCATCGCGGCCAGCACGTTGGCGAGCGGCAACGAGGGCCGGTCGTCGAGGGTGAAGCCGCCCAGGGACAGGTTCACCACCGACACCTCGCCCGAGAGCCGGCTCAGGGCGGCCACCAGCATCGACTCGTCCCCGACACCGGTCGGCGCGAGCGCCGTCTCGGGATCGAGGCGTACGCCCGGCGCGGCCTGCCGCACCACCCCGGCGACGAACGTGCCGTGACCGCCCTGCGGAGCGAGCACGTCGGTGTGCACGTAGAGCGGGTCCTCGTCGTCGACCTCAGGCAGGTATGCGCCGCCCAGCCACTGCGGGTGTCGGCTGCCCGCCTGCCGGCAGATGCCGGTGTCGCAGATCCCGACCGTCACCCCCGCACCCTCGGCGAGCCGGGACGGATCCGGGGGTGGCAGGGCGGCAAGCGCCCGGGGCGGCCCTCCCGGGTTACCCATGATGTTGCCCAGACCGAGCAGCACGTGGTGCGGTTGGACCACGGGTACCGGCGCTCCGGGCCACTGTCGGGGGTCGCGCAGCTTCGTCACGAGCGCGGGGATGTCGGCCTCCCCGGCGAACAGCAGTCGGCTGACACCGGCGAAGCCGACGCCGAACGTCACCGGGTTGCCGGTGGCCCTGAGCCACGCGGCGACCCGCTGGGCGTCGGCGGGGGCGGTGAGCAACTGCCGGGGTCGGTACAGCATCTCCCGCCCCGGTACGGCGTACCGCCGCACGTTGCGGTCGGCGTCGAGCGTCTCGGCGAACGCGAGCTGGTACGCCTTGTCGTCGGCGGCGTCGTCGCCGAGTGCCGGTGCCGGTCGCACGGTGGCACCCAGGGGCAGCGCCATGGTGGTCAGCGCGGACGCGGCCAGCAGGCGTCGTCGGGACAGCCGGGCGGTGACGGGTGGCGCGGTGGGACGGTCGGGCAGCAAGGGTCCTCCCCAGACGACTCGGGAGGCGGCTCGGCACTGGTGGTCCGGTGCGGCGGGTCCCGGTCTCCGGTCAATTCTTCCAACTGATCGGCACATGTCAATGGCATCCGCCTACTCACTGTCACACGTCGACCACTCGGACGAAATATGGACGACACTCAACGGATGGTGAACCCTGCACCGGTGCCCGACCGCACCGACAGTGCCGCGACCGCCCAGGCGGCCCTCGACACCGTCCAGCGCCGCCCCAGCGAAGCGATCGTGATCGCCGAGCGGGTCCTCGCCGCCGGATCCGACGGGGACGAGCGCTCGACCGCCGACCGCGCCATCGGGCTGGCGCTACGCGAACTCAACGACATGGCCGGCGCCCGGCGGCACCTGCGTCGGGCGGTGCGCCACGCGGGCACGGCCCGGACCCGGGCACTGGCCCGGATGAGCCTCGGGTACGTCCTGGCCAGCTCGGGACACACCGCGGCGGCGCTGCGGGCCGTGACCGCGGCCCTGCCCGAACTGACCGGAGCCGACGCCGGTCGGGCCCGGATGCAGCGGGGGGTGGTGCTGCACTATCGCGGCCGGTACGACGAGGCGGTGCGGGACTACGGCCTCGCCATCGACATCGCCCAACGCGAGGGCGACCTCCTGCTGGAGGCCCGGGCCCGGAACAACCGGGGCCTGCTCAACGCCCACCGGGGCACCACCGGCGGCACCGACGACCTTTCCCGGGCGGCGACCGCCTTCGAGCGGCTCGGCCTCGACCTCGCGGCGGCCGACGCCCGGTGGAACAGCGGGATCGCGGCCGGTCGACGCGGCGACATCGCGGCGGCGCTGCGCTGTTTCGCCGCCGTCGGCGAGGAGTACCGACGCCTCGGCGTGCCCCGACCGGCGCTGCTGCTGGACCGCTTCGAGTTGCTGCTGTCGGTGCCCCTGGTCGACGAGGCGGTGGAGATCGCCGACGTGGCGATCCGGGAGCTGCGCCGCCGGGGCATGGCCTCCGACCTGGCTGAGGCGATGCTGGCCCGGGCCCGGGCCGCGCTGCTCGCCGGTGACCTGACCACCGCCACCGAGGCCGCCGCCGCAGCCCGGACCCGGTTCCGGCGGCAGGGCCGCCGCACCTGGGCGGCGTTCGCCCGGCACGTCGAGCTACGCGCCGAGGTCCGCCGGGGAACCCGGACCACGGCCCTGGTCACCGCGATGATGCGGACCGCCGACCAGCTCGACGACACCGGGTGGTCCGACCCGGCACTGAGCACCCGCATCGACGCCGGCCTGCTGGCCGCCGCGATGGGTCGCCCGGACCGGGCCCGCACGCTGTTCGCCGTCGCCGCCCGCGCGCGGGCCCGGGGCACCGCACCCCGGCGGGCCCAGGGCTGGTATGCCCTGGCGCTGTCCCGCCGACTCGGCGGCGACGCGACGGGTGCGGCCCGCGCGCTTCGCCGTGGACTGGGTGTGCTCGACCGGCACCGGACCTCGCTCGGCGCCACCGAACTGCGGGCCAGCAGCGGCGCGTACGGACAGGAACTGGCGGCCGAGGGCCTGGACATCGCGATCCGGGCCGGTGCACCGGCGCGGGTCCTCGCCTGGACCGAGCGGTGGCGGGCCAACGCGCTGCGGATGCGCCCGGCCCTGCCACCGGACGATCCCGACCTGGTCGCGACGCTGGCCGAACTCCGGCTCGTCAGCGGGCTGCTGGAGGACGCCGTCCTGGCCGGGCGTCCGGTCCGCGCCCTGCGCGGCCGGCAGACCCGACTCGAACAGCACATCCGGGACCTGGCCCGGCGGGCGCCCGGCGCGTCCGGGGTGACCACCCCACCGGGCGTACGTCGGCTGGCCGACCGCCTCGGCTCCCGCGTACTCGTCGAACTCGTGGCCCACGGCGACCGGCTCGGCGCGGTACTGGTCCGCGACGGCCGGGCCAGCCTGCACGACCTCGGGCCGCTCGCCGAGGCGGCGAGGCTGGCCCGGTGGCACCGGTTCGGGCTGCGCCGGCTGATCGTCGGCCGGGATCCGACCGCCGCACGGGCCGGTGCCGAGCACGCTGCGGCGGCACTCGACCGTCAGCTCTTCGATCCGGTGCGACGACGCCTCGGTGACCGTCCCCTGGTCATCGTCCCGGTCGGTGCCCTGCACTCGGTGGGCTGGGCCGGGTTGCCCACCTGCGCCGGGCGCGCCGTCACGGTCGCGCCCTCGGCGACGGTCTGGCTCCAGGCGGACCGTCGCACGGCGGGGGCGGGGCCGCCCGTGCTGGCCTGTGGTCCGCGGCTGGCCGCCGGGCAGGCCGAGGTCGCACGGCTCGCCGAGGTGCTGCCCGGCGCCCGGTCGCTCGTCGGGCCGGACGCCACCGCCGGTGCGCTGACCGCCGCGCTGGACGGTGCCGGCATGGTGCACATCGCGGCCCACGGCACCTTCCGCGCCGACAATCCGCAGTTCTCCACGCTGGAGCTGGCCGACGGGCCGCTGTTCGCCTACGAATGGGAGCGGGTCGCCCGTCCGCCCGGCTGCGTGGTGCTCTCCGCCTGCGAATCGGGGCTGACCGACGTCCGTCCCGGTGACGAGATCATGGGTTTCGCCGCGGTGCTGCTGGCGCTGGGTACCCGGTGTCTGATCGCCACCGTCCTGCCGGTGCCCGCCGAGCCCACCACGGCGCTCATGGTGGACCTGCACCGACGGATGTGGGCGGGCGCCCACCCCGCCTCGGCGCTCGCCGAGGCCCAGCAGGCGTTCGTCGCCTCCGGCGACAGCACCGCCCGGGCCACTGCGGCGGCGTTCGTCTGCCTGGGCGCCGGCTGAGACCGGGCCGTCTAGATCAGCGCGGCAGCGGTGGCGCGATCCAGCGCGCCGTCGGCGACGACCACCTGGTAGCGGCCGGGCCGGCTGGTGCCGGCCGGGATCGTCGCGGTCTGCGCGAACGCGAACGCCACGCAGACCCCCGGATACATCGTGGTCCGGACGAACCACCGGTCCCCCGGCCCCAGACCACTGAACACCAGCGTGTACGCCGCGCCCTCCGGCGACCTGCCGCGCAGTGCGACCCACGGCTCGGCGCAGCCGTTGACCGTCTCCTCGCCGTCGCGCGCGGCGGTGAACACCTCGGTCGGCCCGTCCGTCAGCGCCCGCCAGAAGAACCCGCCGTACCCGGCCCCGCCGGGGCGACCGTTGGTGGCCGGGCTGCCCAGCGTCACGTCCCGGTCGGCGGGAGCGGTCAGGGTGCTGCCGACGTCGAGCCGCCAGGCGCTCCGGTGGCCCGGCAGCACCGAGGCGGTGAGGGTACGCCGCTCGGTGAGCAGCACCGCACCGGTCGGGTCGCACCAGTGCAGCAGGTGGTCGAGCCGGTCGGGTGCGCGATGCTGCCAGCCGGTGTGCGCGATCCGGCCGTGGTCGGCCCGCCAGGTGTAGCCGACGTCGCGGACGTAGGTGCGACCGCCCCAGAGGTTGGTGCCGTCGACGTCCTGCACGGCCAGCGACGCACCGAGGTGCCAGACGTGGTCGGCCGGGAACGCGTCGGTGACCGTGGTGCCCGCCAGGGTACGCACCGGGTGCAGGTAGGGCCGGGGTCCGTGCTTCGCGTCGAGGTCGGGTGCGAGCACGTACCGGGCGACCGGCGTACCGCCGACGACCAGGTGCGGATCGTCGTCGGTCGAACGCGTACCGGTGAGCGGTCCGGCGGTCACGACAGCTCCGCCTCGGCGACCGTCCGGCGGCGGGCCACGGCGTGCACGGCGGCCAGCGCGTACCCGGCGAGGATCGGCACCGCGACCGGGGTGACCAGTACGCCGAGCAGCGCGGCGACCACGGTGGTGCCGGCCAGCGCGGCCCAGTGCGCGGGGTGGTCGAGGCAGGCCCGGGCGGCCCGGCCGGCGGCCCACCGCCAGCCGGTGCCGCCGGTACGACCCACCTCGACCACGACGGCGGCGGCGTACCCGAGCAGGCCCGCCGCGACGACGGTGGTGACGCTCAACGCCAGCGCCCCGCCGGGCACCCGACCGGTGGCCAACGCCACCAGGTCGGCGGCGAGCAGGCCGACGGCGGCGAGCCCGAGCAGCGCCACCGGCAGGCCCGGCAGCAGTCCCCGGCCGAACCGGGAGAACGTCTGCCGGGCCGTCGGCCACCTGCCGGTGGCCAGCCAGTCGTGCACGGCCGCGCTGGCGGTGCCGACCGCGGCGCCGGCGGTCACCACCGGCACCGAGGCGAGCACCGTCAGGATGCCGACCAGCGCCAGGTCGGCGGCGTCGCGGACGGTGTCGCGCCAGTCGCGGCGCGGTGTCCGCCGGTCGTGGCCGTCGTCAGCCCTTGAGTCCACTGGTGTTGATCCCCTCGACGAGCATCCGTTGGAAGGCCACGAAGAACACGAAGACCGGCAGCAGGGACAGCACCGACATGGCGAACATCGGTCCCACCGCGCTCTGGCTGGTGGAGTCGATGAACAGGGTCAGCGCCACCGGCACCGTGTAGTCGCTCAGGCTGGACAGGAAGACCAGTTGCCGGAAGAAGTCGTTCCAGGTCCAGATGAACGAGAAGATCGCGGTGGTGACCAGCGCGGGTCGGCTCAGCGGCAGGATGACGTACCGGAAGATGCCGAACGCGTTGGCGCCGTCGATCCGGGCGGCCTCGTCCAGCTCACGCGGGATGCTCCGCATGAACTGCACCATCAGGAAGACGAAGAACGCCTCGGTGGCCAGGAACTGCGGGATCAGCAGTGGGAGGTACGGCCAGTCGCCGCCGACCAGGCCGAGGCTGCGGAACAGGATGTACTGCGGCACGATCAGCACGTGCCCCGGCAGCAGCAGGGTGCCGATCATGACGGCGAACCACAGCCCGCGCAGCCGGAACCTCAGCCGGGCGAAGGCGTACGCGGCCAGCAGGCAGCTCACCGCGTTGCCGACCACGGTCAGCAGACTGACCGTGGCGCTGTTGAGGAAGAACCGGCCGAAGCTGACGTCGAAGTTGCTCCAGCCGTTGGTGTAGTTGCCCGGGGTGAAGGTCTCCGGCAGCAGCCCGATGTTGTTGACGATCTCCTGCTGCGACTTGAACGACGTGCCGATCATCCAGATCAGCGGATAGAGCACCACCGCGACGATGGCCAGCAGCACGATCAGCCGCAGCCAGGAGCGGCTGCGCGGGCGTTGCGGGCGGGTCGCCACGGGTGGCGCCACGGTGCTCGCCACCATCAGCGGTCCTCCCCGTCGGAGTAGTGCACCCAGAACCGGCCGGTGCTGAAGAAGACGACCGTGATCAGGGCGATGGCGATCAGGAACACCCAGGCCATCGCGGAGGCGTAACCCATCTCCAGGTCGGTGAAGCCGGTGATGTAGAGGTTCAGCGTGTACATCAGGGTCGAGTCGACCGGGCCGCCGGTGCCGTTGCTGAGCACGAACGCGGCGGTGAAGCCCTGGAAACCGTTGATGGTCTCCAGCACCAGGTTGAAGAAGATCACCGGAGAGAGCATCGGCAGCGTCACGTTGACGAACTTGCGGAACGTCCCGGCGCCGTCCACCGAGGCGGCCTCGTACAGCTCGGTCGGCACCTGCTTGAGCCCGGCCAGGAAGATCACCATAGGTGCGCCGAACTGCCAGATGGCCAGCACCATCAGGGTCTCCAGGGCCCAGTCCGGGTCGTTGACCCAGGGCTTGCCCTCGATGCCGAACAGCGCCAGGAAGGAGTTGAACGCCCCCTCCCGGTTGAACATGTTCACCCAGACGATGGCCAGCGCCACGCTGCCGCCGAGCAACGACGGCAGGTAGAACAGGCCCCGGAACAGCCCGACCCCGCGCCAGGCCCGGTTGAGCAGCAGCGCCACCCCGAGGGCCGCGGCCAGTTTCAGCGGTACGGCGATCAGGGCGAAGCTGAGCGTGACCCGGACCGAGTGCCACCACGACGGATCGCTGGTGAACATCCGTTCGTAGTTGGCCAGCCCGACCCACTCCACCTCGGACCAGGGGGTGAGGATGTCGTAGTTGGTGAAGCTGAGGTAGAGCGACAACAGCATGGGCATCGCCGTGATGGCCATCAGACCGATGAGCCAGGGCGACAGGAAGACGTAACCGGCCAGACCTTCCCCGTGCCGGATCCGTCCGGTCCCGCGCCGGGTGGCGTCGGGCCGGACGGATCCGGTGCCGCGGCGGGTCGGGTCGGGCGCCGTGGTCAGGGCCACGAACTGCTCCTCTCCGGGTTTCGCGGCGGCGTCAGGACGCGATCGCTGCCTTGCAGGCCTCGACGAACTGCGCCGCGGCCTCGGCGGGGGTGGCCCGCCCGTACTGGGCGTTCTCGGCGGCCTTGGTCAGTTCGGCGCGGACCTTGCTGTGGCCCTTGATCGGCACCTGCGGCGCCTCGCCGAACGTCTCGGCCAGCTTGTTCTCGACCTCGATGGACTGCTTCATCGCCGGGTCGGTGGTGTCGTCGCTGACCACCCGGCGCAGGTCCATGTTGGACGGCAGGCCCCGGTCGGTGCCGAGCAGCTTGACCGCCTCCGGGTCGTTGGCGAGGAAGTTGATCACGTCCACCGCGACGTCGGCGTTCTTGCTGCCCCGGAAGACCGACCAGTACATCGAGGCGCGGGCCCACTGCGCGCTCGGGTCACCCGGGTACGCGATGACGCCCAGCTCGTCGGCGGTGTTCTTCTTCAACTCCGGCATCTGGTTGACCCAGACCCAGGAGGTGCCCGACTTGCCGGTCACCACGAGCTGCTTGGTGATGTCGGTGGCGTTTCCCTCGTGGATGATGTCGGGGGTGGGCGTGGCGCCCCGGTCCCGCGCGCCCTTCCACAGCTCGAACCACCTGGTCACGTCCTCGGCGGTGAAGCCGAGGTCGTTGCCGGAGTAGAGGTCCTTGCCCTGCTGGCGCAGCCAGACCCAGAACGCCTTGTAGTCGGCGCTGGGGTCCTGGGTGCCGGGGACACCGGCCTTCCTGCTGACCTGCTCGGCCCAGGTGATGTGCTCCTCCCAGCTCATCCCGGTGGTCGGCTCGGGCAGCCCGTTCTTGGTCAGCAGCGTCTTGTTGTAGACCAGGCCCTGGGTGTTCTCCCCGGCGGCGAGGCCGGCGAGTTTGCCGTCGACCTCGCCGTACTGGAGCAGGCTGGGCGGGAACCTGCTGGTGTCGAGGTCGCCGGAGTCCGCGTACTTCTTCAGGTCCAGGGTGGCGTTGCGGGCCGCGTACTCGGCGAGGAAGTTGTCGTCGATCTGGAAGATGTCCGGCGGGTTGCCACCGGCGGTCAGCGTGGCCAGCTTGTCGAAGTAGCCCTGGTTGGCCTGCCAGACCTTCTCGAACGTGACGTCCGGGTTCTTCTTGGTGTAGAGGTCGAGGGCCTGGTTGGTGAGATCGGCCCGGGCCTCGCCGCCCCACCAGAAGATGGAGAGCTTGACCTTGCCGTCGGAACCGGCGTCGTCACCGCCGCAGGCGGCGGCCGCGCCGACCAGCGGCAGGGCCACGACGGCGGCGAGCATGCCGCGCAGCAACCGGCGGCGGAGCAGGGGGGTACGGTAGGTGCGCCCGTCGGACGCGTTCGCGGTGGGGTGCGTTGCGGGGTGCATGTGCGCTCACTCCTTGGCGTTAGGAGGCGACGACGTCACCGGCGGCCACGATCGGGCTGCCCGGGTCCGCACGGCGATGCGGGCCCGGGCCTACGGCAGCGGCGCCGGGACGTTCCCGGCCGGCGTATGGTCCCGGCGCGGTGGAGTCGCGGATGACCAACTCGGTCTGGAGCATTACCTGTGCGGTGGTACGACGGACGCCGACTGTCGCCCCGGCACCGCCGCCCCGCCCGGTGCGCGGGAGATCGGTGTCCTGTTGCAGCAACATGTCGACGGCCGTCCGGCCGGCGGCCGCGGTCGGCGTGGCCACCGTCGTCAGCTTGGGGCGGGTGAGTCGGCTCAGGCTGATGTCGTCGACCCCGACGACACTCACCTCCTGCGGCACCCCGACCCCGAGTGCGTCGAGCCCCTCCAGGAGTCCGATCGCGATCAGGTCGTTGTAGGCGAGCACGGCCGTGACGCCGGCCCGGCGGACCTGCTCCGCCTGGGCCAGGCCACCGTGTTCGGTGGGCGGGTTGGGGCCGAGCACGGTCAGGTCCGCGCCGGCGGTCCGGGCCGCCGCGCTGGCGGCGCGTCGGATCTCCCGGCTGGTCCATGAGCCGCGAGGCCCGCCGAGCAGGGCGATCTGCCGGTGGCCCAGGCCGACGAGGTGCTCGATGGCGGTGCGCGCGCCCTGCCCGACGTCCATCAGGACGCAGGGCAGACCGGCCAGTTGGCGGTTGACCACGACCAGCGGCACCTCGCGGCTGAGCTGCTCGATCAGGCTGTTGCTCATCCGTGGGCTGCACAGCAGCACGCCGTCGACCTGCTTGGCCAGCGCGTGCACCAGTTCCTCCTCCGCGGCGGCGTCCTCGTTCGTGTCGGCGACGAAGACGTGGTAGTCGCGGTGGCGGGCCTGGCTCTCCGCCGCCTTGATCAGCGGCGGGAAGAACGGGTTGGCGATGTCGGCGATGATCAGGCCGATGTTGTGCGTCCGGCCGGTGATGAGGGCGCGGGCGGCGCGGTTGGGCCGGTAGCCCAGGTCCTCGGCGCAGGCCAGGACCCGTACCCGGGTCTCCGGGTTGACCAGATGGGGTGCGGAGAAGGTGCGGGAGACGGTGGAGATGTGCACGCCGGAGGCCCGTGCGACGTCCCGGATGGTGACTGGCACTCAGGCCCCCTTCATCGATGTGTGTCGGCGGTCACGGGTGTCGCCAATTAATGCAAACGGTTGCTCCACTGTCAACGGCGCTTGATTACAGCTCTGTTTCGGCCGGGCTCTCACCATGCACTCTAAGCCCCACGAATAGGGTCAAAAGACGCCGATTCTCGGCCGCTCGTTGACTCTGACCAATCGATCGTGGTTACTTCACTGCAAAGGTTTGCACAAAGATCGAGGAGGATCGGTCTGTGTCACCGCAACCCGGCAAGCGCGCCCGGTACGCCGTCGTCGGCACCGGCGCCCGCGCCGAGATGTTCGTCCGGGCACTGGTCCGCGACCACGCGGACACCGCCGAGCTGGCCGCGTTCGCCGACGTCAACCAGGCCCGGATGGACGCCCACAACCGATGGCTCGGCGAGCTGGGCCACGCCGCGCTGCCGACCTACCACGCCGACGACTTCACCGCGATGCTCACCAAGGAGCGGGTCGACGTGGTCCTGGTGACCTCGGTCGACGTCACCCACGACGCGTACGTGGTGGCCGCGCTGGACGCCGGCTGCGACGTGGTCACCGAGAAGCCGATGACCACCGACGCGCCCCGCTGCCAGCGCATCCTCGACGCGGTACGCCGCACCGGCCGACGGGTGACGGTGGCGTTCAACTACCGCTACAACCCGTTGCACGAACAGATGCGGCGGCTGCTCGCCGAGGGCGCGGTCGGCGAGATCGGCTCGGTGCACTTCGAGTGGCTGCTCGACGTACGCCACGGGGCCGACTACTTCCGGCGCTGGCACCGCGACAAGGCCAGCTCCGGCGGGCTGATGGTGCACAAGGCCAGCCACCACTTCGACCTGGTCAACTGGTGGCTCGACGCCACCCCGGTGCAGGTGTACGCCGCCGGCCGGCTGTTCTTCTACGGCGACGACGGCCGCCGGCACGGCTACGCCCGCGACTACGAGCGGGCGCACGCCGCCCCCGCCGCCGCCGACGACCCGTTCGCGCTGCGCCTGGCCGAGCACCCCCGGCTGCGGGAGCTGTACCTGGACGCCGAGGCCTCCGACGGCTACCACCGCGACCGCAACGTCTTCGCCCCCGGCGTGACCATCGAGGACGACATGGCGGTGCTGGCCACCTACTCCAGCGGCGCGACGATGACCTACCACCTCACCGCGTACGCGCCGTGGGAGGGCTACCGGGTGATGGTCAACGGCAGCCGGGGCCGGCTGGAGCTGGAGGTCACCGAGAGCGAGTTCGTCAGCCCGGCCGCCGCCGGCGCACTCAAGGGCGCCGCCCTGCACGGCGCCGAGGCCGCCAGCGAGGGCGGCGACGCCACGCTGACCCTGCGCCCCTTCTGGTCCCCGCCCCGACGCATCGAGGTCGACGGGTACACCCGGCACGGCCACGGCGGGGCGGACGCCCGGATGACCCAGGTGCTGTTCGGCGGCGTACCCGATCCGCTGGACCGCGCGGCGACCGCCCGCGACGGCGCACTGGCCCTGCTCACCGGCCTGGCCGCCAACCGGTCCTTCGACACCGGCGCCCCCGTGCGGGTCGCCGACCTGCTCACCCTCGACTGACCTCGACCCCAGGAGCCGAACCCCGTGCCCACCTCGACCCGTCCCGACCTGCTGTTACCCGCCGAGCCCGGCCAACGCGCCCTGGCCCGCGAGCTGTACGCGCTGGTGGCGCGGCTGCCCATCATCTCGCCGCACGGGCACGTCGACCCGGGGCTGCTCGCCGACGACCAGCCGTTCCCCGACCCGTCCCGGCTGCTCATCGTGCCCGACCACTACCTGACCCGGATGCTGTTCAGCCAGGGGGTGCTCCCGGCCGAGCTGGGCGTGCCCACCCGCGACGGCAGCCCGGTGGAGACCGACGGGCGGCGGATCTGGCGACGCTTCGCCGAGCACTGGCACCTCTTCCGCGGGACCCCGTCCCGGCTCTGGCTGGAGCAGACCCTCACCGAGGTCTTCGGCCTGGACACCCGACTGTCGCCGCAGACCGCCGACGAGGTGTACGACGCGCTCGCCGCCCGGCTCGCCGAGCCGGAATTCCGGCCCCGGGCCCTGTTCGAACGGTTCAACATCGAGGTGCTGGCCACCACCGAGTCCCCCCTGGACGACCTGGGTCGGCACGCCAAGCTCGCCGCCGACGGGTGGGGTGGTCCGGGCGGTCGGGTGGTCACCACCTTCCGGCCGGACAACGTGGTGGACCTGGAGTTCGAGGACTGGTCGACCAACGTCGACCGGCTCGGCGAGATCACCGGCGAGGACACCGGCACGTACCAGGGCTACCTGGCCGCGCTGCGGGCCCGCCGGGAGGCGTTCATCGCCGCCGGTGCCACCTCGTCGGACCACGGGCACCTCACCGCCCGCACCCTGGACCTCGGCGCGGGCGCGGCGGAGGTCTTCGACCGGGCCCGCCGGGGTCGGGCCGAGCCGGGCGACACCGAGGCGTTCCAGGCACACATGCTGCTGGAGTTCGCCCGGATGTCGCTGGACGACGGCCTGGTCATGCAGTTGCACCCGGGAGCGGTACGCAACCACAACCGCTGGCTGCACGACCGGCACGGCCGTGACGTGGGCGGCGACGTCCCGCAGGCCACCGAGTTCGTGCACGCGCTGGCGCCGCTGCTCGACGCGTACGGCAACGACCCCCGGCTGCGGGTGGTGCTCTACACGCTGGACGAGGACACCTTCACCCGGGAACTGGCACCGCTGGCCGGTGGGTACGCCGCCCTGGTGCTCGGCGCACCCTGGTGGTTCCTGGACTCCCCCGAGGTGCTGCGCCGATTCCGCGAGACGGTCACCGAGACCGCCGGCTTCTACAACACCGCCGGGTTCGTCGACGACACCCGCGCGTTCTGCTCCATCCCGGTACGCCACGACGTGGCCCGCCGCATCGACGCCGGCTTCCTCGCCCGGCTGGTGGCCGAGCACCGACTGCCCATGGACGAGGCCGCCGAGACCATCGTCGACCTGGCGTACCGGCTGCCGAAGCAGGTCTTCAAGTTCGGAGAGAAGCAGGCATGACGACCATCACCGACGTGACCGTGCACGACGTACGGTTCCCGACCGCCGCCAGCGGCGACGGCTCCGACGCGATCAACCGGGGCGACTACTCGGCCACCTACGTCGAGTTGCGCACCGACGACGGGCCGACCGGCGCCGGGTTCACCTTCACCAACGGTCGCGGCAACGAGATCACCTGCGCCGCCGTGCAGGCCCTGGCCCACCACGTGCGGGGACGCGGCGTGGAGGAGATCACCGCCGAACCGGTGGCGTTCTGGCGCTCGCTCGTCGCCGACGTGCAGTTGCGCTGGCTCGGCCCGGAGAAGGGGGTCATCCACATGGCCACCGGCGCGCTGGTCAACGCGGTGTGGGACCTGCGCGCCAAGCTCGCCGGCAAGCCGATGTGGCGCTACCTGGCCGAGCTGTCCACCGAGGAGTTGGTGGCCAACGTCGACTTCCGGCACATCACCGACGCGCTCACCCCGGACGAGGCCGCCGCTCTCCTGGACAAGGGACGCGACGGGCTCGCCGACCGGCTGGCCCTGCTGGAGCGGGACGGCTTCCCCTCGTACACCACCTCGGTGGGCTGGCTGGGCTACCCGGACGACAAGGTGCGGGCGTTGACCCGGGAGGCGTACGCGCAGGGGTGGCGGGCGATGAAGATGAAGGTCGGCGGCCCGCCCGAGGACGACCTGCGGCGGGCCCGGATCATCCGGGCCGAGATCGGCCCGGACGCGCTGCTGATGATGGACGCCAACCAGGTGTGGGACGTCGACGAGGCGATCACCAACATGACGGCGCTGGCCGAGGTCGACCCGTACTGGATCGAGGAGCCGACGCACGCAGACGACGTGCTGGGTCACGCCCGCATCGCCCGCGCGCTGACCGAGCTGACCGGCGGCCGGTGCCGGGTCGCCACCGGCGAGGTGGCCGCCAACAAGGTCATCTTCAAGCAGTTGTTGCAGGCCGAGGCGATCGGCGTGATGCAGATCGACGCCTGCCGGGTGGCCGGGGTCAACGAGGTGCTCGCCGAGATCCTGCTGGCCGCGAAGTTCGGCGTACCCATCTGCCCGCACGCGGGCGGCGTCGGGCTCTGCGAGTACGTCCAGCACCTGGCGATCTTCGACTACCTGCGGGTGGGCACCAGTCTGGACGGCCGGATGGTGGAGTACGTCGACCACCTGCACGAGCACTTCGTCGACCCGGTACGCACCCGCGACGGGCGGTACCTGCTGCCGACCGAACCGGGCTACAGCGCCACCATGCGGCCGGAGTCGATCGCCACCTTCCGCTTCCCGGACGGCCCGACGTGGCGGTGACCGTGGGCGCGTCCCGACTGGACCTGGGCGCCCTGCGCCGACTGCCGGCGCAGTCCCGTCCGCTGATCCGCCCGGGCACCGTGCCGGCCGGCGTGATGCACCTCGGGCTCGGCGCGTTCCACCGCGCCCACCAGGCCGTCTACACCGAGCAGGCGCTCGCGTCGGCCGGGGGCGACTGGGGCATCGTCGGCGTCGCGCCACGCAACGCCGATCTGGTGCGGACGCTGACCGCGCAGGACAACCTGTTCAGCGTGAGCACGCTCTCCGCCGCCGACCAGCAGACCCGGGTGATCGGAGCGCTGGCCGACGTCCGGCTGGCCGCCGCCGACCCGGGCGCGATCGTGGCGTTGCTGGCCGACCCGGCGATCCGGGTGGTGACGCTGACGGTGACCGAGAAGGCGTACCAGCTCGATCCGGCGGCCGGCACGCTGCGCCCCGACTCCGAGCTGGTTGCCGACCTGACCGGCGACCGGCCCCCGGCCACCGTGCCGGGGCTGCTGGTGCGCGGCCTGCTCGCCCGGGCCGCCGCCGACGCCGGGCCGATCGCGCTGGTGAGCTGCGACAACCTGCCCGCCAACGGTCGTCGGCTGCGTGGCCTGGTCACCCAGGCGCTGGTGTACGCGGGCACCGGGCAGACCGCGCTGGACTGGGTCCAGGACCAGGCCGGCTTCCCCGGCACCATGGTCGACCGAATCGTCCCGGCCAGCACCGCGCAGACCCTGGACGCGGCCCGCCGGGCGCTCGGCGTCGAGGACCTGGCGGCGGTGGCGGCCGAGCCGTACACCCAGTGGGTGATCGAGGACGACTTCCCCGGCGGACGGCCCGCCTGGGACCGGGCCGGTGCGGTGCTCTGCGCCGACGCCGGGCCGTGGGAGCGGCTGAAGCTGCGCGGACTCAACGGGGTGCACTCGGCCGCCGCGTACCTCGGTGCGCTCGCCGGATGCGAGACGATCGCCGACGCGCTCGCGCTGCCGCACCTGACGACGGTGCTGCGTCGGCTGATCGCCGAGGTGGCCGCCAGCTTCACCCCGCCCGACGGCGTCGACGTGGTCGACTACGGCGAGCAGGTGCTCGCCCGCTTCGGTAACCCGGCGATCCGGCACCGCACCCTCCAGGTGGCCATGGACGGGTCGCAGAAGCTGCCGCAGCGGATCCTGCACACCATCGCCGACCTGCGCGCGTCCGGCCGGTCCGCCCGGTGGGCGGCGCTGGTCGTGGCCGCCTGGATCCGGTTCGCCCAGGGCATCGCCGACGACGGCCGCGCACTGCCGCTGGACGACCCGCTGGCCGAGCGGATCCGTACCGCCCTGGCCGCCGCGCCGCAGACCCCGGTCGGTGCCGTCGACGCGGTCCTCGCCCTCGACGAGGTCGTCCCGCCCGAGGTGGCCGCCGACGCGCAGGTCCGCGCCGACGTCACCGCCTGGCTGACCGACCTGCACCGGCACGGCGTCCGAGCGACCCTGGCCGGTGCCGGATGAGTGAAAGGAAGGGCACCTTCCTAACGCCTGCGGTAGAGCAGGGGTCCCCTGCCAACGCCCCGACACCCACGACCCGCGCGACACCCACGACCCGCGCGACACCCACGACCCGCGCGACGCCCACGACCCGCGCGACGCCCGCCGTGCCCGCGACGTCGGTGCCGACGGTCGCGCTGGTCGGGGCGAACGGGCACGGACGTTGGCACCGGCGGGTGCTCGGCCCGCTGCACGACGCCGGACGGCTGCGCCTGGTCGCACTGGTGGACACCCGGCCGTTGGAGGACGAACGGACCGCGCCGGTACCCCCCGACGCCCGGGTCTTCACCGACCACCGCGCCATGCTCTCCGCCGTCACGCCGGACGTGGTGGTGATCTGCACCCCGCCGCACACCCACCTGCCGATCGCCCGGGACGCATTGACCGCCGGTGCCGACCTGCTGCTGGAGAAGCCGCCGGTGCTCTGCACCGCCGAACACGAGGAGCTGGCCGGGGCGTTGGCCGGCACCGGCCGGGTGGCGCAGGTCGGCTTCCAGGCGCTCGGGTCGGCCGCGCTGACCGCACTGACCGACGCGGTCGGCGCCGGTCGACTCGGTACGGTCACCGGCATCGCCACCGTCGCCGCCTGGCAGCGTCCGGACGCGTACTACGCCCGCTCACCGTGGGCCGGTCGGCGGACGTTGCACGGGCGGCCGGTGCTCGACGGCGCGTTGGCCAATCCGCTGGCGCACGCGGTGATGCAGTGCCTGGCGGTGGCCGAGGCGGTCACCGGTGGGCCGGTGGAGCCGACCGCCGTCGAGGTGGAGCGCTACCGGGTCCGGCCGATCGAGGTCGAGGACACCGCCGTGCTGCGGGTACGCCTGCGGCACGGCCCGCCGGTCGTGGCCGCGGTGACGCTGGCCGGGGAGGACTTCGTCCCCGGCGAGGTGATCGTGACCGGGGACGCCGGACGGGCCGTGCTGGAGTACCCGACGGACCGCCTGCTGCTGCCCGGCGAGACGCAGGCACGGGAGGTGCCCGGCCGACGGGGCCTGTTGGAGAACCTGCTGGACCATCGGGCCGATCCCCGGGTGCCGTTGATCGCGCCGCTGGCCCGGACCGCCCCGTTCACCGCGGTGCTGACCGCGCTCCAGGCGGCGCCCGAGCCGACGTTGCTCGGTGGCGGCTGGGTGGAGACGGTCGGCGACGGCCCGCAGCGGGTGCGAGTCGTTCCGGGCGTCAACGACGTGCTGCGCCGGTCCGCCGAGAGCGGCGCGTTGCCGACCGAGCTGGGTGTGCCGTGGGCGGTCGCCCCGTGGCGGACCGATCCGACCGGAGCGGAATAGGAGGACACCGCAACGCCACTGCAACATCGCCGGTCCGATCAGGACCGATCACGCCACGATGACCAGCGGTTTCCCGACCGGGACAGGTCGGGACGATGTCGGCCGAAAGCATTTTCTGCAACAAAACTGCACATCATTAATATTGACCACAATAAAAACATAACCGTAACCTTCGTCACATAGAGAAACAACGACGAGGGAACGGGACGAGCTGATGCGCAGAATTGCCGCCGGTGCGGCATTGATCATTCTCACCCTGACCGCCGCGCCCACCCCGGCGGCGGCACACCCCGGCCCGACGGGCGGCACGGACACCCTGTCCGTACTGGCCCGCCAGATCGGCCGACAGGCGCTGCCGACGAACGACGGCTGGGCGGCGGCCGGGCCGGGCACCACCGGTGGCTCCACCGCCACCGCCGACCAGGTCCACGTGGTCGACAGTCGCCAGGACCTGGTCGCCGCGCTCGGCGGGAACAACGCCACCAACGCGACCAACGCGACCCCGAAGATCGTTTACATCCGGGGCGAGATCGACGGGTTCGAGGACGCCGACGGTCGACTGCTCGACTGCGCCGACCTGGCCGACCCCGGGTACTCGCTGGAGACGTACCTGGCCGCGTACGACCCGACCGTGTGGGGACGGGTCGCGCCGAGCGGGCCGGTGGAGGAGGCCCGGGTCCGGTCGGTGACCAACCAGACCCGGCAGACCCAGATCAACGTCGGCCCGAACACCACCATCGTCGGTCTGCGCGGGGCGCGACTGACCGGCCTCACCCTGATGATCGACCGGGCACCCAACGTCATCGTCCGCAACATCACCTTCGACGACGCCCGGGACTGCTTCCCCGCCTGGTCCCCCACCGACGGCGAGACGGGCAACTGGAACTCCCAGTACGACCTGGTCTCGGTCCGCCGCAGCGAGAACGTCTGGATCGACCACAACACGTTCACCGACGGCGACAATCCCGACAGCGGCCAGCCGGTCCACTTCGGACGGCCGTACCAGGTGCACGACGGCGCGCTGGACATCACCCACACGGCCAGCCTGGTGACCGCCTCCTGGAACCGGTTCGACGGGCGGGACAAGCTGATGCTGATCGGCTCGTCCAACACCGTCGGCCCGGACGTCGGTCGGCTCAACGTCACCCTGCACCACAACCTGTTCGACGAGGGGCTCCAACGGCTGCCCCGGGTCCGCTTCGGGCAGGTCGACCTCTACAACAACCAGTACCGGCTGACCGGCGACGCTTTCGAGTACGCCATCGGCGTCGGCGTGCAGTCCGCCGTGTACGCGGAGAACAACCACTTCACCCTCGGCGCCGGCATCACCGCCGCCGACCTGCTCTACGACTGGAGCGGCACCGCGATCACCACCCGGGGCAACTGGGTGAAGGCCGCCGGCAAGCTACCCCGCCCGGTGGACCTGGTGGCCGCGTACAACGCCGCGCACGACCCGGACCTGTCGCCCGACGCCGGCTGGACGCCGACGCTGCGGCACGGACCGGTCCTCCCGGCACCACTGGTGCCCCTCGTCGTCGGCCCGCTCGCCGGAGCCGACCGCCTGCCGCTCTGACCGTCCCTCAGGCGACCCGGCGACCACCCCCGGCTGTAGCAGTACCACCACCGATAGCACGGAAGGTAGGCAAGGATGAGACGAACAGTCGCACTGCGACTCCTCGCGGGGCTGTCCGCGACGGCCGTGGGCGCCGCGGTCTGCGTGACCCTGGTGACCCCCCAGGCGTCGGCCGCCGTCGGCAGCGCCACCGGCTTCGCCACCCGCAACGGCGGCACCACCGGCGGCGCGGGCGGCCAGACGGTACGCGCCACCACCGGCACCCAGATCCACGCGGCCCTGTGCAACCGGGCCAGCAGCAGCGCCCCGATCACCATCCAGGTGGAGGGGACCATCAACCACGGCAACACCACCAAGGTGTCCGGGTCGAGCTGCAACACCGCCGCCGACGTGATCGAGCTCAAGCAGATCAGCAACGTCACCATCCTCGGGGTGGGCAACGGTGCCGTCTTCGACCAACTCGGCATCCACATCCGCGAGGCCCGCAACATCATCATCCAGAACGTGACGGTGCGGAACGTCAAGAAGTCCGGCTCGCCCACCTCCAACGGCGGTGACGCGATCGGCATGGAGAGCGGTGTCCGCAACGTCTGGGTCGACCACGTCACCCTGGAGGCGTCCGGTGGCGAGTCGGAGGGCTTCGACGGCCTCTTCGACATGAAGAACGACACCCAGTACGTGACGCTGTCGTACAGCATCCTGCGCAACTCGGGTCGTGGTGGCCTGATCGGCTCCAGCGAGAGCGACCGCTCGAACGGGTTCGTCACGTTCCACAACAACCTGTACGAGAACATCGACTCGCGGGTGCCCCTGCTACGCGGCGGGCAGGCGCACATCTACAACAACCACTACCTGCGGATCAACGAGTCCGGCATCAACTCGCGGGCCGGCGGGCAGGCCAAGGTGGAGAACAACTACTTCCAGAACGCCAAGGACGTGCTCGGCACGTTCTACACCAGCGAGGCCGGCTACTGGCAGGTCAGCGGCAACACCTTCGACAACGTCACCTGGTCGGCCCGCAGCGGCGACAACAACCCGGCCGGGCCCAACCCGACGTCCAACACCAGCGTCAGCATCCCCTACTCGTACCGGATGGACGCGGCGAGCTGCGTGCCGACCATCGTCCGGGACACGGCCGGCGCCAACAAGGGCATCCGGACCTCGAACGGCAACTGCACCCCGACGAACCCGACGACCAGCCCCACCCCGGGGCCGACCAGCCCGACGCCCGGACCGACCACCAGCCCCACCCCCGGGCCGACGAACCCGCCGAGCGGCACCAACCTGAGCATCGGCGCCGGTTCCGACGGTTCCAGCAAGGCCAGCGGCACCAGCTACGGCGACGTCCGGGACGGCGACATGAACACCGCCTGGTCCCCGTCGGCTACGACGGGTTCCATCTCGATCAAGTGGGACTCCGCGAAGACGATCTCCCGGGTCACCATCCGTGAGGCGTCCGGCGCGGTGGGCAACATCCGGGGCTGGCGTCTGATCAACCACGGCACCGGGGCGGTACTCGCCTCCGGCACCACCGCCGGTGTGATCAGCTTCGCCTCGACCTCGCTCAGCAAGGTCACCTTCGAGATCACCAGCTCCAGCGGCACGCCGAGGGTCGCCGAGTTCGAGACGTACGCCTGACCATCCGACCGCCACGTGGGCGGGAGCCGTCGACGGCTCCCGCCCACCGCCGTGCCGTCGCTGGGCGGCGGTGCGCGACGGCGAGGTGCCGGGGCACGCGGGCGGCCGGGCGGGACGGCGTACGGCAGAACCGGGGGGCGATGCGCGCGGCCACGATCCTCACCGCTCTCGCCGACCTGGCTCCGGCCGGCGCGGAGCGGGTGTTCGACGTGTCCGGGACCGGGCGGCCACTGGTCTGGCTGCCCGAGCCGCACCGGGGTCCCCGTACCGCCCGGCTGGACCGCCTCGCCGCACTGGACGCGCTGCACCGCGACGAGCGGATCCTGCGGCTGGGGCTGGCGTTCCTGGTCGGCGGCGTCGACGTGGCGGGGACCCGGCGTCGGGTCCGGCTGCCGCTGCTGGCCCAACCGGTACGCCTGGAACGCGGTCGGCGCGCCTACCGGGTGGTGCCCGCCGGTGACCTCGAACTGACCTCACTGATCGAGGATCGGGACCTCGCCGCCCGGCTGGAGGCCGCGCCGGGGCTCGCCGGTCCCGGCTGGCTGGCCGCGCCCGGCACCGCCGCCTGGGTGACCACGGCGGCCCAGGCCGCCGGCCTGACGGTCGACCGGGTCGTGCCGAGGCCACCGCGCCGCCTCGACGAGACGACCCTGACCGGCGTGGCCGCGGCGGCGCTGTTCGTCACCCGGGACGTCTTCGCCGGACGACTGCGGGACACCCTGCTGAACTGGGCGGGCCGCCCCGGATTGGCCGGGACGGCCCTGACCCGGATCTACCTCGGTCCGGCCGAGACGCCGGCCGACGTCGCGGGCAGCACCACCAGCGGCACCGACGGCAGGACCGACGAGGGCACCGACGACGGGGCGAACGGGGACGACGTACTGTCGCCGCTGGCGCTGAACGAGGCGCAGCGGGACGTGGTCCGGCGGACCCGGACCGAGACGGTGGTGGTGGTCTCCGGCGCGCCCGGGAACGGCAAGAGTCACGCCCTGGTCGCCGCCGCCCTGGACACCGTGGGCCGGGGCGGGTCGGTGCTGGTGGCGACGCAGTCCGCGCACGCCGCGGAGGTGCTCGGCGAACTGCTGCGCCGACACCCCGGCCCACCGCCGGTGCTGTTCGGCGACGCCGAGCGGCGGGAGACCGTCGCCGCCGACCTCGCCGGTGGCATCGCGGCCGGGGTGGACGACGCACAGTTGCGCGACGACGCCGCCGCCGTGGCCGCCGCCCGGGACCGGGTGAGCGCCGTCCGGTCCGGCATCACCGCCGCGCTGGAGCGGGAACGGCTCGCCGCCACCCTGCCCGGCTGGCAGCCGCTGCTGCCGGCGCTGGGCCACGACGCGCCGACGGTCTTCACGCCGGACGCCGACGTCGCCGCGGTCCGGCGGGCCCTGGCCGACACGGGCCGGGCGGATACCGGCTGGTGGTCCCGGCTGCGTCGGGCCCGGGCCGCCCGACGGCTCCGGCGACTGACCGGTGCCGACCTCGGGCTACCCGCCGACCGGCTGCGGGCCGCCGTGGAGGCCGCCGAGGCGGTACGGGCGGCGGCGCGACTGACGGTCGAGGGCGGCACCGACCTGTCGGCCGCCTGGTCGGCGCTGACCGAGGCGGACACCGCGCTCGCCGAGGCGGTCGGCACCGCGCTGCGGCACCAGGTCACCAGCGCGCGACGGTGGACCGGCGACGCCCGCCGGGCCGCCGGTGCCCTGGGCACCGCCCTGCGGGCCGGTCGCAACCGTCGACGCGAGATGCTCGCCGGGCTGGACGCCGAGGCACTGGTGCGGGCCCTGCCACTCTGGGTGGGCACAGTCGCCGACGTGGAGGACCTGCTGCCCCCGGTGTCCGGCATGTTCGATCTGATCGTGCTGGACGAGGCGGCACACGTCGACCAGTTGCGGGCCGCCCCGGTGCTGGCCCGGGCCCGACGCGCCCTGGTCGCCGGTGACCCGCGCCAGTTGCGGTTCGTCTCCTTCGTCTCCGACGAGGACGTGACCGCCACCCTGCACCGGCACGGACTGGACCGCTTCGCCGACCGGCTCGACGTACGCCGGTCCAGCGCCTACGACCTGGCCGCCGGTGCGGCACCGGTCACCTGGCTGGGCGAGCACTACCGGTCCACGCCCCACCTGATCGGGTTCTCCGCACGGCGGTTCTACGGCGACCGGCTCAAGCTGGTGACCCGGCACCCCCGCACCGAGCGCACCGACGCCATCGACGTGGTCACCACCACCGACGCGGACGTGGTCGACGGCGTCAACCGGGCCGAGGTGGACGCCGTACTCGACCTGGTCGGCAAGCTCGCCGCCCAGCCGCCCGGCGGCGGCATCGCGGTGATCAGCCCGTTCCGCGCGCAGGCCGACGCGGTGGAGGCGGCGCTGCTCTCCACGTACGACGTCGACGAGATCGAACGGCTCGGCCTACGCTCCGGCACGGTGCACGCGTTCCAGGGCAGCGAGGCGGACGTGGTGATCGTCTCGCTGGGACTGGTCGACGACGACCCGCCGGGCCGGCACCGTTTCCTGGCCGAACCGAACCTGTTCAACGTCATGGTCACCCGCGCCCGGCGGCACCTCACGGTGGTCACCTCGCTGCGCTCCCCCGACGGCATCGTCGCCGACTACCTCCGGTACGCCGCACAGCCGCCGGTCTCCACCACTGCCGACACACGCACGTCCGAGCCGTGGGCCCGCGCCCTCGCCGCCGAACTCGACCGGATCGGCGTGCCGGTACGGCCCGGCTACCCGGTCGGCCGCTGGCGGATCGATCTCTGTGTCGGGGCCGACACGGACGCGGTCGGGGTGATCTGCGGCGTGCACCCGGACGGGGTGGCCGCCCACGTGGAGCGGCAGCGCACCCTGGCCCGCGCGGGGTGGCGTCTGCACGACGTGTTCGCCAGCCGCTGGGCCGACGACCCGATCCGCGCCGCCCTCGACCTGACGGGCCGGATCAGCCCTCGCTGACCACGACAGACCGCCCACGCTCGATGGTGGTCACGGGTAGTCCTTGTCGTGCCGCCACCGACGGTGGGGCAAGGATGAGGTTCCGTCGTCGGTGGACCCGGACTCGGGGCCAGTCTCGTAGACCGCTGGCGGCCACCCAACCCTCAGGTACGCAGCCACGAGCGCCCGTACCTGTGGACGGACAGCCCCGCTGTGGACAACCCCACCGCCGGCCCCCATCTGCTATGACGGCGGGGAGGTGCGGCGGCGCGCCGAGTGGGTCGGGGCGCACCGGCCGTCCCCCTACCGGTGCGGGTGATCGGTTATAAGGGACGGATGGAATTGCCACCGTATCTGGCCACCATGCCGATGCACGCGATCACCGAGATGCACGGCGAGGCCGGTCTGCGGGAGCGGTTCCGGCTGGAGATCGAGGTCTTCGACGAAGACGCCCGACGCCGCCTCGACGAGGCGTTGACGCTGGCCTCGCGGCTGCACCGGGACGACCGACGGTCCCGTGAGCCGTACGTGAACCACCTGCTCCGGGTCGCCATCCGGATGGTGCACTACTACGAGGTACGCGACGTCGACGTGATCGTCGCCGGGCTGCTCCACGACGCCGTGGAGGACCACCCGATCGAGCTGGCCGGGGCACGGAACGGCTCCGGGGTCGGTGGCCAGGACAGCTCCGACCGGGCCGCAGCCACCGGCGAGCAGGGCGGATCCGACCAGATCGGCGCGGCGCTGGAGGTGCTCGCGGAACGGTTCGGGCCTCGGGTGGCGCGGCTGGTGGCGGCGGTGACGAATCCGCCGTGGGATCCGGGGCGGGAGCGTGACGAGCAGTACCACGAGCACGTCGCCACCAGCCTGGAGCGGGAGCCGTGGGCGCGGGTCGTCAAGATCTCCGACTTCACGGACAACGGGGTCGGCGTGATCCACTCGGTCGGGCCGAAGGTCGAGTCGTTGGCGCGGAAGTACCGCCCGCTGGTGCCCGTCTACCGGGATCTCGTCACCCGCCCGGACACTCCGCTCTCCGCTGCGGTGCGTCGGCACATCCTCGACCAGCTCGACCTGGCCGAGGAGCGCTTCAGCGCCATCCTCGACCAACCCGCCCACCCCGCCTGACCGGGCCACTCCGCCCGGCTACCGACCCCGGTCAGCCGCCGTCGGCCAGGTTGCGGGCCTCGGCGGCCTGGATCTCGGCGGCGCGGCGTTGGTACTCGGCGATCAGCGCCAACTCCTCGGTGCGGTACTCGGCGTGGAGTTCGCCGAGGGCCGGGTCGCGGTGGCCGGGACGGTCCGGTCGCCCAGGCGGCTCCGCAACAGGGTGGCCTGGGCGACCGGGCCGCCGCCCACGCCCAGGCCGTCCCGGGCCGCGTCGTAGAAGTGGTCGCGGGCCTCGTTGGCCCGGTGCAGCAGGTCCGGTAGCTCGTCGTCGGTGGGTACACCCCGGACGAGACGCTCGATCGCCCAGACCGCGTCGCGCCACGCCCGTGCCGCGGTCACCGTCGGGCCGTCACCGAGCAGCAGCACGTTCTCCCAGGCCAGGGTGTGCCGGAAGTCCGCCTCGATGAGGTTGGCCAGCTCCCGCTCCCGGTCCACCTGCGGGCCTTTCCGGCCGGGCGACAACCGGCCGGCGATGGTGTGCACCTCCTTGAGCGCGCGGGCGAACTCCGCGTACGCGTCGAGTCGCCGTTCGTCCCAGCGCACCGTCTGGGTACGCCGCCAGCGCGACCGGTCGGCCAGCGAGGTGGCGACGATCGTGCCGGCGGTGCCGATCAGCACACCGAGCAGGGCAGGCAGTTGCGCCAGGAGGCTTCCCACCACCCGAAGACTGCCACCTCCGAGCAAGATTCAGGGGCATGGGATTCCCGCCCGGGGCGGTATGTTCACCTTCGACAATGGACGGAGCCTGGATACGATGATCCAATCGAGCACAGGTCCGTCACCCCGACCCCGCTGACAGGAGCTAGGAATGGCCAGCCCGGACGCCGAACTCGCCGCGAAGCTCCAGCCCGAGGTGCCGCACGCCGCCCGGATCTGGAACTACTGGATGGGCGGGAAGGACAACTTCCAGTCCGACCGGGCCGCCGGCGACGCCGTGGCGGAGGTCTACCCCGAGATCGTGGTGATGGCCCAGCAGTCGCGCAAGTTCCTCATCCAGGCGGTGCGCTACCTGGCCGCCGAGGCGGGTGTGCGGCAGTTCCTCGACATCGGCACCGGACTGCCCACCATGCAGAACACCCACGAGGTCGCCCAGGCCGTCGCGCCCGACGCGCGCATCGTCTACGTCGACAACGACCCGATGGTGCTGGTCCACGCCCGCGCGCTGCTGTCCAGCACCACCTCCGAGGGCGTCACCACGTACGTGCCCGCCGACTACCACGACCCGGAGAAGATCCTCGCCGAGGCCGCCCGGACGCTCGACTTCGACCAGCCCGTCGCGGTGATGTACATGGGCGTGATGGGCTACGAGCCGGACCTGGACGTGATCCGCGCCATCGTCGGCCGGACCATGGCGGCCACCGCCTCCGGCAGCCACCTCGTGCTCTGGGACGGCACCGACACCAGCCCCGAGGTCGTCTCCGGCGCGGAACGGCTGGCCCAGAGCGGCGGCGTGCCGTACATCCTGCGCAGCCCCGAGCAGATCGGGACCTGCTTCGAGGGGCTGACGCTGGTCGAGCCGGGCCTGGTGCCGATCCCGCTGTGGCGGCCGGCGGCCCCGGACGCGGTGGCGATCGACGCGTACGGCGCGGTGGGCCGCAAACCCTGACCGTCACCTGCCCGGGTGACGGCGGGACCGGTCGGTCACCTGCACGCAGACCGGTCAGGAATCGAGAAGCGCAGGTCAGCGCCCCGACCATAGCCTGACTTCCGGTCGAGCACACCACCGGCAGAGTGCCGGTGCGGCGGCTCGGCCCGGAGGGAGGCCCCGGTGAAGGGCAACGTGTGGACTCGTCAGGTGCACCGGTGGACGTCGATCGTCTTCACGGTGGCCGTCGTCATCGTCACCGTCGTCGCCCTGCGGCAGCAGGAACCGGCCGAGTGGGTGTACCTGCTGCCCCTGCCACCGCTGTTCCTGCTGCTCTTCACCGGCCTGTACCTGTTCGCCCTGCCGTACGCCGCCCGACGCCGCGCCGCCCGCGCGCGCTGACCCGGACCGCCACGCCTCCGACCAGCAGCGCCAGCGCGGCGACGTGCAACAGCCGGACGCCGGTCGGCGCGAGCAGGTCGGCACCGGGCAGCACCGTGACGCCCGCCGCACCGGCGACGACGACCGCCCCGGCGACACCCCAGAACAGGGCCGGCCGGCGGGTCGGGACCGCGAGGCCGTCCGCCTCCCGCCCGCCGCGCCGACCGATCCGGGCCGCGAGTACGACCGCCAGCGCGCTGCCGACGACCGTGCTCGTCAGGTCCGACACGGTCCACCACGCGACGCCGCCGACCCGGGACCAGTCGATCCCGAACAGCACCCGCAGCCAGTCGTCGGTGTGCGTGAGCCAGTCCCACCCGAGATGGCTCGCCGCACCGAGCAGCGCCGACCCGACCGTGATCCACCAGCGGTGCGGCAGCACCGGCCCCCGCAGCGCATAGCCCCGCCAGCCGAACCACCGGTCCCCGGGCAGGTGCACCGCGACGTCGGGGCCGGTGAGGCGGACCACCGCCGCGTACGCCAACGCCACCGGCAGGCACCACCAGAACAGAGCGGGCCAGGAGTGGGTGTCGGCGAAGGTGCGGCCGTCCGCCCCGGCGGCCAGGTACGCGACGTCCGGGGCGACCGCACCGGCACTCAACGCCACCCCGTCGCACCACCGGGGCCGCCACACCCTCACCGCCAGCACCGGCGCGAGATGCGCGGGAAAGGTCAACGGCACGCGCAGCAGCCTAAGCCCACCCCTGATCGTGGCACTGTGGCTGCTCGACACGCCGAGGCGGGAACAGCCACACCGCCACGATGAGCGTGTGCCGGCCCGATCAGCGGGGGCGGAGCCTGGTAGCTCCGCCCCCGCACGGTCAGGCGACGGTGCAGGTGGCGCCGTTGAGCGTGAACGCACTCGGTCGGGCCGTGTTGCCGGTGTGGTTGGCCTGGAACCCGATGCTGACCGACGCGTTGGGCGCGATGGTGCCGTTGTAGGAGACGTTCCGTGCGGTCACCTGCCCGGAGGTCGGCGAGTAGCTGGCGTTCCAGCCGCCGGTGATGGTCTGCCCGGCGGGCAGCGTGAAGACCAGCGACCAGCCGTTGACCGCCGAGCTGCCGGTGTTGGTGATGGTGAGGTCCTCGGTCAGGCCGTTGTTCCAGGCGTTGATCGTGGCGGTGACCCGGCAGGACGCGCCGCCCGGGGGCGGGGTGGTCGGGGGCGGGGTGGTCGGCGGAGCCGTGGTGGGCGGCGGGGTGGTCGGCGGCGGGGTGGTGCCGCCGAACTGGGTGAAGAAGCGCCAGGTCTCGCCCGGCAGCCAGGTCCGCGAACCGCTGTCACCGGGAGCGCCGTCCTGCGGGGCGGCGATGTGCCCCTCGTCGAACGCCGCCCAGACGACCGGGTAGCCGGCCGCGCATCCGGAGTAGGTGGTGGTCCGGTGGGTCAGGCTGCCCTGGCTCGGCTCCGGCGGGTTCTGCGGGGTGCAGCCGTTGTTGCCGACGAACCGGTCGCGCAGGGACCGTCCACCGGCGATGCCGAG
This sequence comes from Micromonospora sp. NPDC049900, assembly GCF_044461025.1. Taxonomy (NCBI): domain Bacteria; kingdom Bacillati; phylum Actinomycetota; class Actinomycetes; order Micromonosporales; family Micromonosporaceae; genus Micromonospora; species Micromonospora sp. NPDC049900. Next base: position 233,819 of record NZ_JBITKM010000007.1, read on the forward strand.
CACGTTGTCACGGATGCCGTGTGCCCCGAAGTAGGCGATCCGGCCGGTGCCGCCGCTGCAACCGCTGATCTGGCCACCGGCGTACACGGCGACCGCGCGGAACACGTTCGGCCGGGCGCAGGCGACCGCGTAGCTCATGCCGCCACCCCAACTGAAGCCGAGGGCGAAGCGTTGGGTGGTCTCGACGCAGAGATCCGCCTCGATCACCCGGAGCATGTCGTCGACGAAGGTGATGTCCTCGCCGCCGGAGTTGCCCCATCCGTTGTTCAGCCCCTGCGGCGCGACGAAGATGGTGCTGTTATTCGACAGGGGCAGCAACCCGTAGTAGGCCCAGGCGTCACGCTGCACGGTCTGGCCGGTGGCGACGTCGGTGGCCGTTCCGCCGCGCCAGTGGAAACCGAAGACCAGCCGGTACGGGTTGGTGTTCTGGTAGTTGTCGGGCACCCGCAGGATGAAGCTGCGGCTCTTGCCGTTGCTCTGGATGGTGTGCGTACCGCTGCGCAGTGTCGGGCTCTTGCCGCACCCGGCGGTCGCGGCGAGCGTGCCGACCTCGGCCGCGGCGGCGGTGCGACCGAGGCTGCCGGTCACCGCCGTGCCGGCGGCGGCCACCAGGAGGAGGGCGGCGAGCAGCACCGGCCCGAAGAACGATCTACGCCTGGACATCGTGGGACTCCATTCCGCGTCGCGTGGACGCGCGGGCGGCGCGGGGCGCCGTGGTGGTGGGTACGGCCGGGATGCCCGTCGACCGGCCTGGTGCCGTGCGCTCGGCCGCGCCGTCTCGCAGGCGCGGCCGAGCGGTGGCGCGTGCCCCTCACTCCCGAAGGGACGGTAACCTGTGAGCGATAACATAGCAAGGAGTCGATGGTGGCCGGCGACATCGCTCCGCCGGGCGCAGCCCGGCGGCGCATCATGCCCACCAGTCGGATCAGCGGGTCGGGGCCGAGGCGCGCAGACCGTCCAGGGCGAAGTCGAGCGCGGCCTCGAGATGGTCGATCCTGCCGGTGGCGAGCATCAGCAGCACGCCGCCCTGGATGCTGGCCAGCAGTGCCGACCCGACCCGGGCGGCGTCCAACCCGGCGGCGATCTGACCGGTCGCCTGCATCTGCCGGACGCCGGCCGTGATCCGCGCCTGCCAGCGCGTCATCAGCCCGGCGACCACCGCCTGCGAGCCGGGGCCACGCCGGCCGGTCGGCCCGAGCAGGGTGCTCAGCGGACAGGACATGCCCTGGGCGCGGTAGCGCGCGACGAGCAGGTCGCGCCACTCCTGCCAGGCCGGCCAGGTGCTCAGGTCGCTGAGCGCCGGCTCCTGGTCGGCGAGTACCTGGTCTGCCTCGTGCTGGGCGACGGCGAGCAGCAGTTCCTCCCTGCCGTCCGGGAAGTAGTGGAAGATCTGCCCCTTGCTGGTGCCGGTGCGCCCCATGACGTCGTCGAGGCGCACCTCGTCGACGCCACGCTCGCGCACCTCGGCGGCGGCACCGGCGACGATGCGGGCGCGGGTCTGCTCGCCCTTGCGGGTCAGCGCACGCGGCAACTCGTCCTCCCGAGGTCAGGCGGCTACCGGGCCATTGAACACCGGCGGCGCGTAGCCGGTCGGCTTGTCGCCGATGCCGAGGCCGGGACTCACGATCCAGGACTGGTACGCGGGGGTGAACATCGAGTACGGGGCGGCGAGCGGCCGGGCGCTGGCCACGTCGAGCCGGTCGCGCAGCTCGCCGGGGATCTCGAAGTCGAGGGCCGCGAGGTTGCCGTCCAGTTGGTCGGCACTGCTCGCGCCGACGACCACGGAACCCACGGCCGGTTGGGTGATCGCCCAGTTGAGGGCCACCTGCGCCATGGGCCGGTCCAGTTCACCGGCCACGCTCTCCAGGGTCTCCACCACGCGCCACTCGGCGTCGCCGACCGGCCGGTTCCCGTCGCCGAGGCGTCCCGTCCCGGACAGGCCGTCGCCGGTCCGGCGGTACTTGCCGGTCAGCAGGCCGCCACCGAGCGGACTCCAGGCGGTCAGACCCAGCCCCACCGTCTGGGCCATCGGCACGAACTCGGGTTCGATGTCCCGCGCCACCAGCGAGTACGGCAGTTGCACGGTGACCATCGGGGTCATCGCGTGCGCCTCGGCGACGCTCTGCGCCCGGGCGGCGTACCAGGCGGGCACGTCGGACAGACCGGCGTAGCGGATCTTGCCGGCACGGACCAGGTCGTCGAAGGTCCGCACCACCTCCTCGACCGGGGTGATCCGGTCCCAGGTGTGCAGCAGGTACAGGTCGAGGTAGTCGGTGCCGAGCCGGCGCAGCGACTCCTCCACGGCACGGATCATGTGCTTGCGACCGTTGCCGCTGGCGTTGGGGTCGGTGGGGTCGACCGTGTTGGTGAACTTACTGGTCAGCACCAGCCGGTCGCGGACCTTCGCGGAGTCGATCAGCCGGCCGAGGATCCGCTCGCTCTCCCCCGCCGTGTAGAAGTCCGCTGTGTCGATCAGGTTGCCGCCGGACTCCAGGTAGCGCCGGAAGATCGGCTCCGCCTGCGCCTCGGTGCGGCCGTACGCGGCGTGGAAGCCGCCGGTGCCGAAGTTCATCGTGCCCAGCGCCAGTCGACTCACCCGCAGCCCGGACCGGCCGAGCAGGTAGTAGTGATTCATGGCGCCACTGTGGCGCGGCAAAATTGGACCGACAAGTCCAGAAGCCCCGGCCCCGGAGGGGCGCGACCCGCGCCTCGGGCACCTCGGGTGGCGGACCGGCCCCGTCTGTCACCCGCGACCCACCTCGGTACCAATCCGTAACATCCACAGACTTATATGTCGGCCCGTGCACCGCTAACCTCCTGAAACATCGAAGATCATCCACGCCGGGTGGTCTGCATCCAAGGAGGCTCCGTGTCACAAGCACGCCCACCTCGCCGACGTCGTCTCGTACTCGCCGCCGGCATCACCGCGACCGCCGTCGTCACCAGCCTGCTCGCGCTGCCGCAGCCCGCGATGGCCGCGGGCGGACCGTACCGGGCCGTCGCCGTACCGGTCACCACCCCGCAGGCGGCCGGTGACGTCGCGGTGATCCCCGGTGCGTACGTCGTCACCATGAAGGCCGGCGCCGACGCCACCGTGCCGGCCCGCGCGCTCAAGGCCGCGCCCTCGGCCTACTTCAGCCGCGCGGTGAACGGCTTCGCGGCCCGCCTCACCGCCGCGCAGGTCGCCGAGCTCGCGCACAACGCCAACGTGCTCAGCATCGAGCGGGACGTGATCCAGTACGACGTGGTCGACGCCACCCAGACCAACCCGCCGGCCTGGGGCATCGACCGGATCGACCAGACCACCCTGCCGCTGTCGCGCAGCTACACCTACAACTCGACCGGCACCGGCGTGCACGCGTACGTGATCGACAGCGGCATCCAGGCCAACCACCCCGACTTCGGCGGGCGCGCCCAGTTCGCCTACAACTCCATCGACACCAACAACACCGACTGCAACGGCCACGGCACGCACGTCGCCGGCACCATCGGCGGGACCAGCCACGGCGTCGCCAAGAACGTCCGGCTGTACGGCGTGAAGTGGCTCAACTGCTCCGGCGGAGGCACCCTGTCGGCCGCCGTCGGTGCGGTGGACTGGGTCACCCGCAACGCCAACAAGCCCGCGGTGGCCAACGCCTCCTGGAACTACACCTACAGCGCCAGCCTGGCGACCGCGCTGACGAACATGATGAACAGCGGCGTCTTCCTCGCCGCCTCCGCCGGCAACACCGGTGGCAACTCGTGCGACCGGCTGCCCCGCAACCTGACCGCCGCGCTGGTGGTGGCCGCCACCACCAACACCGACGCGCGGGCCAGCTACTCCTCCGTCGGATCCTGCGTGGACATCTACGCCCCCGGCTCGGGCATCGTGTCGACGTACCCCACCTCGACGACCGCCTCGCTCAACGGCACGTCGATGGCGACGCCGCACGCCGCCGGGGTCGCCGCCCTCTGGAAGGCCACCAACGGTGACGCGAGCCAGGCCACGGTGCACAACTGGATCGTGGCCAACGGCACCAGCGGGGTGGTCACCGGCAGCCTGTCCGGCACCCCGAACCTGCTGCTGAACAAGAAGAACCTGTAACCGGACACCGGGTGTCCCCGCCGCTCCCCCGGCAGGGACACCCGGGCCGCCGTCCCGGACGGTCGGGCGGGACGGCCCGCCCGCCGCCGGGCCGGTGTCACCCGTCCGGCTAGCGGATCTCGGTCACGTGGGCGCAGGCGAACGGCAGCGACACCGAGACCGCCCCACCCCGGCTCTCGTCGGCCAGGCCGCCGATCTCGACGGTGCCGGCGGGCCGGTCGGCCGTCCCGTCGCGCACCGTCACCTCGGCCTGCAAGGAGTCCCCGGCGACGAGTTGGCTCAGTCCGGCCGGGCGGCGGCCCGGTTCGGCGTACACGGCCGACATGCCGGTCAGGTAGCGCCCGGAGTGACGCAGCAGGACCAGGGTGAGCGCGGACGTGTCGTCGTCGACCTGGTAGCGGTCGCCGGACCGGGTCAGCACGATCTGCCCCTGACCGCCCACCTTGGCCTCGGTGTCGAAATAGAGGCTCACGGTCAGCGTGCCGTCGGCCTTGGAGCGGTAGCACCGGGTCGTCGCCACCCAGCCCGGTGACGTCCCGGGCAGCCCCCGGCCCTCGATCCCGATCTCTGCCCGGGTCACCTCGGTCACGGTCGCCGTGCAGGCCGGATCACCCTCCAGGCCGGCGAAGGCCAGCCGCTCACCCCGGCGCAGCAGGTCGCCCGCGACGCCGCCGAAGCCAGCCAGCAGAGCCACCTCGGCGCTGCCCAGGGTGCCGAAGGTGAGCCGGTCGACCCGATGCCACTGACCGGCCGCGAGCATCGCGGACAGGTCCCCGCATCGACGCCCGCTGGCCAGCGTGATCCGGGTGTCGGACGACTCGACCGGCACCACGTCGGCGGCGAGGTACAGCCCGGGGAAGGCGGCCGGTGCCGCGCCGTCCCCGGTCGGACCGGCACCCACCGGCCGCCCCTCGGGGGTGGTGTCCGGGTCGGACCCGCCGCCGGTGCAGGCGGTCAGCGCCAGCACCACGGCCAGGCCGAGCGTCGCCGCCCCGGTGCGCCATCGGTCACGTCTCGTCATGGAAGTACCTCACCTTGGGGCATCGTGGGTCGTCGGTCACCCGGACCACCGGCCAGGAGAGCCTGCTGAACGGGAACGTGCTGCCGGCGAGCAGGATCTCGACGTCGCCGACCGGGCGGCCGACCCGGTAGTCCGCGAGCACCTCGGCCCGGGCGTTCAGGAACGGATAGAAGCGCAGGACGCCGTCGAGGAACTGGTTGCCGCCCTCGCCCTTCATGATGAAGAAGGGCTCCGGACCACCCTGGTTGTTGGGCGTGACGCTGATCCTGTTGGCCCTGCCGGCGAAGCCCTTCGGGACGTGCACCCCGGTCGCCGCGCCGGCCATCTGCAACAGTTGGCCGCTCTGTGCGCCGCTGTACCCGGCGGTGCCGGTGAACGGCCCGGTGAGCCCGGCGCAACTGACCAGGTCGACGTAGACCTTGGGCAGCTTCGCGAGGATCAGGTTGACCTCGCCCGCGCCCTGGGCCAGCACGATGTCGGACCCGTGGTACGTGACCTCGATGGTGATCTGCTGCGCCGGCAGGCCCGCCTTGACCAGGACGTCCCGGAGCAGGTCGAAGTTCTTGCCCACGCCGAAACCGACCGGGTTGCTGAGCAGCCCGTAGACGTCGCCCAGCTCGAACGGGAGGCTCTCCTTGTCCAGCGAGGCGGTGTAGGTGGCCAGGCCGGTCAGCTTCTCGCCCTCGCCGCCGGGGTCCTCGACCGGCGGCTTGAGTTCCAGGGTGGCCACGCCGTCGGCGCCGGTCTTGGCGCCCCGTTGCGACTTCACACTGTCCGCCGAGACCGCCTTCAGTAGTTGGGTGCCGCCCTTCTGGATGGTGCCGACCTGCGGCTGGATGGTGCTGAACCGGACGGTGAAGTCCTTGAGCGGTCCGCTCCTGGGCACGGTGACCCCGGCCAACGCGTAGCAGTCGATCTTTTCGAGCGCGGTCTCCAGGTCGAAGGTCGCGGTCGCGGTCAGCAGGACGTGTTCGGCCCGGCTGCCCGCCGTGTGCTTGAAGTGCGTGCTGGTCTTGTCGGCGGTCAGCGATAGCCGGGCGCCCAGCAGCAACAGGATCGCGCTGGCCGCCGCCGCCGACTTGCCCCACACCTCGTCCGCCTTGCCCACCCGGTCCTGTGCCTCGTCGGAGAGATTCTTGACCAGGTTGTCCTTCAGGTAGCCCTTGGCCGAGTCGACGATCCCCTTGGCCACCGGGTCCTGCGGCGACCCGAACCGTCGGGTGAGCGCCTTGCACGGCCCGTCCGAGGCGTACGCGACCCCGCCGCCGACCAGCCGGTCGAGCGCGCCGGGGCGGGCCGCCGCCCGGGGCTGGGCCTCGTCGACCACCGCGACCAGACGGCTGGTGGCGTGCCCGAGCAGCAGGACGGTCTGCAACGGATCCAGGTACGCGGTGTCCGGGTCGGCACCGGCGAACAGCACCTGCTGCCGGTGCGCCGACAGGGCCCGGACACCCGCCGCCGCGGTGACGAAGATCGGGTGGTGGTCCGGCTCCCGGGCCCAACCGGCGACGGCGGTGGTGACCTGAGCGAAGGTCATCTTCTTGCGGGTCAGCCCGACCGCGTCCAGCAGCTCGGCGAACTGGTCCACGGTGTACCGGTCCCCGGCGCGGGTCGCGGCGGCCAGCAGCGGGAGCAACTCGGCGTAGACCGGCGCGTCGTGCAGCGCCACCTGGTCGGGCAGCGCCACCACCGGCCCGCGTACCGACACGATCGGGTGTCCGGCGCGGCGCAGCAGTTCGGCGGTGGCCGCCGCCGACCGGGTCGGGTCTGCGGCGTGGATCTCGGTCACCAGACGCTCGGCCGCCTCCACCGGATCGGCCGGCAACGTCGCGGCGAGCGCCTCCAGAGCCGGACGGTCGACCCCGGCCGACGGCGGCGGATCGTCGCGGGCGGCGGTGCAGGCGGAGGCGACGAGTGTGAGACAGAGCAGTGCCACCACCGGTGGTCGCCACCGCAGGCGGACGGCGCCGCGTGGCGCGGGGACACCTCGCGCCCGGCAGGAGGTGCGTGTCATCGGTCTGGTTCCTTCCCGGCGGGGCGGTGGGGCACCGGGCAGTGCCACCCCCGGCATCAGACCGGCCGACGGATCCCGGTCACCAGGGACCGATGTCCCGACCGGCCGGGAACCTCACACGCCGGTGGGCCACGCCGCCCCATGCGCGCCGGGTCGGCCCGGCGGCAGTGTGCGAGGCGACGAACCCTCCACCGGAGAAGGAGAACACCATGCATCCCGCCACGTTGCCGGAGAACCCGCCGAGCGTCGCGCCACCGGCACCCGTACGCCCGCCGCGTGCCTGGGCCCTGACCGGCGCCCTCGGCGGCCTGGTCGGCCTGGTCGGCATCTTCACCACCGCGGGCCTGACGGCCCCCGCCGAGCCGTACAGCGCCGACAACGCCGGCTACGTCGCCGCCCTGACCGACCGCGCCGGGTACGTCTGGGCCCACCAGGTGGTGACCGTGGTCGCCATCGTCTGCCTGGCGGTCTTCGCGGCCGGGCTGCGCCGTTACCTGGGGGCGCAGGAGCCCGCCGGCAGCCTGCTGCCCACGCTCGCCGCGAGCGGGGTCGGTCTGGTGCTGGTCGGACTGCTGATCGGCGGCGGGATCTCCACCGAGCTGTTCTTCTCGTTGAACGCGGCGGACGAGTGGGACCCGGACGTCATCGCGCCGATGCTCACCATCTACAGCACCATGGCCTGGCTGTGGGGCGGGATCGGGCTGACCGCCGCGGCGGTCGCGGTCGGTGGGCTCCGGCACGGCTCGGTCAGCCGCTGGTTCGCCGTCTTCAGCGCGGTCATCGCCGTCCTGATCGCGGCCACCCAGCTCGCGCCGGTGCAGTACATCGCGCTGGTGCCCGGCGGGATCTGGCTGGTCGTCGCCGGGGTGACCCTGGCGTTGCGCCAGCGTCCGGGCGGACGGTCCTGAGCGTGTGGCCCCGGCCCGGCACCGACGGAGCCACGTGCGGGCACCGGCCCGGCGTGGCGTCCACGGGGTCGGGCCGGTCGCCCGATCCGCCGGCCCGGCGACACGGTCTAGTCTCGGCGACGCCATGACCACCGAGAACACCGCTGTCGTGCCGGTCGCGGGCACCACCCGGACGCGAGCCGCGCGTGCGCCGCGCCCCGCCTGGACGCGCCGCGCCGCGTGGTCGCTGAGCGGGGCCTCGCTGCAACTGGCCGCCGTCGCGGTCGGACTGGCGATCCTCAACGGCGCTTCGGTGGGCGACCTGTCGCACCTGCTGCTGGTGACGGCCTGGGCCGTCGTCGGCGCGGCGATCGCCGCGCACCGCCCGGACAACCCGATCGGCTGGCTGGCCCTGACCAGCGGACTCTGCTTCTCACTCCAGGAGGCGTGCGGCCAGTACGCCGCGTACGGGCTGGTGGTGGCACCCGGTGCGCTGCCGTTCGCCGAGGCGCTGGCCTGGCCACAGAACTGGCTCTGGGTGCCCGGCAACGCGGCCGTGGCGCTGATCCCGGTGTTCTTCCCCGACGGCCGGCTGCTGTCGCCCCGGTGGCGCCCGGCGGTCTGGACGGTGGTGCTCCTCGGTGCGGTCGCCATGGTCACCGGGGCGCTGCGACCCGGCACCAACGAACAGATCGGCCCGGTCAGCGCGGTCAACCCGCTCGGGGTGTCCGGCTGGCAGCCGATCGCCGACCTGGCCGCCATCCCGGCCACCCTGGCCAGTGCGGTCATCTACGTGGCCGCCGGGTGCACCATGGTGTGGCAGGCCCGTCGGGCCCAGGGGGTCCACCGCCAGCAGGTCAAGTGGCTCGGGTACGCGGTCGCGGTCGCGGTCGCCGTGGTGGTCGCCCGGCTCGTCGCCGGCCTGACCGACGGCCACCCGAACATCTGGCCGCACGGCAACCTGTTCTGGGACCTGGCCGGCGGCCTGAGCGGCGCGCTGATCGTGGTCGCCATCGGTATCGCCGTCCTGCAACACCGACTCTTCGACATCGACCTGCTGATCAGCCGGACCGCTGTGTTCGTCGCCCTGTCGGTGGCGGTCGGTGGCGTGTACGTGCTGGTCGTGGGCCTGCTCGGGGCCGGCTTCGACGCCTCGGCGAGCCTGCCGGTCTCGTTCGTCGCGGCGGCCGTGGCCGCGCTGATCCTCGCGCCGCTGCGCGGCTGGCTGCAACGCCGCGTCAACCTGCTCGTGTACGGCGAACGCGACGACCCGTACGCGGTGCTGGCCCGGCTGGGACAACGGCTGGACCAGACCCAGGACGCCGCCGCCGTACTCGCCACCAGCACGGCGACGGTTCGCGAGGCGCTGCACCTGTCCTACGTCGGGATCGAGACGGTCGACGGCCGGTCGTACCGGCTGGGGGTGCCGCCACCGGACCCGGTGCGGCTGCCGCTGGCCGCCCACGACACCGTCGGTCACCTGCTGCTCGGCCCCCGGATCGGGGAGACCACGCTCGGCGCCTGGGAACTGCGGCTGCTGCGCGACCTGGCCCGGCACATCGGGGTGGCGGTGCAGGCGGTCGGCGCCCTGGACCGGGCCCAGTCGCTCGCCGCCGACCTGCAACGCTCTCGGGAGCAGTTGGTGCTCGCCCGCGAGGAGGAACGACGGCGGCTGCGTCGCGACCTGCACGACGGCCTCGGGCCGACGCTGGCCGGACTGACCATGCGCGCCGAGGCAGCCCAGGAACTCGGCCCGGGTCCGCAGACCCAGCGGCTGCTGGAGGAGATCGTGGTGGACGCCCAGACCGCCGTCGCCGACGTCCGGCGGCTGGTCAACGGTCTGCGGCCACCGGCGCTGGACACCATGGACGTGGTCGCGGCGCTGCGGTCGCACATCGCCGGCTGGCCGGACGACGGGCCCCGGGTGGTCTTCGACGCCCCGCCGGTGCTCCCCGAACTCACCGCGGCGGCCGAGGTGGCCGCCTACCGCATCGCGGTGGAGGCGCTGAACAACGCCCGCCGACACGCCCGCGCCACCCAGGTGCAGGTGCGGCTGCGGGTCTCCGGCGGACGGCTGTGCCTGCAGATCCGCGACGACGGCCGCGGCCGCCGACCCGACCGGCCCGACGGCGTGGGCATGCACACGATGCGGGAACGGGCCGAAGAACTCGGCGGCTCCTGCGTCGTCACCTCGACACCGGGCGCCGGCACGCTGGTGACCGCGACCCTGCTCACCGGTATGAAGGAGACCGATGGACCAGATCCGGACCCTGCTGGTTGACGACCACGCGCCGTTCCGGGCCGGGTTGCGCGCGCTGCTCGCCACCAGCCCAGACATCGAGGTGTGCGGCGAGGCAGCCAGCGGCGAGGAGGCGCTGGCCGTGCTCGGCCGGGTGCAACCCGACGTGGTGCTGCTCGACCTGACCATGCCGGGCATGGGCGGCATCGCGGCCACCGAGCGGATGGTCCGGATGAGCCCACACGTCCGGGTCCTGATCCTGTCCATGGCCGACGACGACGACTCGGTCTTCGCCGCGCTGCGGGCCGGTGCCCGGGGGTACGTGCTCAAGGGAGCCCGCCGACTGGAGATCATCCGCTCGGTACGGGTGGTGGCCGACGGTGAGGCGATCTTCGGCCCGGCCATCGCCACCCGGCTGATGGGCTACTTCGCCGGGCTGGACCGGGCCGAACCGGCGTTCCCCGAACTCACCGCACGCGAGCGGGAGATCCTGACACTCATCGCCGCGCACCTGACCAACCCGCAGATCGCGACCCGGTTGGGCCTGAGCACGAAGACGGTCCGCAACCACGTCTCCAACATCTTCGCCAAGCTCCAGGTCGCCGACCGGGCCCAGGCCATCAGCGTGGCCCGCCGACAGGGACTCTGAGCCGGGGCGGTTCGACGAGCCGGGGCGGCCGGTGGGGCGCGGCGGGTCAGCCGGGCGGGAGCGGGCGGCGGCCGGTGGGGCGAATCAGCGGGGCGACGCGCCGGGCGGGCGGGGCGGTAGGGCGGCGAGCCAGTGCTCCAGCGCCTGCGGGGTGTCGAACAGCAGCACCGGCGGCCCGGCCGGGTCCTGCTGCCAGGCGCGCATCCGGGCGCGTTCGCGGGCGTACCCGGTGAGGTGCCAGACCAGGACGGACTCCGAGGAGAGCACGCTGCCCAGCGACTCGCGGTTGCCGTTGCAGATCTCCTCCCCCGTCCGGAGCCGGTGCACGGTACGGCGCAGCAGCCGCCGGAAGGAGAGCCCGCGCGGGTAGTCCAGCCCGATCACCAGGTCGGCCCGGGCCAGCGGCACGTCCCGCCAGCCGTGGTACGCCCCGTCGAGGATCCACCGCTCCTTGCGGCAGATCGCCTCGATCCGGCTGCGCTGCACCGCGACCGGCACCTCCACCCAGCCCGGTTCCCAGAGCAGGTCGTCGACCGGGTGCCAGGGCAGCCCGAGCCGGTGGGCCAACTGCTGCGCGAGGGTGGACTTGCCGGAGCCGTGCACCCCGTACACCAGGATGCGAGTCGGGCTGTTCATCGCGCGGCAGCCTACCGAGTGGTCCGCGCGCCGGGCGGCCGGGTCGGGTGACCGGCCGCCCGGTCGGGATTCAGCGCTTGTTCGCGAGATCGCCGCAGTCCGACTCCTCGGGCAGCAGCGGCCGCAGGGTGACCCGCCACTGTTTGCCGTCGGAGGTCCACGGCGTCGCCGTGTTGGCGCTCGCGGCGGCACCGAGCAGCGTCCCCAACTCGTCCCCGGTGACCGTCACACAGCCCAGCCCCAGGTCCTTGTTGAGGGTCGTGCCGGGCAGGGCCGGCCCGGGCCAGGCCACCTCGGGCTGCTCACCGGCCTCGCTGTCGGCCACCCACGGCTCGGCGACGGCCGCCACGGCGGTCGGCGCGTACGACGTGGTGTCGCCCAGGGTGTCGCCGAGCGGGCCCGCCGGGTCGGTCAACGACTCGGCGAAGGCGCGCAGCTTGTCCCGGGCCGACTGCTGCTCGGCGCTCAGGCCGCTGTCGGTGCCGGTGGCCTCGCCGAGCGCGTAGACCTCGGACTCCTCGACGCCCTTGTCCCCCAGCAGGGTGAACCGGGTCGAGGCGGCGTCGGCGACCGGCGGGGTCCCGAGATCGGAGACTCCGCCGACACCGGCCGCCCGGGCCTGCGCCACCAGCTTCTCGACCTCGTCGGCGCTGATGGTGCGGACCTGGAGGTTGGGCAGGGCCGGGCCGGGATACTGCAACGTCGTCGGCCCCTCGGTGATCACCCGCCCGTCGCCGTAGACGCTGATCGCGGGCAGGCGGGTGGCCAGCATGGCCGGCGTGACGAACCCGCCGACGTAGTCCATCCGGAACACCACGGAGTCCGCCGAGTAGGAACGCTCGGGAGAACCGGCGTCGCCCGCGCCGCCGGCCCCCTGCTGGCCACAGGCCGCCGAGGTCAGCAACAGCAGAGGAAGGACCGCCAGCCGCCCGCTTCGATGAATCTTCATGCCGATCCGACGTATCCGGAGTCCGATCGGTTTCCACCGGACGCAGATCCACTTCGAGCGGCTTCAGGACGAGCCACGGGGACCGTCGAAGCCGGGGTGGTGAGGCGGCACGCCCGTCCAGGACGTGCCAGGATCGTCAGATGTCGATTCGCGGCGGTTCCGCGCTGACCGCCGTCGCCGTGGCCTATGCGATCTCCTCGATGGGCGACCAGGTCGCGCTGGTGGCCTTGACGTTGCGGTTCTACGAGCAGGGCGCCTCGGCGGTCCTGATCTCCGCCCTGGTGGTGGCGGGGGTGCTGCCGATCGTGGTGGTCGGCCCGGTGGCCGCGCCGCTGGTCGACCGGGTGGAGAGCCGCCTTCTGGTCACGGCGGTCGCCCTGGTGCAGGCCGCCGTGGTGGTGGTCGTCGCGTTCACCGATCACGTCGGCGTCACGCTGCTGCTCGTGGCCACGCTCGGGGCCGGTCTCGCCGTCGTCTCGCCGACACTGCTGCTTCTGGTGCCCGCAGCCGTCGGCGAGGAACGTGTCGCCTACGGCTACGGGCGCCTGGAAGCCTTCCGGTCGGTCGGGAACGTCCTTGGGCCGGCCCTGGCCGGGATACTCGTGGCCGCGTTCGGCAGCCGGGGCGCGCTGCTGGTCGACGCGGTGTCGTTCGTGCTGATGGCGTTGGTCGTCACCGTCGTCGCGGTGCGCCACGAGCCGGTGTCCGGCGCGCGCCCACGCTGGTCGCAGCAGGTCGGCGAGGGTGTCACCGTGCTGGGCCGCAACCACGTGCTGGTCACCGCCATCTCCGCGCTGGCCGCTGCGGTCATCTTCACCGCCACCATGGGCACCGCCCGGGTGTTCTTCGCCCGCGAGGACGTCGGCACCACCGACGTCGGCTACGGACTGCTGCTCACCGCCCACGCCGTCGGCATGGTGGCCGCGTCGGTCCTCCTCGCGCCCCGCGTGCCGGTGGCCGCCCAGCCGCGCGTGCTCGTGGGAGCCGGGCTCCTCATGGGTGTGGCGCTGACCGTCGTCGCGGTGCTCCCCGTCCTCGCCGTGGCCCTCGTCGGCTTCGTGTGCACTGGCGTCGCCAACGCCCTGCAGAACCTGGCCGTCCGGAACCTCATCCACGCCGAGGTGCCCGCCGAGGTGCGGGGTCGTGCCTTCGCCTGCGCCTCGGCGCTCCTCAACGGCGCCAACCTCTCCGGCACCGCGCTGGGTGGACCGGCCGTGGTGGTCCTCGGCGGCGCGACCAGCATCCTCGTCGCGGGTCTCGGCGCGATCGCCGCCACGCTCGCGGCAGCACCGGTCCTGCTCCGCAGGCGTCACGCCACCTCGGATGGCCCTGCGGCGGGCCCGGTCATTCCACGGTGACCGTGTACGCGGCCGTGTGCACCTCGCCGTCGACCTGGAAGTCGAAGAACGCCCGGTACCGGCCGGGGCTGGGCGGGGTCAGCCAGAACGTCACCGCGCCGTCGACGAGTTCCTGCTCGGGGTGGACGTGCACGAGACCCAGGTCCCCCTCCCGGATCAGCACCAGGTGCCCGTACGCGCCCAGGTAGCGTTCCAGTCGGGCCGGCTCGGTGCCGCCGGTGCGGTCGACCCGCAGGGCCAACGGCGTGGTCACGCCCACCGTGGGCGTACCCTCCAGCACCACCGTGTACGGCCCGGCGGTCGTCTCCCGCTGCGGCGGCGGCAGCCCCGCCGGGGTGTACGCCCCGGGCACCTGATGGTCCACGCCGAGCACCAACGGCAGTTGTCGACCGTCGGTGGTGGTGACGGAGAAGTCGGCGTAGACGCGGTGGTCACCGGCCCTGTCCAGGGTCAGCGGGACGCTCCAGGTGCCGTCCGGCGTCATCGTCGGGTGCAGGTGCTGGTAGCCGCCGAGGTCGTTGCCGACCACGATCAGGTGCAGCGGCTTGTCGTGCACCACCGCGAACCGGGTGGCGGGCTGCCCGTCGGGGCCGACGATCCGGAACCGGTAGTCGACGGCCTTGCCGCTCTGCTGCGTACGCAGCACCGGCTGCATGGTGTAGCCGCCCACGCTGACCTGGGTGCCGGTCGCCTGGCCGGTCCCGTCGCCGGGGTGCGTGTGCGGCCCGGTGCCCGGTGGGTGCTGGTGTCCGTCGCCCGCCATCGCTCCGGCGACCGGTGCCCCGGCGGTGGCCGCCTGCCGACCGCCGGTGCTGGTGGTCCGGGGCTCGTCGGTACCGAGGCGCCCCAGTCCGAACCCGGCCAGCAGCGCCACCACCAGCCCACCGACCAGCAGCACCAGCCGGGTGTCGCCGCGCCGGTTCGCCGGGCCGACGGGGGCCGGTTCCGCGTCGTCCGGTGGGTCGACGACCGGCGTTTCCCGCTCGGTGGTGGCGAGCGCACCGACCGGGCCGTCCGCCGAGGACGTGCCACCGGTCGCCGACGTCGCGTTCACGCGCGCCGGGGACGTCGCGGCCACCGTCGAGGTCCGGCCGGTTCCCACCGTGGAGGCGGTCACCGTGGACGCCTTGGCTCCGCCGGTGGCGGACTTGCCTCCCGAGGCCGACTTCTTCGCGCCGGCCCTGGCGTCGGGTCGACGTCCGGTGCCGGTCCGGCGGGTGTCACCCCGGGGTCGGGCGGGTCTGCGGGTGGGACGGGACCGACCGGTGGGGACGCCGGTGGTGGGGCGGCGGCGCAGGACGAGCAGGGCTGCGAGCGCCGCCCCGAGCGCCACCGCGCCGGTGAGCCAGGCGAGCCGTCCGGCACCGTCCCCGCCGTCGCCGGAAGATGAGGGGGGCGCGGTCATCGCCGGTGCGGGGGCCGCCTCGGGTGAGGTGGCGGGCGTCGCGCCGGAGCCGGACGTCTCGTGCTGCTGGGCGGCGGCGAGCAGTGCCGGGGCGGGCTGGTCCGTGGGCGGCTGCCATCCGGCTGGTGCGTCGGTGACCGGTCCGGTGTAGCGGAAGCTCATGGTGCCGCGTACGGTCTCGCCGTCGGAGGCGACGGAGAGGTAGCTGACCGAGTAGCGGCCGGTCGCGGGCAGGTGCGCGAGGGTCACCGTCGCGGGGTAGCCGGTGGCGTACTCGCGTGGCTCGAAGACGCCGTCGACCAGGAAGTACTCCCGGACGGGGCGGTCCAGCGGCGTGGGTGCACCGTGCGTCCAGCCGTTGTCGACGCGGGCGCCGCCGGGCGCGGTGACGGTGAAGTACGCGTCGTCCCGGACCTGCTCGGTGAAGTACAGCTCCACCGTGCTCAGTGCCTTGTCGACGGTGGCGCCCTCGGCTGGTGTGGACACCGCCAGGGTGCCGTGGGCGGCGGCCGGTGGGGTGGACGCGAGGAGGACGGCGGCCGAGGCGAGGACGAGCGCGAGGAGGCCCGAGACCGCGCGTCGGGGAGCCGCTGGGAGTCGACGCATCCGGTCATCGTTGCGACGACGGGGCTTCGTTCAATAGCCCGTCATCTTTTTATTCAGATAGCAAAAGTTATGCCCTGCCCGACTCAACCTGTTGGTGTCGACGACGAAACGGTGCGGGTCAGTGCCGGTCGCACGGGTGGAACAGCGCCGCGTGCCACCGTTTCACCAGGTCCTGATGCCCGGTCAGGGGCGGGGTGAAGCAGAGCCGGTAGCAGGCGGTCCCGCCGTCGGGGGTGGGTGTCGACACCAGCAGCCCGTGCCGGTCCAGCCGCAGCGGGCACGGCAGACAGTCGGCGGGCACGTCGACACCGGCGGCGACCAACTGCCGCCGCAGGAACGGATAGAACTGCGCGCCGTGGTGGTCGACCAGGTCGACCAGGAGCGTTCGCTCCATCGCGGAGATCGGGTCGGGTGCGGCGGCCCGGTAGTCGGCGAGCCGCACCGGCAGGTCCCGGTCTCGGCCGGTGAGGGTGACGCGCTTGGGCACCACCTCCACGATGACCGTCTCCGTACCGATGTCCAGCAGGTCCGGATCGGGCCGGGTGGCCGCGACCGCGTCGGCGGCGGCGCGGGCGGCGGCCCCGGTCAACGGGGTGGCCCGGCCGCCGACCCGCAACCGGCCCCAGGTAGGCGAGAAGGGCAGCGGCGGCACGTCCGCGACGTGCACGAGCACCGAGCCGGTGGTGCCGGCGAGCGGGTCGTCGCGGCGGCACACCAGCAGGATGCGGCCGTCGGCAGCGGCGCCGTGCCGGACGTCGGTCACCGCGGGCCCGCGGTACGCCGTCACGGTGGCGAGCGTGGCGCTGCTGGCCAGGGTACGGGCGATCTCGGCGCTACTCGGTTGCATGGGCGGGCTCCGTTCGGGCGGGCGGCCGGGTCGGGGTCACGGGTGCGGGCGGGCGCAGGTGGGGCAGCCGGGCTCGACACCGAGCAGGCGGGCCAGGCCCGCGCTGACGTCGTCCGGTCCGGCGAGCGTCTCGGCGAAGGCGAGTCGCACGTCGCGGTGCCCCTCGGGCACCTCCAGGCGCAGCACGATCCCGTGCCGGTCCAGCCGCAGCGGGTGCACCCGGCCGGCACCGGCCCGCCGGTCGGCCGGCACCAGGCGCGCCAGCCCGCCGAGCGTCTCCGGATGGGCGTCGGCCAGGTGGCGCAGCAGCTCGGCCTCGTACCGGGCGAGCGGGTCGGGATCGGCGGCGGCCAGGTCGTCCGGGTCCACGGTGGCGTCGCCGTCGGGGTCGACGAG
The DNA here is from genome assembly GCF_044461025.1 of Micromonospora sp. NPDC049900. Taxonomy (NCBI): domain Bacteria; kingdom Bacillati; phylum Actinomycetota; class Actinomycetes; order Micromonosporales; family Micromonosporaceae; genus Micromonospora; species Micromonospora sp. NPDC049900. The sequence goes on from NZ_JBITKM010000007.1 coordinate 250,910, forward strand.
GTCGGCGGTGGCGAGCACGAGGACGGCGGTCACGTCGCCGCCGTCGAGGTCGTCCAGGGTGAGCCAGCCGGTGAGCGTGGCACGGGCCCGGACCCGGTGGCGGGCCGGGACCGGCGCCAGGTCGGTGAGCTCGGCCAGGGCCGGCACCTCCCCCGTGTCGAGCAGGTGTCGGGCCAGTTCGGCGTGGACGGGCAGCGCCACCCGGAGCTGCCCGTCGGCGTCGAGGGTGTGCCGTCCGATCAGGTCCGCGCGGTGGCGGCTGGTCCGCAGGCGCAGCGAGTCCGCACCGGCGAGCAGCGTACGCAGTCGCTCGGCCGGTGTGGCGGTGGTCGCCGTCAGGGGTGCCTTGCTCAAGACCTCACCTCCCATTAGGTTAGCCTTACCTTACTAGAGAGGTGATGATGAACCAGTCCCGCCCGAAGATCAAGCGCTCCCGCCGCCTCGGCATCCCACTGACCCCGAAGTGCGTGCGGTACTTCGAGCGCCGGCCCTACCCACCCGGCGTGCACGGTCGGGCCCGGACCAAGGAGAGCGACTACAAGGTCCGGCTGCTTGAGAAGCAGCGCCTCAAGGCGCAGTACGACCTGCGGGAGAAGCAGCTCCGGCTGGCCTTCGAACGCGCCGTGGGCCGTCCGGGCAAGACCGGCGAGGAACTGGTCATCGACCTGGAGACGCGGCTGGACGCCCTGGTCCTGCGTGCCGGGCTGGCCCGCACCATCTACCAGGCCCGCCAGGCCGTCACCCACGGGCACGTCAACGTCAACGGACGACGGGTGGACCGCCCTTCCGCGCGGCTGCGCCCCGGCGACGTGATCGCGGTCCGCGAGGGCAGCCGTGCCAAGACCCCGTTCGTGGTGGCCGCCGCCGGTGCGCACGCCCCGGACCGGACCGCCCCCTACCTCGACGTCGACCTGGCCGGGCTGACCGCACGGCTGATCCGGTTGCCGCAGCGGGCCGAGGTGCCGGTGCTCTGCGACGAGCAACTGGTCGTCGAGTACTACTCCCGCTGACCGCAGCGGTCCGGCCGGCACCCCTCGCGGGTCCGGCCGGACCACCCGGCACCAGGGGTGGCCTGCGACGAGCTGGCACCGGTGCGCTAGACAGGTAGCCGTACCGACCCCCTCGGATGGCGGGAGCACATGTCACCATCCCTGCTCACCTGGCTCTCCGGCGGCGTACTGCTGCTGGGTGCCGGAGTCCTCACCACCCTGCTGCCACGCCTGCGTACGCGCCGGCAGGACCGCCTGGTGGCCTGGTCGACCGCGCGGGCCGCGATCGACAGCGCCACGGTCAGCCGCGACGCGACGAGTGCCCGCGTACCCGAGGCGGACGGCCTGCTCACCCGGGCCGAGTTGCTCGCCGCCGACCACGGCGGTGTCACGGCCGCCCGCGCGGCGGCCGACCTCGCCCGCCGCGCCGACGAGCTGTGGCAGGCGCAGCGGTGACCGCGCCCCGGGGCATCCGACGCACCGAACCGCTGCGCTGGGGACTGCTCGCCGTCGCGGTGGTCGTGCTGGCGGTCTTCCTGCTCGCCCAGCAGCAGAGCATCGACGTCAGCTACGGCCAGTCCCCGGCGGTGTCGAAGCGGGTCGAGGAGGGCTCCGCCGGTGAGCTGAGCGACGCCACCGTGCCGTCCACCGAAGAGATGACCGCCCTGGTCGACGCCGACCCGGTGGTACGCCTGCCGGGCGCCGTCGCCCGATGGGACGAGCAGCGGGTGCGGGACGCGATCGGCGACGACGACACCCGCATCCTGGTCGCACCGCCGGGCCTGGACGAGGAGGAACGCAAGCGGGTACGGGAGGTCAGGAGCGCCACGATCCGGGTGATCGGCACCCAGGTCAGCGGCGGCATGTTCCAGGCCACCCCGGACACCCTGCCCGGTTGGCGGGCCCAGTTCGCCACCGGTGACGTCACCGGCCAGTTGGTCACGTTGATCACCGCGCTGCGCAAGGTGCCGCGCCCGGCCGATGAGGACACGCTGCGCTGGCGCGACCCGAGTCGGACGGAGCTCGACGCGGTCACCGCCGACCTGCACGCCGACGGGCTGCACATCGCCGAGGGTGCCACCCTGCGCCAGGTGCCGCAGGACGCGCCCACCGCCTTCCCCGACGGCGCCTGGTACGTCGCCCTGCCCGCCCAGCCGTACGGCGAGGCGCTCCCGGCGTACGGTCCGGCGCTGCACCGGCTCTTCCCGGACCAGCCGCTGGTGGTGATGTACGGCAGTTGGATCGAATACCACGGTCCGGGCGCGGCGGACTTCGCCGAGCTGGCCGCGACCAGCTTCTACGCCCACTTCGGCGACCGGCTCAGCCGCTACGACTACCCGCAGCAGAACGTGCTCGGCGTCTACCTGGGCCGGGTGACCGACATTCGGTACGCGGGCCTGTTCGACCGCCCGCTGCCCTACCGCCCGCTGGATCCGCTGCGGGTGGCGCTGCCCGCCCTGCCCTGGATCTTCGCGGCCTGCGTGGCGGGCTTCCTGGTGCTGTCGATCCGGTCGCTGCGCCGCTCCGGCACCCGCCCGGGTGACCCGCAACGTGGTGGTGTGCGGGCCCGGCTGGCCGGGCTCACCGCGCTCGCGGTCGAGGCGTCGCTGCTCACCGACGCGCGCAGCAATCCCGCGTTGACCCGGGGCATCGGCAGGCTCGAAGCGGCCCGGAAGGCGCTCGACGAGGGACTACCGGAGCGGCACGTCCGCCGGTTGCTCGACGACGCGACGGCGGAACTGGAGGAGACCGCCCGCCTGACCGGCATTCCCGGCTACCGCCCCGACCTCTACCTCCAGGGGAGGCTGTCGTGACCGCCGCGCTGCGACGCGGCCTGGCCGCGCTGGTCGGCACGACCTTCGGCGGGGCGGTGCTGGCCTGTCTGGTGCTGGCCGGGTGGGCGCTGTGGTCGGGCGGGATCCTGGACGGCCCGATCGCCCGCGAGGTGCGCGCCTCGTCGACGTACGTCGCCCCCGGAGTGGACCTGGACCGGCCCGCCGCCGAGCGGATCATCGGCAACCGGCGGCTGGTGGTGCTGTTGATGGCGCCCGGCGACGACCTGCGGGACGCCTGCGACCAGACCCGGCAGGCCGCGAAGGGCACGCTGGTGCTGGCGTTGAGCCGCGACGGCGACGACTGGGACACCTACGGCTGCTCGCGCATCCGCCAGCGCGACAGCAAGGACTTCGGCCGCGCGATGGTCGCGGAGACGATCATCAGCCGGGGCGTGGACTCGTTCGTGGACCGGCCGCTGGAGGCGTTCAAGGTCATCGTGGTCAACTACGACCTGCTGGTGCGCGCCGGCAACCTCCCGGACGGGGCTCGCACGATCAGCCCGTCGCTGCCCCGGTACCTGCTGGCCGGCGCGGCGGCCGGCGGTGTGGTCGCCGGTGCCGCCTCGCTCTGGATCGCCGGTCGGCGGGCCGGGCGGCTGGCCGCGCAGCGGCGACGCCGACGCGACGAGCAGGCCGACGAGCGCAGCGCGCTCAGTGCCGCGGCGGCCGGGTTGGCGCAGCAGATCGTCGACCTCGACCAGCGGTACGGCCGGATCTCCGCCCGCAGCACCGGCCGGGGCTACGCGCGGCTGGTCAGCGACTACACCCGGCTGCTCGGCGAACTGTCCGACGCCGGTGCGGGCGAGGTCACCGTGCGGCGGCTGCGGGAGCGGGTGGACGAACTCGCCTCGCGGGCCACGATGCTCACTCGGGAGGCGCAGGCCCGGGCCGGGAACGGTTCGGGTTCGGACCCGTCGTCCACGGGCCACCGTCCGGGGTCAGGGCGTGGCGGTCGGCGGGGGCGTCGGCGCGACCGGCCCGGGTCCACCACCGGCTGACCCGCTGCCCGGTCCGGGCGGCGAACCGGAGTCGGGAACGGTCGTGCCGGTGGTGTGCCGGGACCGGCCGTGCCCGACCACCGACAGCGCGACCACCCGCCGGGACCAGGGACGTACCCGCAGGGTCACCACGTCGCCGTCGCGGCAGCGCGTCGCCCACTCGCTGGGCAGTCCCCACGCGGTGGTGCGGTCGGCGGTCCCGTCGTCCACGGCCAGGTAGTGCAGCCAGGGTCGGGGCGGGCTGTTCTCGCCCCGGGCGACGCTGCGCCACACCTCGATCCAGAGCACCTCGCCGGTGACGGTGCGCTCGGTGGCCAGGTCCAGCAGGGTGCGGACCACGGTGTGCAGGCCGGATAGCAGCACCAGGACCACCACCACGGTGACGCCGTTGCGCACCAGGTCGAAGATCCGGGCGGCCTGGTTCACCGTCGACGGAGTGAGGGTGAACGTGGGACCGAAGGCGTCGAGCAGGAAGGCGCCGACGGCGACGCCGATCACGCCGCCGGCCAGCAGACGCGGTGCCGACCGGCCGTAGCGGGGCAGCAGCCGGGGGTAGCGGACGCGTATCCGGTGCCACCTGCCGCCGTACGACGACCAGACCGAGGTGCGGTCGCCCAGGCCGAGGTCGAGCACCGTGCTGGCCAGGCGGGTGGCCCCGACGGCGGCACCGTAGCCGAGGTAGCGGTCCCAGATCACCACCGCGGCCGGGGGCAGTTCGTCGAACTGCTCGTGCCCGCGCAGCCAGTCCCGCACACCGAGCCACCGGGCCGCCACCTGACGGCCGAGCGCCGTGTCGCGTTCGCCCGGTGACGCCCCGGCCAGCGTGGAGAGCAGGACGAACACCGCGATCCCGGCGATGAACGCGTGGTTGCCCGAGGTCGGATGCCAGCTCGCGAGGTGCAGCGCGGCCAGCCCGACCACCGCGGCGGCGGCCAGCGCCGCGCCGACCAGCAGACCGGTCACGCGTGGACCGAAGCGCCGCCGGGACAGGCCGGCGGCACGGGCGTCGGCGATCACCTGCCCGCGCAGCCGCCGGTTCCACGCCCGGGCCCGGGTCTCGTCGCGGAAGGTCAGCGCGGTCAGCGGCAGGACGCCGTCCACCGCCAGTGCGCGGACCCGGTCGAGCACCTCGCGCTCGTACGGGCGCAGTGCGGCCTCGTCCGGCGCAGCCGCCGGCAGGTGGACGGTGCTCTGCCTCGGGTCGTCGCCGGGTTGGCGGATCTCCAGGAAACTCCGGGCGGCGAGGTCGAGCAGGGTCGCCTCGGCGGCGTCCTCGGTCAGCGACCAACGGTTGACCAACAGGTTGACCACGGCGGGCGATTCGGCACCGAGATCCGGGGTGGCCGGCGCGGGTGCCACGGCGGCGGGCCGGGTGACCCACCGGACGACGCCGTAGAGCAGCAGCCAGCCGACGAGGGCGCCCAGGCCCACCGTCAGGTCGAGCAGGAGACGGCCGTCCATCACGTGCCGCCGTCCGCGAAGCCGACTCCGACGGCACCACGCTCGCCCGTCCCGGCCTCGAAGTAGTCCCGCGTGCGGAAGCCGGCCGCACCGGCGATCAGGTTGGTGGGCACCGACTGCACGGTGGTGTTGTACGTCTGCACCGCGCTGTTGTAGAACTGCCGGGCGTAGGCGATGCGGTCCTCGGTGCGGGACAGTTCGGCCTGCAACGCCGCGAACTGGTGGTCGGCGCGCAGGTCCGGGTACGCCTCGGCGAGCGCGAGCAGCCGACCGACCGCCTCGGTCAGCACGGTCTCGGCACCGGCGCGACCGGTGGGGCCGGGCGTGGTGGCGGCGGCCAGCGCACCGCTGCGGGCCGCGGAGACCGCCGTCAACGCGTCGCGTTCGTGCGCCGCGTACCCCTTGACCGTCTCGACCAGGTTGGGGATCAGGTCGTGTCGGCGGCTGAGCTGCACGTCGATCTGGGCCCAGGAGGCCTGCACCTGGTTGCGGCGACGGACCAGCCGGTTGTAGGCGACCGTCGCCCAGCCGAGCACGGCCACCCCCAGCAGGCAGAGCAGCCCGCCGACGAGACCCGCCACGACGCCACTGCTCATTCCCCGACCCTCCGGTGCCGCACCTGCGCGCCGCGAGACCGCGGTGACCGGCGCGAACGCGTCGGACCCCGGTGTCGGCGGTCCGGCCGGTCCGATCATGATGATCGGACCCGGCAGGCGCAATCCGACGAACGGGTGGTCACCAGGTGGAACCGGTCGCTCACCCGGCGGCGTCGATGACCCGGCCCCGGTCGGGTCCCAGCCGGGGCCGGGTCGGGGGTCGGCGATGATGGGGCGGTGAACTTCCGCTCCGTCTACCAGCACGGGTTCGTCCGGGTCGCCGCCTGCACCGGGCGTACGCGTATCGCCGAGCCCACCGCCAACGCCGAGGCCGTCCTGCGGCAGGCCCGCCGGTGCGCCGCCGAGGGGGTGGCCGTGGCGGTCTTCCCGGAACTGGGCCTGTGCGGCTACTCGATCGAGGATCTCCTGCTCCAGGACGCGGTGCTGGACGAGGTGGAGGCGGCGCTGGCGCACCTGGTCGCGGAGTCGGCGGAGCTGCTGCCGGTGCTCGTCGTCGGTGCGCCGCTGCGGCACCGGGGCCGGGTCTACAACTGCGCGGTACTGGTGCACCGGGGTCGGGTGCTGGGCGTGGCGCCGAAGTCGTACGTTCCGAACTATCGGGAGTTCTACGAGGCCCGGCAGATCGGCGCGGGGGTCGACGAGCGCGGCGGGACGATCCGGCTCGGCGGCGTCGAGGTGCCGTTCGGGGTGGACCTGCTGTTCACCGCCGAGGACGTGCCGGGCCTGGTGCTGTACGCCGAGGTCTGCGAGGACCTGTGGGTGCCGGTGCCGCCGAGCGCCGAGGCGGCGTTGGCCGGCGCGACCGTCCTGGTCAACCTCTCCGGCAGCCCGATCACGGTGGGTCGGGCCGAGGACCGTCGACTGCTGTGCCGGTCGGCGTCGGCCCGCTGCCTGGCGGCGTACGTCTACGCGGCGGCGGGCCTGGGCGAGTCCACCACGGACCTGTCCTGGGACGGCCAGACGATGATCTACGAGAACGGTGTGCTGCTCGCCGAGACCGACCGGTTCCCGGCCGACGAGCGGCACGCGGTGGCCGACGTCGACCTGGACCTGTTGCGGCAGGAACGGCTCCGGATGGGCACCTTCGACGACAACCGGCGGGCGCACGCGGAGCGGACCGGCGGCTTCCGCGAGGTGCGGTTCCGGCTGGAGCCGCCGACGCGGGACCTGGGGCTGCGGCGGCGGGTCGAGCGGTACCCGTTCGTGCCGTCGGATGCGGCGCGTCTGGCGCAGGACTGCTACGAGGCGTATCACATCCAGGTCGCCGGCCTGCACCAGCGGCTGGCGGCGACCGGCGACCCGAAGGTCGTCATCGGGGTGTCCGGCGGCCTGGACTCGACCCACGCGTTGATCGTCGCGGCGCGGGCGATGGACCGGGCGGGCCGCCCGCGCAGCGACATCCTCGGGTTCACCATGCCGGGCTTCGCGACCAGCGCGCACACCCGGGACAACGCCCACAAGCTGATGCGCTCGCTCGGGATCACCGCGGCCGAGCTGGACATCACCGCCACCGCGCGGCTGATGCTCCAGGAACTCGGCCATCCGTTCGGTGCCGGCGAACCGGTCTACGACGTGACGTTCGAGAACGTGCAGGCCGGGCTACGCACCGACTACCTGTTCCGGCTGGCCAACCAGCGCGGCGGGATCGTGCTCGGCACCGGCGACCTGTCCGAGTTGGCGCTGGGCTGGTGCACGTACGGCGTCGGCGACCAGATGAGCCACTACAACGTCAACGCGGGCCTGCCGAAGACCCTCATCCAGCACCTGATCCGGTGGGTGATCGGCAGCGGCCAGTTCGACGAGGAGGTGGGCGAGACGCTGCGCGCGGTGCTGGACACCGAGATCAGCCCGGAACTGGTGCCGGGCGCGGAACTCCAGTCGACCGAGAGCACCATCGGCCCGTACGCGTTGCAGGACTTCACCCTCTTCCACGTGCTGCGGTACGGCTTCCGGCCGTCGAAGATCGCCTTCCTGGCCTGGCACGCCTGGCACGACCCGGCGGCGGGCAGTTGGCCGCCCAACTTCCCCGAGCACAAGCGGGTCGGCTACGACCTGCCGGAGATCCGCCGCTGGCTGGAGGTCTTCTGCCGCCGCTTCTTCGGCTTCGCCCAGTTCAAGCGCTCGGCGATGCCGAACGGCCCGAAGGTCGTCGCCGGTGGTTCGCTGTCCCCGCGCGGCGACTGGCGGGCACCGTCGGACGGTTCGGCGCAGGCGTGGCTGCGCGATCTCGCCCGCTGGGACGCGCACTGAGTGGACGGTGGACCCGGCCCGGACGATGGTCCGGACCGGCCCCCGGACGTAGGCTGCACTCACCGAGGGCTTCCGCTGTACCGCCGCCGATGAGCGGCGACGGTCCGGCACGGGCCGGGGCGCGGGGTACCACGGCGGGTGGCGGTTCAGCGGAGGGAAAGTGCTGTGGCGGTAGGGCGCGTGGTGCGTTTCGACGAGGTGAAGGGGTACGGGTTCATCGCCCCGGAGGAGGGCGGCGAGGACGTCTTCGTGCACGCGAACGACCTGATGGAGGGCAAGCAGGCGATCACACCGGGCACCCGGGTGGAGTTCCAGATCAAGGAGGGCGAGCGGGGCCTCAAGGGCTACGACGTCCGGGTCGTCGCGTCGGAGCGCCGCCCGCTCGCCGCCCCGGTCACCACCGCCGACACCGAGGAGTACGACGAGGACGCCACCTGTGACGTGCTCTCCGTCGCGGCGCTGCGGACGGAGGTGACCGAGGCGTTCATCCAGGCCGCCCCGGATCTCACCGCGGGTCAGATCGTCCGGCTGCGGGACCAGGTGATCAGGATCGCCACCCGGCACGGGTGGACCGAGGGCTGAGGCTCAGCCGGCACGCCCGCTGCCCACGTCCGGCGTAGGGGTCGCGGACCCACCACCGAACACCACCGCACGCGGCAGCTCGGGTCGCCCGCCCCGTGGCTGCCACTCGCGCGGGTAGCCCAGCGACACCTCCTGGAACGGCACCCCGTCGTGCCAGGTGGTCCGGGGGATGTGCAGGTGACCGTAGACCACCGCCGCCGCCCGGTAGCGGACGTGCCAGTCGGCGGTCAGCTCCGTCCCGCACCACTGGGCGAACTCCGGGTGGCGCAGCACGTCGGTCGGCTCGCGGACCAACGGATAGTGGTTGACCAGGACGGTCGGCAGACCCGGGTCGCAGGCGTCCAGCCGCTGTCGGGTGTACGCCACCCGCGCCCGGCACCAGGCGTCGCGACTCGGATGCGGATCCGGGTGCAGCATGAACTCGTCGGTGCAGACGATCCCGGTGGCGTACGCCCGCGCCAGCGACTCCTCCTTGGTGGTGGTGCCGGGGGCCCGGAACGAGTAGTCGTAGCCGACGAACAGCGGGGCGACGACCACCGGCCCGCCGGGGCCCCGCCAGAGGGGGTACTCGTCCTGCGGGGTGTGCACGCCGAGCGCGCGGCACAGTTCGACGAGGTGGTCGTACCGCTGCTCGCCGCGCAGGTCCACCGGGTCGTGCCGGGGGGTCCACAGTTCGTGGTTGCCCGGTGCCCAGACCACGGTGTGGAACCGCTCGGCGAGGGTTCGCAGTGTCCACTCCACATCGGCGTACGCGTCGCCGACGTCCCCGGCCACGAGCAGCCAGTCCTCGTCGGAGCGTGGTCGCAGCTCCGCCGCGATCCGCCGGTTCTCGGCGTAGCCCACGTGCAGGTCGCTGACGGCGAGAAGCGCGCCGGCACCCATGTCGTCCACCCCCGGTCCGCGACCCGTCGCCGCCCCGCAACGGTAGTCGGACCGGCGGTGGGCGAACAGCCCGTCAGCCGCCGGTGCCCTCTGCGGCGCCGTCCGGGGTAAGGGCGCCGTCGGCCTCACCGGCGTCGAGGTGCACGTGCTGGTGGCCGTTGCCGGCGTCGATGTTGATCTGGTCGAGCTGCGTGGCGGCCACCGACCAGGTGGTGGCGGCGAGGGTGGCCTGCCGGGCAGCCAGCGCCAGGTGGTCGCGCCGCCGGGCGTCGGGAGCGGACGCCGCCAGGGCGACCGCGTCGACCGCGACGGTGGCCTGGGCCACCGCGCTGCGCAGGCCGCCCCGGGCGACGTTGGTGGCCGTGGTGCCCGACGGCGGGTCGGCGTACTGCTCGGTGAGCCGACGCATGGTCTGCCGCCACTGGTCGAGCTGCGTCGGCTCGGGGGCCCGGCCGGACTCCCCGGTCTCCCGCACGGCCACCAGGATCGGTGCCATCTCCTGACCGGTCCGGCGCGCCAGGTCGGTCAGTTCGACGATCTGGCGCGCGTCCCGTTCGACCTCTGCCGCCCGCATGTCGGCGATCCGCGAGTCGGTCTCGTCCGGTCGTCCCAGGGTGAACCCGACCAGCCCGCCCACCAGGGCCACCACCAGCACGGCCGCGACCGCGCCGAGGATCGACCAGCCGGAGGGCCGGGCCGCCGGGGCGGGTGGGGTCAGCAGGTAGGAGGGCCTTCCGGTACGTCGGGACATGGCCACCCCTCGGATCGACGACGATTCGCTCGGAGCGTAGCCCGTATATCACAAGCCGTCGATACTTCTGTGCGTTCCGGCGTCAACTTTCACTCGGCGGGCACGAAAGCCTGCTGGCGGCCAGGCCCACCACGACGGCCAGCAGCGACGTCCTGCCGCGCGTCGACGAACATGACCGTCACCAGGGAGAGGACAGCCGGCATCAGGGTCAAGCCGGCTATTCGCTGCGTAGCCCCTCGGCCCGGGTCAACCGCCACAGCAGTGGCAGGCTGGCGGCGGTGACCACGAGCACCAGCACCGCGGCGGTGCCGGACACTCCGGCGATGGCCGCCCAGTTGACGCCGACGGAGATACCGGCGACCGACTGGAGCAGGGCCGCCACCGCGCTTCCGGTCACGACCGCCAGCAGCATGCCCAGCGTCACCGGGATCGCCACCTGGTAGAGCACCGACCCGGAGAGGCTGCGGCGGCGGACGCCGAACGCGCTGAGCACCGCCAACGGCCGCCGCCGCTCGCGCAACTGTTCGAGGATGTTGACCAGCATGCTCGCGCCGATGACCAGCAGCAGGACGACCGCGCCGATCTGCAGCGCCTGCTGGTAACCGGCCAGCACCGAGGAGGTGCGGCGCTCCTCGAACGTCTGCACGACCGCCGTCGGGTCCACCTGCGCGACGGTGTTGCGCAACCGCTCCACCGCGTCCCGGTCGGCCGGGTCGTACGCGACGAGCACGGTGCCCGGATTGACCGGCGGCACCTGCAACGCTCCCGGGGTGAGCAGGAAGTCCGCCACCACCATCGTGGAGTACTGCCGGACCGTGGGGACCCCGGTGGGCACCGTCCAGCGGATCGGCGTACCGCCGTCGTCGAAGGTGAGCGTGGTGCCCGCCTCCGTCGACGCGCCGCCCGGGCCGGCGAAGCTGTCACCGTCGGCGCAGGAGGGCAGCTCGGCGTACTGGCGCAGGGCCGCGCAGTCGGCGACGTAGACCCGGTGGACCTGGGCCGCGTCCGGGGCGGTGCCCAGGTCCGCCAGCCCGCTGGCGGCCCGGACCCCGACCGTCTCGGCCAGCGCCTCGGCCCAGGTCCGCGCGGGACCGTCGGGCGTGCCCTGCTCGTACACGTAGACCACGGCCTGGAAGTCGTCGTCGGGACTCAGGTCGCTCGCGCCGTACGCCTGCGCCGCGCCGAGCACTCCCTGCACGGCGATCACGCCGGCCACCGACACCGCGATGCCGGAGACGGCCCGGACCGCGGTGTCGCTGTCGAGTTGCAACCGGCGTACCGCGAGCTGCCACGCCACGCCGCCGCCACCCAGCCGCCGTACCGTCGCCTGCACCAGCCACGGCAGGAGCAGCACCACCCCGACCAGCAGCAGCGTCGCCCCGGCGGCGAGTTGCAGCTCCACCAGCAGGCCGCCGGCCTGCTCGGTGAGGCCGCCGAGCAGCGGGTAGAGCAGAAGGAGTCCGACCAGCGAGGGCAGGGGCCGCCACCAGAACCGACGGTGTCGCTCGCCGCCGCGTCGGACCACCCCGAGCGGCTCGATCACCACCTGCCGCAGCGCGGAGAGGGTGACCAAAACCGCGACGGTCGGCACCAGCACCACGACCAGCAACGCCAACCCAGGCACCGGACGCAGGTCGACGGTGAAGAAGCTGAACCCGGGCGGCAGCAGGTCGCCGGCCACCCCACGGACGCCGAGGAAGGCGAGCGCCCCGAGGGCCAACCCGAGCACCGCGCCGACCAGGCTCTCCCCCGCCGCCACCCGCCGGGTCATCGCGCTGTCCGCGCCGACCAGCCGAATCGCGGCGAGTTGGCGGTCGCGGGCCGCACTGCCGAACCGCACCGCCGTGGTCACGAAAATCATCACTGGCAGCAGCAGGACCACCAGGCCCAGTACGCCCAGTACCAGCAGCACCGGAGTCACTCCTGCGGATTCCTGCCGGCCGTCACCGCCGTACGCGTCGATCCGCCGGGCGCCGGGAGTCTCCTCGTCCACCTGCTCCGAGCCCAGGTAGAAGAGACGCTCACCCGGGCCGGCGAGCCCGTCGGCGCCGATGGTGCCGACCACCCGACCGCCCCACCGCTCCCGCAGCAACGCGCCCTCGGGCGAGTCGAGCAGCTCGGCCAGGGCCGGCGAGACGACCATCTCCCCCGGGGCCAACCGGCGGTCGACACCGGGCGGCAGCGGCGTCCGCTCCCCCTCGGGCCGCACCAGCCAGCCGTTGACGTCGGTGCCCCGGTAGCGGGACTCCACGTCGACGGTCAGCAGGGTGTCCGGCCCGGACGCGGACACCACCGGCCCGGGCAGGCGCGCCGCCTCCCGTTCACCACGCGCGGCGGCCAGCGTGGGCAGGGCGGCGACGGTCAGCAGCAGCACCACACCGAGGCCCACGCCGACCGAGATCAGGGTCAGTCGGGCCCAGCCGGACCGGCCGCCCGCCACGCTGAGCCGTACGCCCAGCGCCAGGTCGTCGAACCAGCCCGCCGCGCCGCGCCGCGTCCCGGCGCTCATCGGACGTGCGCCGGAGTGCGGACCTTGCCGTCACGCACCACGACCTCCCGGTCGGAGTACGCGGCCACCCGCGCCTCGTGCGTGACGAGCACGACCGCGGCACCGGTCTGCCGGGCCGCCTCGACGAAGAGTCGCATCACCCGCTCGCCGTTGAGCGAGTCCAGCGCACCGGTCGGCTCGTCGGCGAAGATCACCCGAGGGCCGGTGATCAGGGCGCGGGCCACCGCCACCCGCTGGCCCTGGCCGCCGGAGACCTCCCCGGGGCGCTTGCCCGCCACGTCGCCGACCTCCAACCGGGCCAACGCGTCGGTCGCGCGGCGTGCCGCCTCCCGCCGCCGTACGCCGGACAGCCGCAACGGCAGCGCCACGTTCTCCAGACAGGTCAGCTCCGGGACGAGCTGCCCGAACTGGAACACGAACCCGAAGTCGGTCCGCCGCAGCGCACTCCGGCGCTGGTCGGACAGGGTGACCAGATCCTGGCCGGCGTAGCGGACCCGGCCGGAGTCCGGCACGACGATCCCGGCCAGGCAGTGCAGCAGGGTGGACTTGCCGGAGCCGGACGGGCCCATCAGGGCGAGCACCTCACCGGCGTGCACCCGCAGCGACGCGCCGTCCAGCGCCGTGGTGGCGCCGTACGTCTTGACCAGGTCCTCCGCCTCCAGCAGTGGGGCCTCCGTGGCGGGCTTCATCGCGTCTCCTCTCGCACCTGCGCGCGGAGCTGGTCCAGCCGGGCGGCGGTCAGCTCCAGCCAGCGCAGGTCGGCTTCCAGGTGGAACAGGGCGTGGTCACAGACGAGCTGGTCGGCCAGGTCACCGGCGAGCTTGCGGTGGGTCAGCTCCCGCATCTGCGCCAGGTGCGCGGCGCGCTGCACGTCGAGCAGGTCGGCCGCGTCACGGTCGGTCAGCAGCGCCAGCACGACCTTGGTGTAGAGCTTGCTCTGGAGGTAGACCTCGGGCTGCTCCGGTCGGGCCAGCCACTGCTCGACGTCGGTGACGCCGGCCTCGGTGATCGCGTACCGCTTGCGGTCCGGGCCCTCGCCGGGCTCGGACCGGACCTCGACGAGACCGTTCTTGAGCAGCCGGGCGAGCGTGGCGTAGACCTGCCCGTAGTGCAGCGACCGTCCGCGACCGAACTGGTCGTCGTAGGAACGCTTGAGGTCGTAACCGTGGCGCGGGCCCTGCTCCAGCAGACCCAGTAGGGCGTAACCGACAGACATGAGCGCCACTATACACGTGGGCTATACACACAGTGTCTACGTACGCGGCGTACGGGCCGACGACGCATTGCCGCAGCTCAGGACGGTCGCACGACAGACGTAGGAGCCATAGATCGAAATGTTTGAACATCCGTCGGATGACCGGCCGTGAGCTGCGCCGTAGCGTCGACGCGATCCACCTCGCACGGCCACGGTCACGCACCGTGACCGCACCGCGAGCGTCACGGCCGCCGTGACGGGCCGCCCGGTCGTGGATCGGCGCTCCGTGCTGTCCTTTCCACCCCCGAAGGAGCAGAAGTGCCCCGACAACCCCGCTCGTCACGCGCTCGCCGCAGCGGCGCGTTGCTGCTGTCCACCGCCCTCGTCGCCTCGTTGACCTCGGTCGCCGCGAAGCCCGCCGCGGCAGCCCCGGAGGGACCCCTCAAGTCCAACGAGATCTTCCTGACCGGCCCGAGCCAGGGCGCCCCGGAGGACATCGCCGCCGCCTACCTGCGCGCCAACCCGGCCCGGCACGGGGTGACCGCCGCCGACCTCGGTGACCTCGCCGTGCTGTCCAGCTACACCAGCCGGCACACCGGCGTCACCCACGTCAACCTCGCCCAGCGCCACGAGAAGCTGGAGATCTTCGGGGCCACCGCGACGGTCAACGTCGCCCGCGACGGCAGCGTCGTCTTCGTCGGCGACACCCTCGTGGCCGGTTTGACCGGCGGGGCCACCACCCCCGACCTGGACGCCGTCGACGCCGTCGAGGCCGCCGCCGACGCCCTGGACCTGCCCACGCCCACCAACACCCGGGTGATGAGCCGCACCGGCGGCCCGGCGCAGGGCACCGTCGTCAGCGGCAGCGGCATCTCCGCCGAGCCCATCCCGGCCAAGCTCGGCTGGCAGCCCACCGACGCCGGGCTCCGCCTCGCCTGGCAACTCGTCATCGACGACGCCACCGACGCGCACCTCTGGAACGCCACCGTCGACGCGGAGAGCGGCGACCTGCTCGGTGCCGACGACTGGACCACCCACGAGCACACCGACGACCTCGCCGAGACCCTGCACCCGGTCTCCGGCCGGACGATGCCGGTCCGGCGCAGCGGTCCGCTCGGCACGCCCGACCCGGTGCGGGACGGGTCGAGCTACCACGTCTACGGTTACCCGACGGAGAGCCCGAACGACGGCCCCCGTGCCGTGGTGACCGACCCGGCGGACGCGCTGGCCTCGCCGTACGGGTGGCACGACACGGACGGCGTGCCCGGTCCGGAGTTCACCACCACCCAGGGCAACAACGTCCACGCATACCAGGACCAGGACAACAACAACGCACCGGACTTCGGCAGCAGCCCGGACGGCGGCCCGAACCTGACCTTCAACTTCCCGCTCGACCTGGGCGAGAACCCGCAGAGCTACCGGGACGCGGCCACCGCCAACCTGTTCTACTGGAACAACATCATCCACGACGTCTCGTACCGCTACGGCTTCGACGAGGCGTCCGGGAACTTCCAGGCCAACAACTACGGCCGCGGCGGGGTCGGCGGCGACTACGTCCGCGCCGAGGCCGCCGACGGCGGCGGCACGAACAACGCCAACTTCTCCACCCCGGCGGTGGACGGCGTGGGCACGCCCCGGATGCAGATGTACCTGTGGCCGGGCAACCAGTTCGGCGCCCAGAACCAGGTCGTCGTCGACGGGGTCGGGGCGTTCGACGCCACCTGGTCGCGTTACAGCCCGGCGCCGACCAGCGCCGGCCTGCCCGCCCGCCCGTTCGTGTACGGCGGCACCGGCTGCGCCGCCTCGTCGTACCCGGCCTCGCTGCCCGAGGACGGCTGGGTCGCGGTGGTCGACGGCGGCACCACCGCCTGCACCTACCTGCTGCGCACCCAGATCGCCGAGTCGCTCGGCGCCGACGCGGTGGTGGTCGCGCACAACGCGGCCGGCGCCGCGCCGGTGCTCACCGGTGCCATGACGACCGCGCCGGTCGCCATCCCGGCGGTGGCGGTCACCCAGGCCGACGGCACCGCGCTCAAGGCCGCGATCGCCGGCGGCACGGTCACCGGGTCGGTCCGCAAGCATCCCAGCCACCCCGGCATGCGCGACGGCGACCTCGACGCCGGCATCATCATCCACGAGTACGGCCACGGCATCTCGCTGCGGCTGACCGGTGGTCCGGGGATCAACTGCCTGACCGGCAACGAGCAGATGGGCGAGGGCTGGAGCGACTTCTTCGCGATCACCACGCTGCTCGACCCGGCCCTCGACACCGCCGACGGCTCGCGGGGCCTGGTGCCGTACGTGCTGTACCAGTCCGACCGCACCGGCAACGGACTGCGCCCCCGGCCGTACTCGCGCAACATGGAGACCCAGCCGTTCACCTACGACAGCATCAAGACCGGCGGCTGGCTGAACGGCACGTCGCTGGCCGCGCCGCACGGCATCGGGCACGGTTGGGCCGCCGTCCTCTGGGACGTCACCTGGGACCTGATCGACCGGCACGGCCTGAACCCGAACGTCTACGGCGCCTGGAACACCGGCGGCAACAACCTCGCCATGCAGCTCGTCATGGACGGGTTGAAGATGCAGGGCTGCGGGCCGGGCTTCGTGGTCGGCCGCAACGCCATCATCGCCGCCGACGCGGCGCTGACCGGCGGCGACAACGCCTGCACCCTGTGGGCCTCGTTCGCCCGCCGGGGTCTCGGCTACAGCGCGGTGCAGGGCACCACCAACCGGGACGACAACACCGAGGCGTTCGACACCCACCCGTCCTGCCGGGGCGACTTCGTCGGCCGCACCGCAGCGCCCGGCCTGAACACGCTGCCCGCCGGGGACGCGGCACCGATGAAGTTCCAACTCGCCGCGAACCGGGGGCTGGACATCCTGGCCAGCAACTCGCCGTACTCCCGCCTGGTCGACTGCGACACCCTGCAGACGGTCAACCCGGACGGTTCGGTCACGCCGCGACCGCTTCCGGTGGCCGCCGTCAATCCCGGCAACTCCCGCATGTCCGCCAACGCCAGGGGCCAGTACAACTACGTCTGGAAGACCGACCCCGCCTGGGCCGGCACCTGCCGTGAGTTCGTCCTGACCCTGGACAACGGCTTCCAGTACCGCACCTACTTCCGATTCACCGGCTGATCCGACCCGCACCTGCGGGGGAGGGTTCCGAGCCACGGAACCCTCCCCCGCGCCATGCCCACAGGTGTACCCGGGCGGCGAAGGGGTAGGAACCGCCGACCGGCGCCGCCGCGTGTCGCCGCCGTCGCCACGCGAGGTCCGCCGCAGGCCAGGGGGAACGGGATGAGCCGGGTCCGCAATCTGCGCGTCCGCCCCGACCTGCTCTATCTGGCCAGCGGATGGAGCACGCTGGTGACCGACGTCCGTGGCCGGATCACCGGCAGCGATCCGCAGGGATTCTTCGCCCGCAACACCCGGGTGCTGCACACCGAGCGGATCACCGTCGACGGACGGGAGCCGGTGCCGTTCAGCACCGCCACCGTCCAGGGAAACGCCCAACTGTCGTACGCCGAGCTGGGCGCCGGGGACGAGCTGCCCTCGCGGGCGGCGTACCTGACCGTGGCACGGTTCGTGGGAGCCGGGCTGCGGACCCGGCTGACCGTGCTCAGTTACGCCGACGTCCCGCTGGAACTGCGGCTGCGGATCGAACTGGACGCCGACTTCGCGGACACCGGCGAGGCCGAGCGGGGGCGTCGGGTGCAGTCCGGCACGGTCGAGCGCCGGTGGGACCCGACGGCGCGGGAGCTACGGCTGACGTACCGCTGCGACGGCCTGGACCGGGCGGTGGCGATCCGGGTCCGGACGGACCAGCCGATCCGGTACGCCGACGCCGGCTTCGAGGTCGACCTGGCGCTGCCGATCCGCGACCGCCGGGAGGTGGAGATCCTCGTCGAGCCCGTCTTCGACGGCGAACGGCTCGTCGCGCCGCCGCCGAGCTTCACCGACTCCGGTGACCTCGCCGGTGCCGCACGGGCCCGGCTGGAACGCGAGTTCACCCGGTTGACCAGCACCAACTTCGACGTGACGGCGGCCTGGCGATGCGCGACGGAGGACCTGGCCGGGCTGCCCCTCGGCGAGCCGGCCGGGCCGACCGCGCCGATCGCCGGCCTGCCGATCTATCAGGAGATCTTCGGGCGGGACACGATGACCGCCTCGTGGCAGGCGATGCTCGCCGGTCCGACGATGCTCGCCGACAGCCTGCGGCTCAACGCCGAGCACCTCGGGCGACGCGTCGACGACTGGCGCGACGAGGAGCCCGGCAAGCCGCTGCACGAGGCGCGCCAGGGGCCGGTGTCCGCGCTCGGACTCGATCCGCTCACGCACTACCACGGTGACTGGTCCACCGCGCCGGACCTGCTCGTCTTCCTCGGCCAGTACTACGCCTGGACGGCGGACCTCGACACGGTCCGCGCGCTGCTGCCGGCGGCCCGCCGCGCGCTGGACTGGCTCGACCGGTTCGGCGACGTGGACCGCGACGGCTTCCTGGAGTACCACTGCCGCTCCCGGGCCGGCGTGAAGAACCAGGGCTGGAAGGACTCCGACGACGCGGTGGTCGACGAGCACGGCAGACCGGTCCCGAACCCGATCGCCAGCAGCGAGTTGCAGGCGTACTGGTACGCCGCGCTGCGGCACGCGGCCGTCACGTTCACGGTGACCGGTCACCCCGCGACCGGCGCGGCCCTGCTACGTCAGGCGAGGGCGCTGCGTCGCCGGTTCCACCGCGCCTTCTGGATGCCGGACCGGGGTTGCTACGCGATGGCCCTCGGCCCGGACGGGCAGCCGGTCCGCTCGGTCAACTCCAACGACGGGCACCTGCTCACCAGCGGCATCGTGCCGGCCCGGATCGCGCCCGTGGTGGCCGACCGGCTGCTCGCGCCGGACATGTTCAGCGGGTGGGGAATCCGGACGCTCTCCGCCACGCATCCGGCGTACAACCCGTTCAGCTACCACCGGGGCAGCGTCTGGCCGGTCGAGGCGGGCACCATCGGCCTCGGACTCGCCCGGTACGGCTGCTGGGAACACCTGCACCGGCTGGCCGAGGGGACGTTCGCGGCGTCGGCCCTCTTCGCCGAGCACCGCCTGCCCGAGGTGCTCAGCGGCCTGTCCCGGGACACCTTCCCGCATCCCGGGGTCTACCCGAACTCGTGCTCCCCGCAGGCCTGGTCGGCCAGCGCGATCGTCGCGCTGGTGCAGGCGCTGCTGGCGCTGCGCCCGGCCGCGCCGCTGCGGGCGATCCTCGTCGACCCGCACCTGCCACCGTGGCTGCCGGACCTCACGCTGGAGGGGGTACGGGTCGGTGGGCACACCTTCGACCTGACGGTGCGCCGTCGACGGGGCGGGCGGACGTCGGTGCGTACCCGGGGCGACCGGATCGCGGTGCTGCGCCGCCCCACCCGCCAGGCGTCGGTCACCCGGCGGCACCGGCCCTGACCACGGGCCGGGTGCTCAGGAGAAGCGGTCCGGGTCACCGGCGCCGACCCGGACGATCTCCGGCTCACCGTCCGAGAAGTCGATCACCGTGGTCGGTTCGGTGCCGCACTCCCCCGCGTCGACCACCGCGTCGACGGCGTGGTCGAGGCGCTCCTTGATCTCCCAGCCCTGGGTCATCGGCTCCTCGTCGCCGGGCAGCAGCAGGGTGCTCGACAGCAACGGCTCACCCCACTCGTCGAGCAGCGCGCGGGTGACCGGATGCGCCGGGATGCGCACGCCCACGGTCTTCTTGCGCGGGTGCAGCAGCCGACGCGGGACCTCGCGGGTGGCCGGCAGGATGAAGGTGTAGCCGCCCGGAGTGGCCGCCTTCACCGCCCGGAACACCGCGTTGTCGAGCTGCACGAACTGGCCGAGCTGGGCGAAGTCCCGGCAGACCAGGGTGAAGTGGTGACCGCTGTCGAGCTGGCGGATCTCCCGGATCCGGTCCATGCCGTCCTTGTTGCCGAGCCGGCTGCCCAACGCGAAGCAGGAGTCGGTCGGGTAGGCGATCAGGCCGTCGCGCCGGACGATGTCGATCACCTGACCGATGATGCGCGGCTGCGGGTTGTCCGGATGCACGTCGAAGTACCTGGCCATGGCCGGAAGCTTAGAGCGACACCGGGAAGTGTCGCATTGGTGACAGTGGCCTCCTTCGGCCACATGTCGACGCCCATCGTTGTCGGTATGGTCGGACGAGCCCACGACGGCGGCTACCGCGACGCCTTCCGACATCCCGCGACACCGACACCCGTCCGGATCACCGTGCTCGTCTTCGGCGTACTGGCGCTGCTCTTCGCGCTGGCGACCGCCCACCGCGCGGTGGTCGACGGCGGCTCGCTCGGTGCCGCCGCCTTCTTCGCCGTGATGGCCGTGGCGTGCACGCTGGTCGCGGTCAGCCTGGCCGCCCGCCGCCCGTGGGCCCCCTACCCGGCGTACGCGCTGACCGGTCTGCTGGCCGCCGCCTCGCTCGGCCTGTGGGGCGCGATCACCTGTGTCGGCGCGCTCCTGCTGGTCTGGGTGCTGTGGGCGCTGAACGCCCGGGTCTCCCGCGACTGGTTCGGTCGACGCGGGCGACTGCGTTGAGCACGACGCGCCGCCCGCTGCCATCGGCGAGGGCGCGCCGCGTCACCACGGGGGCGGGTCGTCCCGCCCACGCCGGTCACGGCGGCCCTCCCCGACCGGGATCGGCGTGCCGTCAGGCGGTCGCCGAGGACTCCGTCTCCGGCTCCTCGTCCGCCTCGGTCGCCGCCGCCTTCTCGGCGTCGGTCTTCTCCGCGTCGGCCTTCAACTTCTCCGCCTCGGCGGCCGGGTTGACCCAGGAGAACTCGATCTCGATCGAGTACTCGTCCTTGCCCTCCTGCTCGATCTCCAGCTCGCAGCGCACCTGGTCGGCGACGGCGATGGTGCCGGCGGCACCGTAGAAGACCTGCCCGCTCTCCACCTGGCTCGCCACCTGCCGCAGCCATGCGGCCAGGTCCGCCCGCGACACGGTCCGCTCGTCCTCGTAGATATCCATGCCGTCATGCTGGCATTGCGGTGTCGACCGACCACGCCCAGGGTTACCCGGTCGGCGGGACCGCAGGTGGCGTCGCCGGAGCGTCGGGCGGGCGGGGTTCAGGCGGCCGGACCGGCAGCCGCCGCGGCGGCGATCTCCCGGCGGCGGACCGCCGCGATCATCGCCGTGCCGACCGCCATGACCACACCGGCGGTCAGCAGCGCCCAGGATCCGTCGACCCGCAGGGTCAGGAGCGCCGCGACCAGGGCACCGAGGCCCATCGCGACGACCGCGGCGCACCGCCGGGCCCACGCCGCGCCGTCCCCCCCGGCGGCCCGGCTGTCCGCCGAGAGGTTGACCATCGCCATCGTCACCACCACCGTGGACAGGTCGCGGACACCGGTGTGGCGGACCGCTGCGGCCTGGGCGCCGAGCACCAGCGCCAGCAACCCGGTGACGACGAACATCGCGATCCCGTCCGGCGCCCCGGCGCCGGACCAGAGCGCGGCCAGCGTCAGCGTCACCGCGCTGCCGACGACCAGCACGAGCAGGCCCGACCGGGGCAGCTTCGCCGGGCCGGCCGCCCGGCGGGTCAGCCGGGCGGCGAGCAGCGCGCCGAGCATGAACGCCAGCAGCGCCAGCAGGTTGTTGAGCACCGGCAGACCGGAGACCCCGGCCAGGCCGAAGCCGATGAAGAGCACGTTGCCGGTCATGTTGCCGGTGAAGACCCGGTCCAGGGCGAGGTAGCTGACGCCGTCGATCGCCCCGGTCGCCACGGTGAGCACCAGCAGCGGTACGTCGTACGTCTTGGTCATGGGCCTCTTCCGCAGCTCGCCGGCACCGCTGTGCGGCACGTCGAGAGCGGCCGTGAGCAGGGCGATCGTCCGGATCGGAGTCTACGCACCGCCCACGACCGCGCCCGACGCAGCCGCGTCACGGCCCGGCGGCGGCCTCCAGCAGGTCGTCGTAGTACTGCAACCCGCGATCCGGCGACACGTCCGCGATGGACCAGCTCTGGTAGCCGGTCTTCGTCCTGGGCAGTTCCACGGCGTTCGCCCCGTGGGTGAGGGCGAGTTCCAGGGTCTGGTTCCAGGTCGACGCCGGGCAGGGGTCCTGGTCGGCGCAGACCAGGTCGGCGGTCGCGGTCTGGTAGCTGATCGGGCCGCCCTTGCCCGCGATGTACGCCCACATCGCGTAGTAGTTGTTCGGGCGGCCGGGGTACATCGAGTTGTTGCCCAGCACACACCGGGCGCCCAGCGAGGTCCGGCAGTAGTCGATCATCTGCCGGGTGTACGGCATGTCCACCGACCCGGTCCAGGTCACCTCGTCGATCCGCTGGTACGGGTTGAACGCCAGGTAGGAGCGGGTCTGCTCCCACACGTCGTGCGCGTCGATCTCGTCACGGTGGCACTGGTCGTCGGCCGCCCCGGTGTAGCCGGCCGCCTCCAGGCCGGGCCGGTTCAGGCTGAGCTGCCCGGTCTGCCGGATGTACGGCTCGGCGAACTCGGTGGTGCAGCGGGCGATCACCACGTCCCGGATCCGTGGCTCGTCGTCGTAGCGGGCGGCGAGCCGGTCCTGGAGGTTCTGGTACGCGGTGCCGTACGCGCTGCTCCAGAAGCGGCCGATCGTGCCGGTCAGGCTGCCGGTGGTGTACCACGGGATCGGACTGGTCCCGCCGAGCGACTTCACCCAGTCCGGCGCGTGGATACCGCCGACGACCCGCAGCCGGGCGTACATCCCGGCCGCGTTCGCGGCGGCGACCGCCTGGTCGATCGCGGTGGTGTCGAGCGCGCCGCCGTGGTCGGTGCCGGGCTGCTGCTGCGGTTGCAGGTCGCTCCAGTTGACCCGGATGACGAAGCTGTCCACCACCGGGGCGTACGCGCCGGTGGCCGGCTCGGCCCGGTCGACCAGGCCGCTCAGCGGCGGTTTGAGGGTGACCGCCGTCGGGGTCGACGTCTGCGCCTGTGCCGGTACGGCGACCGCCGTGGCCGCCGTCAACGCGGTGACGATTACCGCGAACCTTCTCACCCGGGAACCTCCTCGTCGCAGGGGGAGCCCGCGTGTCCGGAGGGACCCGCCTCGGGCGGCACCGCCCGGACACCCGGGCACGAAGCGCCAGAATAGGGCCCGCCCCGCCGGACGTCACCGGCCGAGATCGGCGGCGGCATCCGGGCCGGCGCGATTCTCCGCTGGTCACCGTGTCGGTGCGTGCCCCGACCCGTTACGGTGTACCGACCGATCTTCACCTGGGGGTTCCCTTGAGCCGGTTCGAGCAGCTACGGCAACGACTGCGCCGGGCGTACGACGGGGGACGCGAGTCGGTGCGCGCGGCCCGGGACCGGGACCGGACCCGACGGGCCGACCGCGCGGAGGAGTTCGTCCCCCCCATTCCCGAGCCCCGCTCCGGCGACTCCGACGAGGGCGGCCACCCCTCGACGATCAGCCGGGACGACGCCGGGGTGCCGCACTCGTTGCGGATCGCCGCCGCCTGGTCGTGGCGGATCATCGTCATCGGCATCGTCGGCTGGGCGATGCTGCGGTTCATGGGCACCATCCGCGTCGTGATCGTGCCGCTGCTGGTGGCGCTGCTGCTCTCCGCCCTGCTGGCGCCCGCCGTCGGCTGGCTCTTGCGGGCCCGCTTCCCCCGTACGCTGGCCACCGCCGTGGTGCTGATCGGTGGACTGGCCGCCGTGGTCGGCACGCTGACCATGGTGGTCAACGAGTTCATCACCGGTCTGCCCGACCTCAGCCGCAACGCGGCCGACGGCATCGGCCAGATCCAGGACTGGCTGCGCGACGGGCCGCTGAACCTCTCCGACGGGACGTTGGACCAGTACATCCAGGCCGGACAGAACTGGATCAACGAGAACACCCAGGCGCTGACCACCGGGGCGCTCTCCACCGCCGGCACGGTGGTGGAGATCTTCACCGGCGCGCTGCTGGTCCTCTTCGCCATGTTCTTCTTCCTCCGCGACGGGCAGCGCATCTGGCGGTTCATCGTCGGGATGTTCCCGGCCGCCGCCCGCTGGCGGCTCGACGACGCGGGCAACGCCTCGTGGCAGACGCTGGTCGCCTACGTGCGGGCCACCGTGCTGGTGGCGTTCATCGACGCGGTCGGCATCGGCATCGCGCTGGTGCTGTTCGACGTGCCGTTCGCGTTCGCCCTGGCCGCGCTGGTATTCCTCGGCGCGTTCATCCCGATCGTCGGTGCCACGCTCTCCGGCGCGGTGGCGGTGCTGGTCGCGCTGGTCGACGGCGGCTGGGTCACCGCGCTGTGCATCCTCGGCGCGGTGATCGTGGTGCAGCAGGTCGAGGGGAACGTCCTCCAACCGTGGATCATGGGCAAGGCGGTGGCGCTGCACCCGCTGCCGGTGGTGCTGGCGGTCACCGCCGGTGTGGTGCTCGACGGCATCTTCGGCGCACTCATCGCGGTACCGCTGATCGCCGTGCTCAACACCGCGGTCCGGCGGTTGGCCCGGCGCATTCCGCCGACCGAACAGCCACCGCCCCCGGAGGCGGTCGTGGTCAAGGCCACCGCGCCCTGACGCTCCGGGCCCCGGCGAGAATCTATGTCGGGTCTCCGGCGCCGTCGAGCAGGGCCCGCCGCAACGTGAGTCGGTGCTCGCGTCGGATCTCCGCCTCGCGGTAGCGTCCCCGGTCGCCGTCGGTCTCCAGCAGCAGCGGGGGCACCGCACGCGGCTGCCCGGCGTCGTCGACGGCGACCATCACCAGGTGCGCGGTGGCCACCGTGGTCGGTGGCACGGCCCGGTCCCACCGGTCGGCGGTCACCTTCACCGCCACCTCCATCGAGCTGCGACCGGCCCAGGTGATCCGGGCGTCGACGTGCACCACGTCGCCGACGCGTACGGCGCGGAGGAAGGCGGTCTCGTCGATGGCGGCGGTGACCGCCGGGCCGTCGGAGTGCCGGGCGGCGACCACCCCGGCCACCGAGTCGATGAGGTTGAGGATCCGGCCGCCGTGGACCGTACCCATGAGGTTGGTGTGGTGCTGGTCCATGATCTGCGACAGGGTCAGGTGGGACGCCGACGGCGTCCGACCGGGGGCGGAAAGTGTGTCCTGCATGGCGGTTCGTCCGTCCTCGCGCGCGGTCTCGGTGGTGCGGTCTGCCGACGGCGTCCGCCGGCGGGAGGTCCCCACCGGCGGACGTCACCGGGTCAGGAGTCGCTCGTCGACCCGTCGGCGGCGGCCAGTTCGGCGCGGACCGAGGCGGCGGCGCGGACCAGCGCGGTCAGGGCCGGACGGACCTCGTCGTAGCCCCGGGTCTTGAGCCCGCAGTCCGGGTTGACCCAGAGCCGCTCCGGCCCGACGACCGCCGCCGCCCGGCGCAGCGCGGTGACCACCTCGGCCGCGTCGGGCACCCGGGGCGAGTGGATGTCGTAGACACCCGGCCCGATCCCCCGGGTGTAGCCGACGGTGGCCAGGTCGTCGAGGATCTCCATCCGGGAACGGGACGCCTCGATGCTGGTCACGTCGGCGTCCAGGGCGTCGATGGCGGGCAGCACCTCGCCGAACTCCGAGTAGCACAGGTGGGTGTGGATCGCCGTGGCGTCGGCGACGCCGCTGGTCGCCAACCGGAACGACGCCACCGACCAGTCCAGGTAGGCGGCGTGGTCCCGGCGGCGCGGCGGCAGCAGTTCCCGCAACGCGGGTTCGTCGACCTGGATGATCCGGATGCCCGCCGCCTCCAGGTCCCGCGCCTCGTCGCGCAGGGCCAGCGCGACCTGGCGGGCGGTCTCCGCCAGCGGCTGGTCCACCCGGACGAACGACCAGGCCAGGATGGTCACCGGGCCGGTGAGCATGCCCTTGACCGGCCGGTCGGTGAGCGACTGGGCGTAGCGGGACCAGGCCACCGTGATGGGTTCCCGCCGGGTCACGTCGCCGTACAGGATCGGCGGACGCACACACCGGGAGCCGTACGACTGGACCCATCCGTGGGCGGTGGCGGCGAAGCCGTCCAGGTGCTCGGCGAAGTACTGCACCATGTCGTTGCGCTCCGGCTCGCCGTGCACCAGCACGTCCAGTCCGAGCCGCTCCTGCTCGGCCACCACCTCGGCGATCTCGGCCCGCATCCGCTCGGCGTAGCCGGCCGCGTCGAGGCGACCGGCGCGGTGCTCGGCCCGGGCCCGGCGCAGCGCCTCGGTCTGCGGGAACGACCCGATGGTGGTGGTCGCCAGCGCGGGCAGCCCGAGGCGGCGCCGCTGGGCGTCGGCGCGCTGCGGATACGGCCCGCGCCGGGTGTGCTCGGGCCGCAGCGCCTCCAGTCGGGCGCGGACCGGGTCGTCGCGCCACTGCGCCGGGACCGGCGGGGGCGCGGTGGGCAGCTCGCCCACCCCGTCGCGCAGCACCCGGCCGAGTGCGACCACCTCGTCGACCTTCTGCCGGGCGAACGCCAACCGTTCCCGCAGTAGCGGGTCGAGGTCGGTCTCGGCGGCCAGGTCGACGGGCACGTGCAGCAGCGAGCAGGAGGTCGACACGGCGACGGTGTCGGCGAGCCCGGTGAGGGTGGCGCCGACGGCTGCGGCAGCCCGCAGGTCGGTCCGCCACACGTTGCGGCCGTCGACCAGCCCGGCGACCACGGTCCGGCCCGGTTGCGCGCCGTGGCCGGCGAGTCGGCCGAGATCGCCCGGCCCGGCCACCAGGTCCAGCCCGATCGCCTCGATCGGCGTGTCCAGCAGCGCGGGTAGCGCGTCGCCCAGTTCCCCGAAGTACGCGGCGACGAACAGGCGGGGTCGGTGGGTCAGCGCGCCGAGCCTGGCGTACGCGGCACCGAGGGCGCGGATCTCGGCGTCGGACCGGTCGCCGACGTACGCCGGTTCGTCGAGCTGCACCCACGGCACCCCGACGTCGGCGAGTGCGGACAGCAGGTCGGCGTAGACGTCGACCAGGTCGGCGAGCCGGTCGAACGGGCGGAACCCGTCGGGCGCGTCGGCGGTGGGCTTGGCGAGCAGCAGCAGGGTCGCCGGGCCGACCAGGACCGGACGGGTGGTGATGCCGAGCTGCCGCGCCCGCCCGTACTCGGCCAGCGGCTTGTCGGGGCGGGCGGCGAAGGCGGTGTCCGGACCGATCTCGGGCACCAGGTAGTGGTAGTTGGTGTCGAACCACTTCGTCATCTCCAGCGGCGGCTCCTGCGCGGTGCCGCGTGCCATGGCGAAGTAGGTGTCCAGCTCACCGAGGCCCAGCCGGCGGAACCGGTCGGGCACGGCGTCGACCGTGACGGCCGCGTCGAGCACGTGGTCGTAGAGCGAGAACGTGTTGGACGGTACGGCGGACAGGCCGGCGTCGTGCAACGTACGCCAGGTCTGCTCGCGCACCTGCGCGGCGGCGGCCCGCAGGGTCGGCTCGTCGATGCGGCCGGCCCAGTAGCCCTCGACCGCGGTCTTGAGCTCACGACGCGGGCCGATGCGCGGGTAGCCGAGCACGGTGCTCGTGCCGAACGGAGTGGTCATGTCGCCAGGGTTCCCTTCCCTCGAGGTCCGGCGGTACGGCTCCGGAGGAGGGCTGGGGAGGGCACGGTGCGACGACCGACCTCGCCCTGGCCCTCCCGCGGGGCCGACGGCGGCGTGCGCGGTTGCGCACGCGGCACGGGCAGGTCTTCGGACTCGTGGGCGCGACCGGCTGGGCCGGTCCCCTACTGGCCGTCGCTTCCCGGACAGGTGTCCAGTGCGTGTGACGGCGGTCGTTCCCACTCACCGCTGCGGGGCAGTCCCGGATTCACACCGGGTTCCCTCTTACGACGCTCCGACCGAACGGCCGGGGCGAACCAGTACCGCCACGGATCCTAGCGTCCGGATCACGCGCGGCGACCGTCGCGCGGGTGTGATGTCCGCACCGCCACGGCGTGTCGGGCGGTGGGTGAACAACGACTCATCCGGCTTCCGCTCGCATGATCATGGTGTTAGTTTTTGCAAAGACTTGGCAAGAACAACGACTTTGCGTGGGAGTGCGGTGAGCGTCACCACCCTGCCGACGAGCCGGACGGACGTGCTCGGCGTGGCGGCGCAGCGTCGCCGCACCGGCCTCTGGCTGCTCGCGCTGACCCTCGGGCTGGTCCTGACCGGGCTGGTCGCGGTCGGGGCCGGGGCGATCGGCATCCCCCCGCTGACGGTGGCCCGGATCATCGGGCACCACCTCGTCGGGCTGCCGGGCGAGGTCACCTGGACCGGGCCGCAGCAGGCGATCGTCTGGCAGGTCCGACTGCCCCGCGTCCTGCTCGGCATGCTGGTCGGCGCCGGCCTGGCGGTCTGCGGCGTGGCGTTGCAGGCCATGGTCCGCAACGTGCTCGCCGACCCGTACCTGCTCGGCATCAACTCCGGCGCCTCCAGCGGCGCGGCTGCCGCGATCCTGTTCGGCGCCGGTGCCGGCTTCGGCCAGTACGCGCTCTCCACCAGCGCGTTCGTCGGCGCGCTCGGCGCGTCGCTGCTGGTCTTCCTGATCGCGCGCAGCGGCGGCCGGGTCACCTCCCTCCGGCTGCTGCTGGCCGGCGTCGCCGTCGGGTACGCGCTGTACGCCACCACCAGCTTCCTGATCTTCGCCTCCGGGTCGGCCGAGGGCGCCCGCTCGGTGATGTTCTGGCTCCTCGGGTCGCTGGGCCTGGCCCGCTGGAACGCCCTGCTGCTGATCGCCGCGGTGGTGCTGATCGGCACCATCGCCTACCTGACCGTCGTCGGGCGGCGGCTCGACGTGCTGGCCATCGGCGACGAGACCGCGCACACGCTGGGCGTCTCGCCGGACCGGTTCCGACTCCGGCTGCTGGTGCTGGTCTCGCTGAGCGTCGGCATCCTGGTCTCCGCCGCCGGCAGCATCGGGTTCGTCGGTCTGGTCGTGCCACACCTGGCCCGGCGCATCGTCGGCGCACCGCACGTCCGCGTGGTGCCGGTGGCCGCGCTGCTCGGGGCGATCCTGCTGGTCTGGGCCGACGTGCTGGCCCGGGTGCTGCTGGCCCCCCAGGAGATCCCGATCGGCATCATCACCTCCCTGCTCGGCGCGCCCTTCCTGCTGGTCCTGATCCGCCGCCTGCACGCCTCCGGCGCCTGAACGCCCACCCGTCAAGGAGAACCGATGTTGAAGGCAACCCGCCTCGCCACCGCCGCCGCCTCCGCGTGCGTGCTGCTCGTCGCCGGGTGCGGCGGCGGCGCCGACGGGCCGGCCGAGGCCGGTCCCGGTTACCCGGTCACCGTGACCAACTGCGGCGTGGACGTCACCTTCGACGCCGCTCCGGAGCGGGTCGTGCTGCTCAAGAGCGCCGCCGTGCCGTACCTGCACGCGCTCGGCGTCCTGGACCGGGTCACCGCCCGCGCCGGGCAGTACCCGAAGGAGTACTACGACGCGCCGACCCAGGCCGGGTTGGACCGGATCCCGCTGCTGACCGACAGGACCGACACCAGCGGGCACCTGCAGATCTCCAAGGAGGTGGTGATCAGCCAGGAGCCCGACCTGGTCCTCGGCGAGGTCGACAACCTCTCCCGCGACACCCTCGCGGCGGTGGACATCCCGCTGCTGGAGGAGCCGGCGATGTGCCCGGACAGCACCGCCGTGCCGAGCTTCGACGACATCTACGCGCAGATGGAGACGTACGGCCGGGTGTTCGGCCGCCAGACCGAGGCGGCAGGTGCGGTCACCGCGCTCAGGGAGCGGATGACGAAGGTACGGGCCGAGTCGGGCGACGCGTCCGGACGCACCGCGGCGGTGCTCTACCCCACCGTGGGCGGCGGCACCACGTACGCGTACGGCACCGGCAGCATGGCCCACCCGCAGTTGGAGGCCGCCGGCTTCCGCAACGTCTTCGGTGACGTCAAGGACCGGGTCTTCGAGGTCACCGTCGAGGAGTTGCTCGGCCGCAACCCGGACGTGCTGATCCTGCTCTACGGCGACGGCGACCCCCGCGCCGTCGAGCAGGGGCTGACCGGGCTGCCGGGCGCGCAGCAGCTCGACGCGGTCCGCAACGGCCAGGTCATGACACAACTGTTCAACTTCACCGAGCCGCCGACGCCGCTGTCGATCGACGGTCTGGAGCGGATCGTGCAGCGGTTCCGGGAGCAACCGTGATCGAGGCCACCGGTGTCACCTGGCACTACGGCGTCAACCCGGTCATCGACGGGGTCAGTGTCACCGCCCGACCGGGACGGGTCCTCGGCCTGATCGGGCCCAACGGCAGCGGCAAGACCACGCTGCTGCGGTTGCTCTACGGCGCGCTGCGCAGCCGCAGTGGACAGGTCGAGGTGGACGGCGATGCGCTGTCCGCCCTACCCGCCCGGGAGGCCGCGCGGCGGCTGGCCGTGGTCGTGCAGGAGACCGGCGGGGAGACCGCCCTGACCGTGGCGGAGTTGGTGCTGCTCGGCCGGGGGCCGCACCTGTCGACGTTCCAGCGGGCCGGGCGGGCCGACCACGAGATCGCCGCCCGCTGCCTGAGTCGGGTCGGTGCCACGCACCTGAGTGGTCGGGCGTTCGCCCAGCTCTCCGGTGGGGAACGGCAACGGGTGCTGATCGCCCGCGCGCTCGCCCAGCAGGCCACCCACCTGCTGCTCGACGAGCCCACCAACCACCTCGACATCCGCTACCAGCACGAGATCCTGCATCTGGTCCGCACGCTGGACACCTGCTCCGTCGTCGTGCTGCACGACCTCAATCTGGCCGCCCGGTACTGCGACGACCTGGTGCTGCTCGGCGCGGGTGGGGTGGCCGCCGCCGGCACCGTCGACGAGGTCCTCGACCCCGCCGTGCTGGAGCCGGTCTACGGCATCGGCATCCGACGCCTGGACCTCGACGGCGCCGTCCACCTGCTGTTCCACCCGATCCACCAGAGCACCGACGAGAGGACCGCCGCATGACCACGCAGGAACGCATCAACGCCTACTGGACCGGTCGCGCGCCTGACTACGACGCGTACCAGCAGCGCCCGGACCGGCTCGCCGACGACCAGCGGGCCTGGTCGGAGATCTGGTCGAAGGCTCTGCCCCCGGCACCGGTGGACGTGCTCGACGTCGGCACCGGCACCGGCCAGGTCGCGATGATCCTGGCCGGTCTCGGGCACCGGGTCACCGGTGTCGACCTGTCCGAGGGCATGCTCGCCGAGGCCCGACGGCACGCCGCCGCCGTCCCCGGCGGTCCGGTCATCCAGCTCGGCGACGCCGTGGCCCCGGACTTCCCGGCGGGCAGCTTCGACGCCGTGACCAGCCGGTACCTGATGTGGACGCTGCGCGAGCCGCAGACCGCCGTGGCCAACTGGATCCGCCTGCTGCGTCCCGGCGGCGTCGTCGCGGTGGTGGACAGCACCTGGTTCCCGGACGGTCTCGACAACGCCTCGGAGAACTTCACCGGCCACTACGACAGCCAGGTGCAGGCCGAGTTGCCGCTGGCCACCGCGACCTCGATCGACAAGACCGTGGCGGTGCTGGAGGAGGCGGGCCTGGCCGACGTCACGGCCGTCCCGCTGACGTCGATCTACGAGCTGGACCGCCGGTACGGCGTGGCACCGAACCACGAGCACCAGATGCAGTACCTGGTCACCGGCCGGGTCTGAGACCGGCCGGGACCGCCTCCGGTCGCGTCCGCAGCAACCAGTCACGCTCCGTGCAGCTCTCCGTGGACAGCGGGGAGCTACACGGCGTTGGGATAGGCGCTAATACGCATTAGCGATGTCGGGTTCTTGAATACTGTGCCCCCGGGACCACGCTGTCAAGACCCGACGGCGAGGGCACCCCCAGCGCTCCACGTCGCCTGCACGAGTCCGCTGTAGGCACTTGATAATCCGCATTAGTTCAGGCAGTTCATCGGCCGGAAATCTGGCGTCACCCTCTTGACATCGATCGGGCTCAACCGCGAAGCTCCTTCCCAACCCGAACGCTAATACGCATTAGCGGCAGTGGAAGGACTCCCCCGTGCCCCCTGCACCCCGACGAGTCACGCAACGTGACATCGCCCGGATGGCCGGTGTCAGCCAGGCGACCGTGTCGCTGGTGCTCAACAACCGCGTCGACGCGGAGGTACGCATCGCACCGGAGACCCGGGAGCGGGTGCTGCGGGTGATCGCCGAGACCGGGTACGCCGCCGACCCGGTCGCCCGCCGGCTCGCGTCCCGGTTCAACCGGATCATCGGCGTCTTCACCTACGAGCCCGCGTTCCCCAGCGGCAGCCGGGACTTCTTCCACCCCTTCCTGCTCGGCATCGAGGAGTACGCCGAACGGGTCGGCTGCGACCTGCTGCTGTTCACCAGCGCCCCGGTGGTCGACGGGCGTCGGCGGATCTTCCACCGGGACAACCGGCTGCGCCTGGCCGACGGCTGCATCCTGCTCGGCCGCGAGATCGACGCCGCCGAGTTGCTCCGACTCAACCGCGACGGATACCCGTACGTCGCGGTGGGCCGCCGCGACGACGCCGGTGGACCGGTCCCCTACGTCGGCACCGACTACGCCGCGGCGGTACGCCAACTCGTCGAGCTGGCCCTCGGACACGGTCACCGGCGCCTGGCCTACCTGGGTGTGGACGCCACCGCCGAGTCGTCGGCCGACCGCTGGCGCGGGTTCGACGCCGCCGCACCGGCCGCCGAGGCGGCCCGTCGCCTGACCGGCCCGACCCACGACGCCGAGGCCGTCCTGGACGACCTCGTCGCCGACGGCAGCACCGTCGTCTTCGTCGAGGACTTCGCCACCGCCGTGGCGCTGGAGTCCGCCGCCCGCCGACGCGGCCTGCGTGTCCCCGGTGACCTGTCGATCCTGACCCTCGGCGACCCGACGGTGCCGGTGCCCACCGACACCGCCTTCACCGGATTCCACATCCCCCGCGAGGAGATGGGCCGGCAGTCGGTCGAGGTGCTGACCTCGGTCATCGACGGCAGCGCCGACGGCGTCCAGCAACGACTCCTGGCCTGCGAGTTCGTCGAGGGCGACACCCTCGGCGCCCCCGATCCGGCGGTCGACCGCCGATAGGCGGCCCGCACGACTGGAAGGATGCAAGTGGCACAGATGCGTGCGGACGTGCTCATCGTCGGCGGCGGGCTGGGCGGGGTCGCCGCCGCGCTCGCCGCGGCCCGGGCCGGCCGGTCGGTGATCCTGACCGAGGAGTTCGACTGGCTCGGCGGGCAGCTCACCAGCCAGGCCGTCCCGCCCGACGAGCATTCCTGGATCGAGCAGTTCGGGACCACCGCCAGCTACCGGGCGCTGCGCACCGGCATCCGCGACTACTACCGACGGCACTACCCGCTGACCGAACGGTCCCGCTCCTGGACCGACCTCAACCCGGGCGCGGGCTGGGTCAGCCGGCTCTGCCACGAGCCACGGGTGGCGGTCGCCGTGCTGGAACAGATGCTCGCGCCGTACCGGGGCTCGGGTCGGTTGACCGTGCTCCAGCCGTACCGGCCGGTGGCGGCGGACACCGACGGGGACCGGGTCACCGGGGTCACGCTGGCGCACCGGGACCGCGAGGACCGGATCGACGTCACCGCGCCGTACGTGCTGGACGCCACCGAGACCGGGGAGCTGCTGCCGCTGACCGGCACCGAGTACGTCACCGGCTTCGAGTCGCGGGAGCAGACCGGCGAGCCGAGCGCCCCGGCCGAGGCGCAGCCGATGAACATGCAGGCCGTGTCGGTCTGCTTCGCCATCGACCACGTCGACGGGGACCACACCATCGACCGGCCCGCCGGGTACGACTTCTGGCGCGACTACAAGCCCGACTTCTGGGGTGACCGGCTGCTGTCCTGGCGCTCGCCGAACCCGCGCACCCTGGAGCCCCTGGAGCGCAGCTTCACCCCGAACCCGGACGACGAGCCGTGGCTGGTCGACGCCGACCAGCGCGTCAACCCCGGTGACGGCAACCTCTGGACGTTCCGCCGGATCGCCGCCCGGCGCAACTTCGTCGACGGCGCGTACGCCAGCGACATCACCCTGGTCAACTGGCCGATGATCGACTACTTCGAGGGACCGGTCATCGACGTGCCCAACGCGTCGTGGCACCTGGCCAAGGCGCGCGAGCTGTCGTACTCGCTCTTCTACTGGATGCAGACCGAGGCTCCGCGGCCCGACGGCGGCACCGGTTTCCCCGGGCTGCGGCTGCGCGGCGACGTGACCGGCAACCCGGCCGGGCTGGCCCAGGCGCCCTACATCCGGGAGTCGCGCCGGATCCGGGCCGAGTACACCGTGGTGGAGCAGGACCTCTCCCTCGCGGTACGCGGCGAGCACGGCGCCGTGCGGTACCCCGACTCGATCGGGGTCGGGATGTACCGGATCGACCTGCACCCGTCGACCGGCGGCGACAACTACATCGACGTCGGGTCCTGCCCGTTCGAGATCCCCCTCGGCGCGCTGATCCCGCAGCGGATGGAGAACCTGCTGCCGGCCGGCAAGAACATCGGCACCACGCACATCACCAACGGCAGCTACCGGCTGCACCCGGTCGAGTGGAACGTCGGCGAGGTCGCCGGTCTGCTCGCCGACTTCTGTCTGGCGCGGGGCGAGTCCCCGCGCGCGGTCCGCGGCACCCCCCGGCTGCTGGCCGAGTTCACCGACCGCGTCACGGCCGCCGGCGTCGAACGCCGGTGGCCGGAGATCGCGGGCTACTGACCCCCCGGTGAGGAGAGACGATGAGATCAGGAAAGGGAATACGCGTAGTCGCCACGGCGCTGACCGGCGTTCTCGCCATGTCCGCCTGCGGCGGCGGTGAGGCGCAGGACAGCGGCCCGGCCACCCTGCGGGTCACCGTCTGGTCGGCCAACGAGGCGCATCTGGCCCTGTTCAACGAGATCGCCGACGAGTACCGCCAGAACAACCCCGACGTCACGCAGATCACCTTCGATCCGCTGCCGTTCGACACGTACACCACGGCGCTGACCACGCAGATCGCCGGTGGCAACGCGCCCGACCTGGCCTGGGTGTTCGAAAGCTCGGCACCGGACTTCGTCGCCTCCGGCGCGCTGCTGCCGCTCGACGAGACCCTCGGCAAGGCCGACGGCTACCAGTACGACGACATCCTGCCGGCCACGCTCAAGCTCTGGCAGGACGACGGCAAGCTGTACGCCTACCCCTTCTCCACCTCGCCGTTCGGCGTCTTCGTCAACACCGACCTGCTCAAGCAGGCAAACCAGCGGACCCCGGCCGAGCTGATCGAGGCGGGGCAGTGGACCTGGGAGAACGCCTTCGCCGCGGCCGGTGCCACCCAGGCCGCGACCGGCAAGGCCGGGCTGGTGGTCCGCGACTTCGACTACAAGGACTGGAGCAACCTGTCCACCGTCTGGACCGGGTGGGGCGCCCGGGCGTGGAGCGAGGACGGCAGGACCTGCGGCTTCGCCGAACCCGAGATGGTCGAGGCGATGACGCGGCTGCACCGCGCCGTCTTCACCGACAAGGCGTTGCCCGGCCCGGGCACCACCGCGGACTTCTTCGCCGGTGACGCCGCCATGACCATCACCCAGATCTCCCGCGCCTCGCTGCTCGAGGACGACGGGTTCGCCTGGGACCTGGTCCCGCTGCCCGCCGGGCCGAAGGGGCCGTACGCGGTGGTCGGGCAGGCCGGCATCGGGGTGCTCAAGCGCAGCCCGAACGCCGAGGCCGCCGCCGACTTCCTCGCCTTCCTCACCAACCCCACCAACTCCGCCAAGCTCGCCCAGTTCTTCCCGCCGCCGCGCCAGTCCCAGTTGA
Source organism: Micromonospora sp. NPDC049900 (assembly GCF_044461025.1). NCBI lineage: Bacteria > Bacillati > Actinomycetota > Actinomycetes > Micromonosporales > Micromonosporaceae > Micromonospora > Micromonospora sp. NPDC049900. Next base: position 286,615 of record NZ_JBITKM010000007.1, read on the forward strand.
CCGCCGACACGCTGGCCAAGACGAACCCGAAGCTCAAGCCGGAGCAGTTGCAGAAGGTCGTCATCGACGGGATCACCAACGGTGTCGTCAAGCCCAGCCACGCCGGGCAGGCCGAGATCAGCCAGCAGGTCCGGGCCGGTCTGGACCCGCTGTGGAAGGCCGACGCGGACGTCAAGGCCGTCCTGGACGGGGTCTGCGGCAAGATCCAGCCGTTGCTGGCGAAGTAAGGCGACCGATGACCCGTACGGACACCAGGGTGGACCCGGCCACGGCCGGGTCCACCCCGGACCGGGCCCGGCCGTTCTGGACCGGCCGCCGCCGTGACCACCTCACCGGCTACCTGTTCATCGCCCCGCAGTTGCTCGGCAGCGCCGTCTTCGTGATCCTGCCGCTGGTCCTCGTCGTCTGGTACAGCCTGCACGAGTGGAACGTGCTCGCCGGTACGTTCGACTTCGTCGGCACCGACAACTACGCGGCGCTCGCCGACGACCCGAACCTCGGCTCGGTGCTGCGGGCCACCGGGCTGTTCTCCGTCGGCCTGGTGGTGTTCAACCTGGCCCTGGCGTTGCTGTTGGCCGTTCTGCTCAACCAGAGGCTGCGCGGCACGATCGTGTTCCGCACGCTGTTCTTCTCCCCCGTGGTGGTGTCGCTGGTCGCCTGGACGATCGTCTGGGGCTTCCTGTTGCAGGACAACGGCGGCGTCAACGGCCTGTTGGACACGATCGGCGTGGACGGACCGAACTGGCTGCGCGGCGAGGCCACCGCCATGCTCTCGGTCGTCGTCGTGCAGGTGTTCAAGAACGTCGGCCTGAACATGGTGCTGTTCCTGGCCGCGCTCCAGGGCGTACCCGCCGAGCTGTACGAGGCGGCCGAGGTGGACGGCGCCAGCCGGCTGCGTCAGTTCTGGCGGATCACCGTGCCACTGATCAGCCCGACGATCCTGCTCACCTCGATCATCACGGTGGTCGGCTCGCTCCAGGTCTTCGCGCAGATCGCGGTGCTCACCCAGGGCGGTCCGGGAACCTCGACCACGGTGCTCGTCTACTACCTGTACCAGCAGGCGTTCCAGTTCCACCACTTCGGCTACGGCGCCACCCTGTCGATCGTGCTGTTCGGCATCGTCCTCGCGCTGACCGTGGCGCAGTGGCAGATGCGCAAGAGGTGGGTCTTCCATGAGTCGTGACCTGTCGCCCCGGACCAAGCTCGTGCTCTACGGGGCGCTGCTGGTGCTGGCCGTACCCTTCGTCTTCCCGACCTGGTGGATGGTCACCTCGTCGCTGAAGCCGGTGGCGGACATCTTCGCCTTCCCGCCGCAGTTGCTGCCGGTCGATCCCCGGCTGGACGCCTACCAGCGGGTGTTCGATCTGCAACCGTTCGGCCAGCAGTACCTCAACAGCCTCTACATCGCGCTGGTGGTCACCGTCGGCACGCTGGCGGTGGCGGCCCTGGCCGGGTACGCCTTCGCGCGGATCCGGTTCCGTGGCCAGAACGTGCTGTTCCTGGTCGTCCTCGCCGGATTGCTCATCCCGAGCGAGGTGACCATCGTGCCGCTGTTCCAGATGTTCTTCCGGCTCGGGCTGATCGACACGCACTGGCCGCTGATCCTGGTGCCGATCCTCGGTGCGCCCAGCGTGCTGGCGACGTTCATCATGCGGCAGTTCTTCCTCGCCCTGCCCGGGGAGTTGGAGGAGGCGGCCCGGGTCGACGGGCTGGGCCGGTTCGCCACGTTCTGGCGGATCGCGCTGCCGCTGTCCCGGCCCGCGCTGGGCGCGGTCGCCATCTTCACCTTCCTGCACAGTTGGAACCTCTACCTGGAACCGATCGTGTTCCTGTCCACCCCGGAGAAGTTCACGCTGCCGCAGGCGTTGACGCAGTTCGTCGACGCGTACGGCGGTCCGATGTGGGACGTGCAGCTCGCGGCGGCGTCGATGACGGCGCTGCCGGTGCTGGTGGTCTTCGTGATCGCGCAGAAGCAGTTCGTCGAGGGTCTGGCGCACACCGGCCTCAAGGGCTGACGGAGGCGTCGCCCGGTCCGGTCCCCGCACCGGACCGGGCGACGCCGTGCCTAGACCGCGCGGGCCACGCAGATGCGGGCGTTCAGCCGGGGACCGGCCTCGTAGAGCATGTACGACACACCGCCGTCGGTGCCGAACGCCGGTGACGCCACCCGGCCGTTGTCCGAGGCGATCGGCCGGTGGAAGACGCCGAGGTGCACCTCGCGGTCGAAGTTGTTGCCGACCTCGGTGAGGTACATGTTGCCGTTGTTGCCGTGGTAGGCCAGGTATGCGGTGCCGTTGCGCTTGAGCAGGTGCGGCGCGGAGATGTCGGTGAGGCCGTCACCGGCGGGCGACACCAGCGGGTTCGGCGCGAACTGCCATCCGCTCCAGCCGTTCGGCGACCAGCCCCAGAAGATCTTCCGGGTGCCGGGTCCGATGGTGTGGGCGCCCATGAAGACCATCACGTAGCGGTTGCCCTTGCCGGCCACCGAGTGCTCGAAGACGCGCGCGTACGAGGTCTCGGTGGTGTTCGGGACCAGCCGGGTGGACAGGATCGGGGTCTCGTCGGTGAACCGGACTCCGTCGGTGGAGCGGGCCACCCGGGTGGTGAAGTTCTCGCCGTGGAAGTACAGGTAGAACTGCCGCGTCGGGGCGTCCCAGACGACGTGCGGCGACGACACGTGGCTCACCGTCGTGGTCGGCAGCACCCGGTCGACGACCGGGTTGCCGGAGTACTCGGTGTAGGGGCCTTCGAGCCGGTTGGCGTAGGCGAGGCAGATGCCGCCCGGCGCGTCGTGCGGCGCGTAGTAGAGGTAGTAGCGGCCGAGGTAGTTGCTGACCTTGTCGTAGACGCCACGGACACACGGGAAGATGAACTCGCGGGTCGGGTTGTAGCGCAGCGACGACGGCAGCGCGTCCCGGACGTACCGGTAGTTGGGGAAGCCGGCGGGGGCGGCGGTGGCCGGTGCGGACGTGACGGCGAGGCCGACGCCGGTGGTCGCGGTCGCGACTCCGGCCGCCGCCACACCGCGCAGCAGCGTGCGTCGGGTGAAGGGGCTCTCGGGGGTACGGGTCATCGTTCCCTCCGTTCAGGATGGACGACGGGGGCAGGGGGACGGGACCGGGCGGGACGGGTCAGCGGACGCCAGTCACCCACGGCGAGCAGCCGTTACGCTGCGAACACTCGCCCCGAAACCGGTTCATTTGATCGATGAGTCTGCGCGTGTGGCCGCCCGACGGTCAAGACGCTAATACGAATTAGCACAGCGAACCCACCCTCCACCCGCCCTCTCGGCCACCCACCCGCCGCGCCGCTCTGCGCCCACCCACGCCACGACCGTCCTGCACCCCTGGCCCACTGCCCCCATTACAGCTTTTCTGCTGTTTTGTCCATTTTGGGGAGGATAATTACTGGCGGAGCGGTCCGTTCACGGGCAGCCGCCGGGAAGGTCGGCCGACGGTCGAGCACCCGCCCGGCGTGCGCCCCGGACCAGAGACGAGAGAGCGCTGATCGACATGACCAACGACATCGCACCGACGAGCATCCGACGACGGCTGGCGGGGTGGCAGAAGGCCACCATCGCCCTGGTCGCGCTGCTCGGCGTCGCCTGCGCCGGCCTGGTGACGCTCGGCGTCGGCCTCAAGCACCGGTACGAGGGCCGGGTGCAGCGGGAGGACATCCTCGGCCGGGGCACCGCGCCCCGCGACGACGAGCGGTGGGCCGACGGGCCGTTGAACCTGCTGCTGCTCGGCTCGGACTCCCGGGAGGGCGAACCGGACCAGGGCCTCTACCCGGGCCAGCGGTCGGACACCATCATGCTGGTGCACCTGAACGCCGCGCGGGACGCCGCCACGGTGGTGTCGATCCCCCGGGACAGCTACGTGGACGTGCCGGCGCGCGAGGGAAGCTGGGCCGGAGGCAAGAACAAGATCAATGCGGCGCTGGCGTTCGGTGGGGCCTCGCTGGCCGCCGAGACCGTGCACCGGCTCACCGGCGTGACGATCGACGGCGTCCTGGTGGCCAACTTCGCCGCCGTGCGGCAGATCGTCGACGCGATCGGCGGCATCACCGTCTGCCTGCCGTACGAGGTGCTCTCCACCGACACCGGGACCCGGTGGCCGATCGGCTGCCACCCACTCGACGGGCGCCACACCGACGACCTGATGCGGCAGCGGCACCACGTGCCCGGCGGCGACTTCGGTCGGATCCAGAACCAGCAGTTCGTGGTGCGGGCCATCGTGGAGAAGGTCACCTCGGAGAACCTGCTCACCGACCCGGCCCGACTGGACCGGGTGCTGACCACCACGGCGGAGTCGTTGACCGTGGACCAGGAACTCGACCTCACCGAGCTGGTGCTGGCGGTCCGGCGGATCTCGGCGGAGTCGCTGCGGTTCGTCACGGTTCCCGCCGCCGACACCGACCTGACCACCCCGGCGGGCTCGTCGGTGCTGCTGGACGAGGAGTTGTCCGCCGCCCTGTTCACGGCGGTACGCGAGGACCGGCTCGACGAATGGTTCGCGAGCCGGTCCACCACGTCAGTGCCGAACTGAGCGGGTCACCTCGTCCGCTGCCAGTACCGGCAGGTCCAGTCGACCTGGTGCAGTTCGTCGGTGATGCCGTGCTCGGCCCGGAAGTCGTCGACCGCCTGCTTGCAGCCGCGGACCGCGTGGTAGTCGTCCACGATGACGTACCCGCCGACGGAGAGCTTCGGGTAGAGGCTGCGGAGCGCGTCCATGGTCGAGTCGTACAGGTCGCCGTCGAGCCGGATCAGCGACAGCCGCTCGACCGGGGCGGTGGGCAGGGTGTCCTTGAACCATCCGGGCAGGAAGTGCACCCGGTCGTCGAGGAGCCCGTACCGGCGGAAGTTGTTCTTGACCTGGTCGAGCGAGACGGCGAGGAACGGCTGCGCCCAGAGCGCGTCCTCGACGTCCTCGGTGCGGTGCGCCTCCGGCTTGGGCAGGCCACGGAACGAGTCCGCCACCCAGACCGAGCGGCTCTGGTCGCCGTACGCCTGCAACATGCCGCGCATGAAGATCACCGCGCCGCCGCGCCACACCCCGGTCTCGATCAGGTCACCCGGGACGTCCTGTGCCAGCACGTCGCGCAGGCACCGCTCCAGGTTGTCGAGCCGACGCAGGCCGATCATCGTGTCCGCCTCCGGCGGCCAGTCCCGGCCGTTGGCCCGCGCGTCGGCGTCGAACGGGAACTTCAACACCAGTTCCAGGCCGCGCCGTTGCAGCAGGTGCTTGTACCGGGCGTAGACCCGGCCGTGCAACGACCTCGCCCGTGGCTGGTACGGCATCCACGTCTCCTGGAAGACGTACCGGGTCAGCGCCTTCTTCAGCAGGTCGCAGTACATCGCCCGCGGGTCGCTGAGAGTGGACGGCAGGTGGTGGGTGAGCGTCTCGCTCATCGGTTACTCCTTGATCGGTACTCGGTGCGGTTCAGTTGGACGGCCAACGGGGACCGTCGGGTGTGGTGTGTCGGTGCTGGTCGAAGTCGGTGACCGGCTCACCACGGACGTACTGCGGGGCGACCGGTGCGTCCGCCGGGCGACGCAGCGGCGCCGGCTCGATCGGGGCCGCCGAGGCGGACCGGTGGACCCGTCCGGACGCCTCCGCGCGCGGTGCCAACGGGCGGCCCAGGGCCGAACCCACCGCCTCGCGACCACCCGCGACCAGCGGGGTGGACCAGGGCTTCACGTCGTCGATCGGCGAGGGCGGCCCCGACCGCCAGCGGGCCGTGACCTTGACGTCCTGGTGGGACTGCCGGGGCGGCGCCGGGGTGAGGTGGTCCACCCGGGGCGGCGCGGGCGTGAGGTGGTCGACGCGGGCGGGCGTCGGCCGCACGTCGGCGACCACCTCGACCGGTACGGTCTGGTCGCCGGTGGACGTCGGTCCGGGCCGGGCCGGTTCGGGCGCGGCCGGCGGAGCGGCCGGCGACACCGGCGGTAGTTCCCGGGCCCGGTGCAGCCCGCCCGAGCCCACCTCGCGGACCCGGTGCACGCCCGACGGCACCCGCCGCGGCGGTCGCACGCTCGTGCCGCCCGGCAGGCCCGCGGCCGGCACCTCGTCGGCACCGTGCTGCCCGGCCCGGTCGATCGCGCCGACCGCGACGATGCCGGCCAGCGGCAGGTTCAGCCGGCGCACCAGCCGCGCCGCCCGGGTCGCCTCGGTCAGGTTGGTGAGCCCCGCCGCCACCACGAGCAGCACCCCGTCGACGTGTTCGGCCAGGGTCGCGGTGTCGCATCCGGCCAGCACCGGTGGCGCGTGCACGATCACGCAGTCCTCGGTGTCGGCCAGGGCGTCGAGCAACTGGCCGAGTTCCCGCGCGTGCACGGTGGTCAGGCTCTCCCGGGGCTCGGTCGGCAGCACGGTCAGCGTCGGCAGGTCGGGCAGCGGCGCCGGGGAGTGCTGCCCGGTGCGCACCTGCTGCCAGGTGAACGAGGCGTCCGGGAAGTGCCCGGCCAGGGCGGGGTCCCGGACCGCCGCGTCGATGACGGTGACCTTGCGCCGCTCCGCCGCCATGGCCAGCCCGAGCAGGGCACTGACCAGAGTGGCCCCGTCGTCGCCGTGCACGCTGGTGACCAGCAGCCGACGCCGGGACGAGCTGGTGAGCACACTGAGCGCCGAGACGGTGGACCGGGTCGACGTCGCGATCTCCCGCCGGGCGAACAACGCGGCGCCGTGGTGCCGGGCGAACCGCTTCGGCAGGTGCGGGAGGGTGCCGACGACCGGCAGGCCGAGGCGGGACTCCATCTGCCCGATGTCGCGCAGGCGGCGGTCGAAACGGTCGCGGAGCACCGTCGCACCCCAGCCGGCGAGCATGCCGACGAGCGCGCCGAGGGCGCTGTTCAACAGCGGCTTGGGGAACGCGGGCCGGGTGGGCACGCTCGCGGTGTCCACCACCCGGGTGGTGACCACCGTGTCACCGCCGAGCCGGAGGCGTTCCAACTGGTCGCCCATGGCCTGGCTGACGGCGTTCGCGATCGCGGCGGCCCGACCGGCGGAGGCCGCGTCGGCCCGCACCGTGACGATCTGGAGGCCGGGTTCGAAAGTGCCGTGCACGTTGCCGGCGACCGCCCGCTCGGACAGGCCCAGCCGACCGGCGGCGGCCACCGCCACCTCCCGCGAGCCGATCAGCTTGGCGACGGTGGGTGCCAGGTTCTGGGCGAGCGCGAGGCTCATCTCCGCCGGACGGTCACCCTCGGGCGTGTCGGCCACCACCAGGACGGAGGCGTGCGCCTCGTACCGGGCCGGCAGCAGCGGCGTCACCGCCTGCGCCGCCGCCAGCCCGGCGAGCAGACCGAGCAGCGGCAGGGCGACCCGCCGCCGACTGGTGTCCAGCAGATCGTTGAAGTCGACGGTACGCATCACGCGGCCACCTCTCGGTCCGCGTCGTCGCGGGCCTTCTCACCGGCTCGCGCCGGGACGGGTACGGACATTCGTTCCTCGTGCAGTTGTCGCCAGACCCGGTCCAGCCGGGCGGCGATCCGGTCCCAGGCGAACTCCTCGGTCGCCCGGCGCAGCCCGGCCTCGGACAGTTCGCGGGCGGTCGCCGGGTCGTCGCGCAGCCGGCCGAGCCGGTCGGCGAGCGCGGCCACGTCCCCGGCGGGGAAGATCAGCCCGGCGTCGCCGACGACGTACGGGATCTCCCCGACGTCGCTGCCGACCACCGGGACGCCGCAGGCCATCGCCTCGACCAGCACCCGGCCGAACTGTTCGCGCAGCGGGATGCCGACCCACGGCAGCACGTTGCGCTGCACGATCTCCAGCGCGGGCAGCACCAGCACGCTCATCTGCGCCAGCACGTCGGGCAGGTCGGTGTGGCCGGTCCAGCCGTACCGGCGGACCCGCCCGGGACGGCGTCGCGCAGCCCGGTCGACGTCGTCGTCCAGGCTGCCCTCGCCGACCAGCACCACGTCGCAGTCGACGAGTTCGGCCGCGCGCAGCAGGTCCAGCACACCCTTGTGCGCCTCGAACCGGCCCACGAACCCGACCGTGAACGGCCGCCCGCGCTCCGGCTCGGGGCGGGGGCGGAAGATCCTGGTGTCCACACCCAGGGGAACGGTCGTGGCCGCGCCCCGGTAACCCTTGACCCGCAGCACCTGCCGGGCCGCCGGGGTGATCGGCAGGACCATGTCCACCCGGCGGTACGCGTACCTCTCCAGCAGCGGGAACGGCATCGGGAAGCGGATCACCACGTTCTGCGCGGCGTACAGCGTGGTCGGCACCGTCGGCCAGTGCCGCCGGCACATCCGCAGGACCTGCCAGGTCGACAGGTACGCGGCCTCGCCGATCATGTGCACCACGTCGGGTGGCGGCGACACCGGCGGTGCGCTCCGCCCGCCGAAGCGCACCATGACCGACGCCATGTGGCCGGTCCGGCCCTCCCCCAGCCGGTGCGGCAGCAGGTGGGCCCGGAAACCGGGATGGCGCCGACCGAGCCGGTCGAACTCCAGGCGCGTGGTCGGTGACACGTCAGCCGCCAGCACGGTGAGCCGGAGGTCGGGTCGCTCGCAGAGCGAGTCGAACAGGTCGATCCAGTGCTCGGTGCGCGCCCCGACGACCGTGATCAGTACATGCATCAGTGGTTTCCTCCGGTGTGGAGACGGGTGACCGCGATCCGGCCCACCCGGGTCCAGGCCCGCATCCGCGCGATGCCGGCCCGTGGTTGCAGGGACAGCCGTACGGTGGCCAGGGCCACTCCCAGCAGCGCCCGGAGCAGCACGACGGCCCGCACGGCCCGTCGCGACCGGGGTCGGTGACGGCTGAAGAACACCAGCATGCTGCGGTAGAGGTGGGGCCAGATCCAGGCCGGGTCGCTGCTGCTCGCCCCGCCGCTGTGGGTCGCGGCCACCGACGGCAGATAGAGCACCTCGGCACCCCGACGGCGGGCCTGGAGGCAGAGTTCCTCGTCCTCGTAGTACATGAAGTACGCCTCGTCGAGCCCGCCGACGGCGGTGAAGAGACTGGTGCGTACGGCGAGGCAGGCGCCCGAGACCCAGTCGACCGGGGTGGGTTCGGCCCCGCGCAGGCACGCCTCGTACGCCACCCGCCGGTGTCGTCCGCCCAGCCACCGGCGGACCGGCACCGGCACCAGCGGTCCGCCGAACCGGCTGGCCACCACCGTGCCGAGCGTCTCGAACGGGTGGGCGCTGACCGCCACCCGGCCGGTGTCGTCGTGCAGGCGTGGCCCCGCGACGCCGACGTCCGGACGGCCGAGCACGGTCCCGACCAGCGCCCGCGCGGTCTCCGGCGGCACCACGCAGTCCGGGTTGACCAGCAGCAGCACCTCGCTGCGCACCCCTGCGGCGGCCCGGTTGACGGCGGCGGCGAAGCCCACGTTGCCCGTGCCGGACACGACGGTGACCTCGGGGAAGTTGGAGCGGACCAGCGCCACCGTCCCGTCGGTGGAGCCGTTGTCGACCAACCGGACCGGCAGGCCGGCACGCCGCAGCGCGGTGAGCGCGGCGCCGATCTGCCGCTGCGAGTTGTACGTCACCACGATCGCCGTCGCGTCGACCATCACGACACCGCCTCGGGGATCCGGACGGGCGAGGGCAGTCGTCCGGGATCTCGGCCACGGTGCGCGCGTACGGTCAGCAACGCCAGCGCGGGCAGCAGCCCGAGTTCCCAGTGCCCGTCGGTGGGGGCGGCGAACACGGCCGCGCCGAGGAAACCGCAGCACAGGGCCGCGAACGGCAGCGCCGCGCCGTCCCGGTCGGCGATGCCGGCCCGGATGCCGCGCAGCACCGGCCAGAGCACCAGGGCCAGGCCGAGCAGCCCGACGTTGGCCAGCAACGTCACGTAGAAGGCGTGGTAGACCGGGCCGACGTCGGTGAGGGCGAAGTCGGCCAGGTAGACGTCGGCGGTGGACTGTCCGAGGCCGGCGCCGATGACCGGCCGCTGGGCGAAGACGTCCAGCCCGACGACGGACTCCGAGGCGCGGTAGCCGGCGGACTGTTCGAGCCCGGTGGCGATCTCCTGCGCGCGCTCGCGTACACCGGGGTCGAGGGCCAGCAGGGCGGCGACGACGCAGCCGGTGGCGGCGGTCGCGGCCAGCCCGGTGCGGACCGCCCGGCCGCCGAAGACCAGCATGATCAGCAGGGTCACCCCGGCGGCGAGCCAGATCCCCCGGTAGGAGGCGAGCACCACGTCGATGGCGAAGAAGCCGGCGAGCAGCACCGAGGCGACCCGACGCCAGCCTCGGGCCCGTCCGGCGTACCAGATCAGGGGCGGGACGGCGAGCAGCGTGAGCAGCCCGCCGTGCCGGCCGGGGACGGTCATCGAGATCGCGGCCAGGATCGTCACGACGCCGACGTAGAGCAGCCCGGCGGCGATCAGCCGGCGGTCCGTGGTGAGGGTGTGCGTGGCCAGGAAGAAGTAGAGCGGCAGGATGGCGATCTGGTATCCGGCGACGACGACCTCGGTGGGCAGGTTCCCGATGGCGAGGCCGTAGCAGGCGGCGGCGACGGTCAGTCCGATCACCACCAGCATGCCGGTGTCGGCGGCGGTGCGTCGGCCGCCCCGGCCGACGCCGAGGGCGTAGCGGATCAGCAGGGCGGTCGCGCCGACGGCCAGCAGCAGCAGGTGCGCCGCCACGTACGTGCGGACGTCTCCCCCGCCGACCAGGCTGCCGGCCACCGCGCCGCCGACGATGCCGACCGGCAGGACGGTCCACGGCCAGAGCAGGAAGACGGCGAGGAAGACCAGTCCGCCGGTGGCGGCCAGCGCCATGACCCCGGGCAGCATGGCCGCCAGTGAGACGGCGGTGCCGAGCGCGGCGCCGGCGGTCGCCACGCCCACCCCGACCACGACCCGGCTCACCGGGCCAGCCCCGCGAGCAGTCGGTGCAGGTGCTCTCCCCGGGCGGCCCAACTGTTGGCGGCGGCCACCGCGCGGCGGCGGGCGATGTGTGCCGGGACGGTCGCCTCGGTCAGCGCCGCGGCGACTGCCGAGGCGAAGGCGTCGGGGCCCGCGGCGAGGCGGACCACGTCGGTCAGCGCGGTCAGCGCCGGCAGCGGCGTCGCGACCACCGGCTTGCCGAGCGCCAGGTACTCGTAGCACTTCTTCGGGTGCACGTAGTCGACCAGACCGCCGATCCGGTACGGGATCACCGCCACGTCGCAGGCGCGCAGCGTCGCCGGCAGGTCGACGTACGGGATCGGGCCGGTGAGCAGCACGTTGGTCAGCCCGGCCAGGGGTGCCCGGCCGGCGGGGGTGCTCGGGCCGACCAGCAGGAACGTCCAGTCGGGGCGGGCCCGCGCCACCCGGGCGACCAGATCGGCGTCGAAGGCGCGGGTGTCGACGGCCCCGCAGTACCCGATCAGCGGTCGGGTCGGCGCGACCGGGCGCGACACGGTCGGTCCGTGCGGGGCGAAGTGCTCCGGGTCGCAGGCGTTGGGCAACACCACCGGGGCGTGCCGGCCGGCCGGCATCCGGGTCGGCAACGCGGCCGAGGACGCCAGCACCAGGTCGGCGACGGCGACCGCCCGGTCCAGGCTGCGGCGCAGGTGGCGGCGGTTCCACCGGCGGGTGAAGGTCCAGTCCAGGTCGGTGGCGTCGTAGACCACGGCGGCGGCGTCGAGTCGGCCGGCGCAGGGCGCGGCCAGGTCCTCGTCCAGCCAGACCAGGCGTACGCCCGCCGCGTCGTGGCGCAGCCAGCGGCGCAGCGCGGCCACCGCCGCGCGCCGGTTGACCGCGTTGGCCGTCGGCAGGTGCCGACCGAACGGGACCGGGGTGGGCGGTACGACGTGCCAGACGGCGGGCTCGACCCGACGCACGGTGGTGCCGGTCCGGACCCGCAGCCCCGGGGGGTCGACGAACAGCACCCGGTATCCGGTGGCGAGCTGCCGGGCCAGGGCGTGTTGCCGGTGCGCTCCCCCGTGCCACGGGGTGGCGCTGAAGTAGACCACCCACTCTGCGGCGTTCCCCGCCGCGTCGGGCGGGGCGGTCCGGGACTCCCGGCTGCCCAGGTCAGTCACGGCCGGCCCGCTGTCTGACCGGTGCCCGGTGCACGGCCGGCAGCACCTCGTCCTCGCCGACGCGGCCGAGCACCGGTCGGGCGGTGTCGTCGTCGAGCCGGAGCAGCCGGGCACCGGCCTGGCGGTCCAGCCAGCGCCGGACGGCGGCGGCGGCGAAGCGCCGGTTGACCGTGTCGGCGGTCCGCAGCCGCGCGCCGAAGGGCAGCGGAGTCGGCGGGCTGAGATGCCAGGCGGTGTCGTCGATGTGGGTGATCCGGCTTCGCCAGCGTGGACGGGGTGCCGGCGGGTCGACCAGCAGCAGGCGTCGGTCCGGGTCGTCGAGCAGCGACTCGGTGACCACCGGCTGGTCGGCCTGCGGGACGGAGGGGGTCCGGGTGAACACGATCAGCCAGTCCCGGATGTCGCCGTCGGGCAGCGGGCCGACGTCGCCGCGCAGGGCGGCCCGCAGGTCGGCGAGGGTGAGCTGTACGTTTCGCCCACAGATCCGCTTGACCGCGTGGTCGATCAGGACGATCAGCCGGAACAGCGCGATCCGGTGACCGGGTTGGGTCAGCCGCAGGTAGCCGACCATGCTGCCGAGCAGGTGACGGAAGCGGATCGCCGGGCCGAGCAGCCGGCAGGAGGCACCTCGGACGTGGGTCACCACGGCGTCCGGGGTCATCCAGAGCTGCTGACCGGCCCGGTCGAGTTGCCGGGCGAGGATGGCGTCGTTCCAGTAGACCGGGAACCGCTCGTCGAAGATGTGGTGCGCGGGCAGCGCCGCGCGGCGCAGCAGCATGCAACTACCCGAGGCCAGCCGTCGGGGCCGGTCGAAGTCCTGTCCGCGCATCTGGAAGGTGTGCAGCGCCTGCCGGAAGCCGGGGACCCGACGCAGCGCGGTGACCAGGGCCAGTGCCGCGGCGAAGCTGGGCTGCTGCACGTAGTGCTGCTGGAAGGTGCCGTCCGGGTTGAGATAGAGCGGGCTGACGCCGGCCGCCTCGGGTCGATCCCGCAGGAACGTCACCATTGTGGACAGTGCGCCGGGGTGGAAGGCGACGTCGCTGTTGAGCAGCAGGATCAGGTCACCGCGCGCCTCGCGGTACGCCTGGTTCACGGCGGCGGCGAAGCCGACGTTGCGGGCGTTGCGGATCAGGCGTACCCGGGGTGCGCGGGCGAGCAGGTCGGCCGAGCCGTCACGGGAGGCGTTGTCCACCGCCACCACCTCGTAGTCGAGGTCGGGTGGCACGGTCGCGGCCAGCGACTCCAGGCACTGCCGGGTCTGCTCGCGGGTGTTCCAACTGGTCAGCAGGATGGACACCGACGGCGGGGCGTCCTCGTGCCGGGGCTCGGGGTTCATCGGGTCACCGCCGTGGCGTCCCGGCGGGCGAAGACGCGCAGCAGGTCACCGAGGAGTGGATGGCGCATCCGGGGCGACCGGCTGGCGGCGACGTCGGCGACGAGCAGGTCCCGGGCCTGCCGCAGGCGGGCCATCGGTCGCCAGTAGAACCGGGAGAAGACGGTGTCGTACGAGACCACCTCGAAGCCGGTCTGGCGCAGCATCCGGGTCAGCGTGGTCGGGGTGAAGTGCCAGCGGTGGTATTCGGGCGCGACCGCCGGCCACTGGTGACCGAGACGGGTGGCGGCGGCCGAGGCGATGTTCGGCACCTCCAACGCCAACCACCCACCCGGCGTCAACACCTCCCGCGCCGCCTGCAGGAACCGACGCGGATCGTCCACGTGCTCCAACACATGCCACGCACACACCACATCCGCCCGCAACGACGGCGCGACCTGCTCGAAATACCCCTGCCGCACCGGCACACCCAGGTGCTCCACGGCGAACGCCGCCGCCACCCGAGACACCTCCACCCCGGTCACCGTGAAACCGGCACCCCGCGCCGCCTCCAGGAAATAACCCCCCGCACACCCCGCCTCCACCAACACCGACGGCCGCACCACCGACGACAACCACCGCAACCGCCGCCCCGCCTCGAACCGGCGCTGCCGGCTGGACGCGAAGTAGTCCTGGTAGCCGTCGGTCAGGTAGTACGCCTCGTCGTACAGCTCGTCCGGGGGCACGGCGGGGCCGGCGGTCCACAGGAAGCCGCAGTCGGTGCAGCGGCGCAGCACGCCGTCGAGCGCCGGGGCGGCCCGGCCGTCCCGGCCGCACAACGCGCAGGTGGTCAGTTCGTCGTCTCTGAGCTTCATCAGCCGTTCCGTCCGTCTCGCGGCCTGCGGGCGATCACCCGCAGGAGGTCTCCCCGCCACCGATGGGTCAGGCGTGGCGAGCGCAGGTTGATCAGGTCCGGCGGCAGCAGCCGCCGCGCGTGTCGCATCCGGTATGCGACGGGCATGTAGAACCGGAAGACCGTGGTGTCCTGCCGGACCACCTCGAAGCCGGTGGCGGCCAACAGCCGGGTCAACGAGGTCGGGGTGAAGTGCCAGGGGTGGTACTCCGGCTGGAGTCCCGGCCAGCGGCGGCCGAGGCGGCGTGCGGCGGGTGCGGCGATGTTCGGCACCTCCAACGCCAACCACCCACCCGGCGTCAACACCTCCCGCGCCGCCTGCAGGAACCGACGCGGATCGTCCACGTGCTCCAACACATGCCACGCACACACCACATCCGCCCGCAACGACGGCGCGACCTGCTCGAAATACCCCTGCCGCACCGGCACACCCAGGTGCTCCACGGCGAACGCCGCCGCCACCCGAGACACCTCCACCCCGGTCACCGTGAAACCGGCACCCCGCGCCGCCTCCAGGAAATAACCCCCCGCACACCCCGCCTCCACCAACACCGACGGCCGCACCACCGACGACAACCACCGCAACCGCCGCCCCGCCTCGAACCGGCGGGGCGCGGCCAGGAAGTAGTCCTCGTAGCCGCCGCCGGTGAAGTAGTCCAGGTCGTAGCGGGCCGGGGCGGCGTGCGGATCGGGCACGGTCCAGCCGAGTCCGCAGCAGGTGCAGCGGCGCACGACGCCGTCGAGGTCGGCCCGGTGCGGTTGGCCCTCGCCGCAGTTGAGGCAGGTGGTGGGTCGGACGTCGAGGCTCATCGGCGTACCCCGGTCAGCGTGCGGGTCCGTCGGGCGAGCGAACGCAGCCGGGCCCGCTCGTCGGTGTTCAGGTATCCGCATCCGACCAGCAGCGCGGCGGCGAGCGTCAGGGTCAGGCCGGCGCGGGTGGTCACGGCCAGTGCCGCCCCGAGCCGTCCCGGGCCGTCCGGCAGGTGCCCGACGACGGCGGCGCTGGCGAGTCCCGCCACGGTCGCGGCGGCGATCGGTGGCCAGAGCGTACGCAGCACCGGCCGGATCGGACGCCCCGTGGCCTGGTGGAAGTGGGCCAGGAAGTACCCGGTGGCGAGCACCACCGCGAGCGCCGTCGCGGACGGCACGCCGAGCGGTCCGGCGAGCATCAGCAGCGGTACGGTCAGCGCCACGTTGAGGGCGACCGACAGCAGCACGTAGCGGGTTTCGAGACCGGGCCGGCCCTCGACGCGGGCGACGATGGTGGCGGCACCCATGATCAGGTTGAGCGCGTAGGCGGGGGCGAGGATGGCGATGGTCGCCCCGGCCCAGGAGACCGGGTGTCCGAGCCAGAGCCGCACCAGCGGGTCGGCGCTGACCATCAGCGCCGCCGCGGCCGGTGCGAGGAAGACGGCCAGGTGCCGCACCGTGCTCAGGTAGAAGGCGTCGAGCCAGGCCCGGCCGCCGGTGACCGTCCGGCGCACCGCGGCGGGAAAGAGCACCAGCAACGCGAAGCCGGGTGGCAGGCGCAGCAGGTTGAGCAGGCGGGTGCCGAGGTCGGCGTCGCCGGCCACCGCCGGTCCGAAGAATCCGCCGAGCACCAGCCGGTCGAGTTCCACGTTCACCGCGGCGGCACCGCTGGACACCTGGACCCGCAGGCCGTACCCGCCGACCCGGCGCAGGTCGGGCCCGGCCAGGCGGCCCCAGCGGGGTGTCAGGTCGCGGTGCCGGTGGTACGCCGCGGCGGCGAGCAGGATCGTCCGGATCGCACCGGTGGACGCGGCAGCCGCAGCGAGCGCGACCAGTCCGCCGCCGAGCCGGACCACCGCGATCGTGAGCACCGCGCCGAGGACCGCTGTCACCGCGTTGACCAGGGCGAGTGCGCCGTAACGCTGGACGCCTTCGAGGACCGCGCGCCAGGGCAGTTCCACCCCGCCGGCCACCACGCCGAGCAACAGCCACAGGGTGGCGTGCCACGCGTCGCGGGTCAGTTCGCCGAGTCGCAGCAGTTGGGCGATCCAGGGCCAGCCGGCGGCGAGGACGGAGAAGGTGAGTCCGCCCAGCACGAGGCCCCAGGCCAGGCCGAGCCCGAGCAGTCGCCGCAGGACGTCGGCCGGACCGGCCTGGCTGTCCACCGCCGCCACCTCCCGGACCAGCGCCGAGCCGAGCCCGAGGTCGAAGAGGGCGGCGATGGCGAGCAACCCGGTCAGCAGCACCCAGACGCCGAACGCCTCCGGCCCGAGGTGCTGGTAGACGACGGGCAGCGAGACCAGGCCGGCCAGCGCCATGACGATGCGGGCGCCCAGCATGCTCAACGTGTTGCGGGTCAGCCGGGCGCCGACCGTGCCGGTCGGGCTAGCCACGAGGGAACCCCCGGATCAACTCCAGCGCGGTCAGCGCCAGCAGGGTCAGGTCCATCCGCAGCGATCGGCAGTTCAGGTAGAGCAGGTCGCAGCGCAGCTTCTCCTCGACCGTGGCGGCGTAACCCCCGGTGAGCTGGGCGAGCCCGGTGAGTCCGGGCCGGACCAGGTGGCGCAGGTCGTAGTCGGGCAACTGCCGGAACTCGGCGATGAACTCGGGCCGTTCCGGACGGGGACCGACCAGACTCATGTCCCCGCGTACGACGTTCCACAGTTGCGGGAGTTCGTCCAGACGGCTACGTCGCAGCAGGCGGCCGACGCGGGTGATCCGGGGGTCGTCCGGTTGGGCGAGCACCGGCCCGGTCTCGCGTTCCGCGCCGGGTCGCATGGTGCGGAACTTGACCATGAAGAACAGTCGTCCGCCCGCGCCGACGCGTTGCTGGCGATAGAACGGCGGCCCGGTGAACGACACGACCACGGTGATGGCGAGGATCAGCGGGAGCACCAGGATCGCGCTGAGCGCGATGACGCCGAGGTCGAGGTAGCGCTTGACGCGTTCGCCGGTGCGCCGGTGCGGTCCTGACCGGAGCCGGATCCAGGGCAGCCCGCCGAAGCGTCGGAGGCTGGGCGTGGGCAGCAGCCCGTAGACCGGCCGCGCCAGCACCAGGATCTCCACGTCCAGTTGCCGGCAGGCGGCCACGATCGGTGCGTCGATGCTGTCCAGCGAGTTCTTGAGCAGCAGGAGCTTGGGCCGCAGGCGTCGGAGCACCGCGGTGAGCTGGTCGACGTCGGCGGGTACGGGCAGCCGGAGGACGACGTCGAACTCGTCGTTGAGCCGGTCCGGTCGTGCCGGTGTCTCCACCGGTTCGATCACCAACGCGCGGACGCGACCGCGTGCCGGTTCCCCCGTCTGCTGCCCCGAGCCGCGTCGATGACCGTTGAGCAGGAACTCACGGCCGTGTCGACGTACCGGCTCCGGGGCCGTCGTGCGCAGGTCCTCGTGGAACGGGACGGCGACCGACGGTTTCTCCATGTGGCTTACCTCCTCGCCACGCGGCGGAGCGCTCCCCTGAATGCTCTCGACAGCACTATGAACGATTCAGCGGCATAAACAGTTCATTTGCCGCAAAACAAAGCTTTTTCGTTTATGGTATTTGACATCCGTTTGAGGGCGATATGTCAGAATGATCCTGCTCATAGCGGAGAATTGGCTGGTCACACCGCCGATGCCCGCAGAACTGACCACCCCGCCGCCAAGGAGTTCACGATGGAAGTTCCGCCGAACGGAGCCGAGCCATCCGCGCAAGGCAGCTCGGTTCCCAATCGCGTACTGGTGACCGGCGGAGCCGGATTCATCGGAAGTCACGTCGTCGCGCGTCTGATGCTGATGGGGATTCACGTCAAAGTGCTCGACGACTTCTCGACCGGCCGGGTCGAGAACCTCGCCGACGCCGCATACGGCGGGCTGTCACAGTCGGATGTCCTGCGGGGTGACATCCGCACCGCCGAGGCAGTCGACGTGATCCACGAATGGAGGCCCGAGGTCGTGGTGCACCTCGCCGGCCAGGGCAGCCTCCAGGCCGCCCGGGAATCGCCCCTGTTCGACGCCGACGTGAACACCTTCGGCACGATCAACGTGCTGGACGCCTGCGCGCGCAGCGGAGTCCGGTTGTTCGTGCACGCGGCGAGCAGTGCGATCTACGGCAACGTCGCCTCCGACGCCCTGCCCATCCGGGAGGACCGGCCGCTGGCGGCCACCAGCCCGTACGGCATCAGCAAGGCGGTCGGGGTCTGCTACCTGGACTGGTACCGGCGCGAACACGGCATGTCGTACACCGCCCTGGCCTTCGGCAACGTCTACGGTCCGCGCCCGACCGGAGGCGGCACCAGCGTGGTCGCCCTGATGACCGAGGCCCTGCTGAACGGCCAGCCGCCCACCATCTACGGCGACGGCCAGCAGACCCGCGACTACGTGCACATCGTGGACGTGGCCGACGCGGTGGCCCGCGCCTGCCACTACCCGGGCGCCGGGCTGGTCAACATCGCCACCGGCCGGGAGACCACCGTCAACGACCTCTTCGAGCTGGTCTGCTCGGTGGTCGGGGTGGACTGCGACCCGCACTACGCGCCGCATCCGCACCCGCAGGAGGTACGCCGGATGGCGCTGGACAGCAGCAAGGCCCTCGCCCAACTGGGCTGGCGCCCGACCATCGGCCTCACCGAGGGCGTGCAGTTGACCGTGCGGGAGGCACGACGGCGGCGTACCGGCGCCCAGCGCGCCTACCAGCCACGCCAGGGCCAGCCGGTGGGCGTCGGCCACTGACCTTCCGCACCACTCCACCGAGCACCGTCACCTCGTAGCGCCCGGCATCCGGCCGGGCCGGTCGACCCGCGTCCGCGCGGCCCGACCGGCAGGCCGGCGGCCGGGCGCTCGTGCTGCGCCCGCGCGCCCCGGGGTGGCGCGTCGCGCACCCCGCCGACGCGGACCCGCACGACCGTTTCGCGAACCTCCGTCACGTTAGAGGAAAATCCGCTACGTGGGCTTATGTCCTATATGTTCGCTTTGGCCGCTTGACAGGCGGCGTTCACAACGGAGAGGTGAGGACGGATGTACCCGACGAAAGGTCCGGCGATCGGCGGAGGGCTCGCGACGACCGGAGTGGCGATTCAGTCCTGGCTGCTCGTAGGGATCGGGCTGGTCCTGCTCGGCGCCGCCCTGTGGCTCGCCACCTTCGTGAGCCGACCCAGATGAGCGACCGGCCGAGCACCCGGTCCACCGTGGCGAGCTGGTTCCAGGCGTCGCTCGGCGCGGTCTGTGGCATCGCCCTGGGCACCCTGCTGTTCAACCGGTGGCACGACGTGGCGGTGGTCGAGGCGTGGCTCAACGCACGCCTCGTCGCCGCCACCGGGCTGGCCGACACCGACTCCATCGGCGCCGCCGTGATCTTCCCGCTGGGCGAGCGCTGGGTCGGCTTCCTGGTCTCCACCGGATGCTCGGTGGCACTGCTGCTGATCCCGCCGTTCGTACTGGCCGCGCTGCTGGTCGGCTTCCGGCGGGTGACGCTGGCCCGGGGCCTGGTCGCGGTGGCGCTCGCCGTCGGGCTGCTCGTGGTGGTCAACCAGATGCGCCTCGCCGCCGTCGTCGCGTCGATGCGGCTGTGGGGCTTCGAGGTCGGCTACCAGCGCAGCCACGTCCTGATCGGCTCGGCGATCAGCACCGTCGGACTGATCGCCGTCGCCATCGTCTTCCTCCTCCTGATGGGACGCGGAAACCGGGTACGGAGGTCCGCAGGTGCCCGTTGAGCTTCAGTCCCTGGCCGTCCTGAACACGGCGGCGTTCCTGCTCTGCGTCTACTTCTGCGCGTACGTGCTGAGCATCCTGGTGCTGCACCTGCGTACCCAACGCTCCCGCGGCGGGGACCACACCGGCTTCGACTGGCACATCGTCATCCCGTGCCGCAACGAGGCCAGCGTCATCGCGGACACCCTGCACCGGCTGCTGCGTGACCTGCCGGACGTCACCGTCTGGTGCGTCGACGACGCGTCCGACGACGGCACCGACGCGGTCCTGCACTCCTTCGCCGCCGACCCCCGGATCCGAATCATCTCCCGCCGGCTGCCGGACGCCGTGCAGGGCAAGGGAGCGGCCCTGAACGCCGCCTGGCAGACGATCGAACGTCACCTGCCGGCGGACGCCGACCCGGAACGGATCATCCTCGGGGTCCTCGACGCCGACAGCTACCTCGACCCCCGGTGCCGTTCCGCACTCGCCGGCCCGCGCTACTTCGGCACCGCCACGGTCGCCGCCGTCCAGGTCGAGGTCCGCATGACCCAGTGCGCCCGACCGACCCACGGACTGGGTCGGCTGGCCCGGCTGCTGGTCCGGTTGCAGGACATGGAGTTCCGGGCGCCGATCGCCGCCATGCAGTCGCTGCGCCGCCACACCGCGAGCGTGGCGATGGGCGGAAACGGCCAGTTCACCCGGGTGTCGCTGCTCCAGCAGCTCGCCGCCGAGCACGGCACGCCCTGGCACGGCGCCCTGCTGGAGGACTTCGAACTCGGCCTGCACATCCTGCTCCAGGGCAGCCGCACCGAATACTGCGCGGAGAGCTGGGTCGCCCAGGAGGCATTGACCAAGATCCGTCCCCTGATCCGCCAGCGGACCCGCTGGGCCCAGGGCTCGATGCAGTGCGGGCGCTACCTCGCCGCGGTGCTCCAGTCCCGGCGGATCAGCAACTCCGCCACCCTGGAGATCACGCACTTCCTCGCCGCACCGTGGTTCCAGCTCTTCGGCACCCCGGTCTACCTCGGCTGCCTCGCCGTCCTCGCCTGGTACGTGTCCCGCACGCCGGGCGGCCTGATCGGCTGGTGGACGGCAGGTGGTTGGGGCGTACTGCCGCTGATCGTGGTCTTCGGTGTGCTGCCCTTCGCGATCTGGGGCCTGGTCTACCGCAACCGGTGCGAGCCGCACCTGGCCGTCTCCCATGCGCTCGGCCTCGGCGTCAGTCACTGGATCTACAGCTACGTGCAGTCGGTGGCCGTCTGGTTCGCCTTCGCCCGGATGCTCACCTCCCGCTCGGAGTGGCAGAAGACCGCCCGGGGCGCCGATCAGCCTGCGGCCCCCGACGAGGTGCCCGCACCACCGGCCTCCCTCCCCACCACCACCGGCACCGGCACCACGGCCACGGCCACCGGCACGACCGCTGCCACCGGCAGGGCCACCGGCACCGCGACCGGCAGGGCCACGACCATCGGCAGGACCGCGACCATCGGCAGGGCCACCGTGACAGGCAGGTCCACTGTCTCCGAAGCCTCGGCTGTCCGTGGCACCGCCACTGTCCCCGGCACCGCCACGGTGACCGGCGTCGCCCCGGCCACCGGCACGGAAACGGCCACCGGCACGGCCGCTGTTCCTGGCGCCGCCCCGGCGAGCGGCACCGCCGCCGTTCGGCGCCCGCACTACCGCCCGCGCGGCACGGTCTCCGTGCCGCAACCCCCGGTACAGCCCACCCCGTTCGACCGCCCCGACGTCACCGTCAGATACAGAAAGAGAGATCTCACATGCACAAGGTAAGGTCCGGCGTCGCCCGGGCTGCGACGGCGATCGCCGGCGGTCTGGTGATGGCCCTGGCCGTCGCGTCGCCAGCGATGGCCGACACCTCGCAGTCCAGCGCCTCCGCACTCCAGATCAGCCTCGTCGGGGGTGGTCTGGCGAGCTCCGGCACCGCGAGCGCCACCAACGACGGCACCACCGAGTCGATCTCGGGCAACACGAGCCCGCCGCTGTCCGTGCTCGGCGGCCAGACGGTGATCACCGCCGGTGTGCTCGGGCAGTCCGTCCGCGCCTACAACGACGGCACCTCCGCCGCCTGTGCCGGCGTACTCGGTGCCGGTGGCGCCATCACCATCGGGACCGGTGGCTCGTGCATCGTGACCCCCGGCTCCGAGGTGACCCTCACGCTGGGGGCCAACGGGCTCGCCACCATCACCCTGGTCGCGGACGCCATCTACTCCGAGTGCACCGCGACCAGCAGCCCGTCGGCGACCGGTTCGGCGACCCTGGTCAACGCCCGCATCGTCTCGACCCTGCTGGGCATCCCGACGACGCTGCTCAGCCTGCCGGTCAACCCGGCGCCCAACACCGGGCTGAGCGTTCCGGGGCTGCTGAACCTGACCCTCAACGGGCAGAGCAGCTCCGCCACCGGGCAACTGACGGTCACCGCCCTGGACCTGTCCGCGCTGGGCGGCGCGCTCGCGTCGGTGGTCATCGGCTCATCGAGCTGCGGCGTCAACGCCGTGGCACCGCCCATCCCGG
Organism: Micromonospora sp. NPDC049900; assembly: GCF_044461025.1. Lineage (NCBI taxonomy): Bacteria > Bacillati > Actinomycetota > Actinomycetes > Micromonosporales > Micromonosporaceae > Micromonospora > Micromonospora sp. NPDC049900. Next base: position 308,998 of record NZ_JBITKM010000007.1, read on the forward strand.
TGATCCCGCTGGCCGGCGCACCGGTCGCCCTCGGTCTCGGCGCGGTCGTCGCCGGCACCGGTGGCTTCTTCCTGCACCGTCGCCGCGCCGCGCGCCGGAGCTGACCGATGGGTCGTGACAGAATGGGCCTCCGCCAGATCATGGTCCTGGCCGGTACCCGTCCCGAGGGTGTCAAGATCGCGCCAGTGGTGCGCCTGCTCTGTCACGACCCACGCCTGGCGGTGACGGTGGTCGACACCGGCCAGCAACCTGGCCGGGTGGAGGAGGCGTTGGCGCCGTTCCGACTCCACGCCGCAGCCACCCTGAGCGTCGCCCGGGACACCGGCACGCTCGCCGAACTCGCCGCCGGGTTGAGCACCGCCGTGGAGGAGCTGTTCACCCTCCACCGGCCGGACGCGGTGGTGGTGCACGGGGACACCACCACCGCGTTGGTCGGCGGGCTCGTCGCCTTCTGGAACCGGATCCCGGTGATCCACCTGGAAGCCGGATTGCGCAGCCACGACCTCGCACAGCCCTTCCCCGAAGAGGCCAACCGGGCCATGCTCGCCCGGATCGCCGCGCTGCACCTCGCCCCGACCACCACCGCACGGGACAACCTGCTCGCCGAGGCAGTCCCCGCCGACCGGGTCGTGGTCACCGGCAACACCGTGGTGGACGCGGTGCACACGCTGCTCCGCGAGGGCCTGGCCCGCGTACCGTCCTGGGTGGACCCCGGCCGTCGGCTGATCGTGGCCACCGCGCACCGACGGGAGAACTGGGGCACCGGCATCAGCCAGGTGCTGCGCGCGCTCACCCGGGTCACCGCGACCCACGCCGACGTCGAGCTGGCCCTCATCACGCATCCGAACCCGCGCCTGGCCGCCCAGGTCCGGGCCGGGGTCGAGGACGCGTCGAACGTCCGTTTGCTGCACCCGCTCCCCTACCCCGACATGATCGGTCTGCTCCGCGCCGCCCGGGTGGTCGTCACCGACTCCGGGGGCCTCCAGGAGGAGGCCGCCAGCCTCGGCGTACCGGTGGTGGTGACCCGCGCCGCGACCGAACGACCGGAGATCGTCGCGCAGCACCTGGGCGACCTCGTCGGCACCGACCCGGACCGGATCGTCCGCGCGGTGTGCGACCGGCTCGACCACCCGACGCCGACCGTGGAGAGCCTCGCCTTCGGCGACGGCCACGCGGCCCGACGCTGCGGACGCGCGATCACCGCCCTGCTGGGCCTGCCGGACGCCCCGTACCCCCGCCGCCGGCCCGCAGCCGCCGTACCGCACACCACCCGGGTCTGAGCCGCCCGGCGCGCCGCCCCGACGACAGCGTCGATGCGGGTCGGTCGGGCTCGGTGGGAGGGCCGGGGCGACGCCGGGCAGATGGCCGACGCGGACGCCCGAGCTCGACCCGGTACGCCTGCGCCCACCCCACACGAGTTCGCCATGTACTTCGACTGCGCTGACACCCGTCTACGTCGTTCGGGTCGGCTCCGCCGTCGGGGGGCCTGCCCGAACAACACCGTCCCGGGCCGACCCCGCTTCCGCCGCGCCGACCCCGACCGACACCGTTCCGGGCACGCTCCGCCTTCGCGGGGCTGAACCCGACCGGCACCGTCCCCGACCGACACCGTCCCCGGCTGGCACCGCGGGGCGGAGCCGGCCCCAGCGCGTATGGCGGGGATCAAGGCGCGCCCAGGGGACAGGTGGGTAGATCTGTTGTCGCTGGAGCGACAACAGATCTACCCACCTGCCAGCGAGCCGCACGGGTTACCGATGCACGCGGGTCGACGGCAGACCGCACCGGCCGGAGCAGCGGCACGCGCAACAGATCGGCCGCCCGCTCCGACCGGCCCGACAGCGGACGCGCCCTCGCTGCGGCCAGCCGAGCCGGGGCCGTCAGCACGAGGGCGACCGAGGACGACACGAGGGTGGCCGAGACCGGCGCGAGTGACGGTACGAGCACGGTCCGGGTTTGTATCGGTGAGCAGCGGGTATGCGGGCCGCCCACCCGACTCGGCGGGCACCGCGCGGCGCACCGCCACGACCTGCCACCGAAGACAGGAGTCGTCCCGGTGCCGTCCGCTCCGACCGGAACCAGGATCCACTGACGTGTGCGGCATCGGCGGTGAGGCACGGTTCGACGGCGCGACGCCGGACACCGACGCGGTGGCCCGGATGAGCGCGGCGATGCGGTCCCGGGGGCCGGACGGCGACGGGTTGTGGAGCGACGACTGGTTTGCCCTCGGGCACCGACGGCTGACCATCATCGACCTCTCCGACGCCGGCGCCCAGCCGATGGTGCGCGAGGATCTCGGGCTCGGCCTGGTCTTCAACGGCTGCGTCTACAACTATCCGGAGTTGCGCGAGGAGCTACGCGCCGCCGGGTACCACTTCCGGTCCACCAGCGACACCGAGGTCGTCCTCGTCGCGTACGCACACTGGGGTGAAGCGTTCGTCGACCACCTGGTCGGCATGTTCGCCATCGGGCTGGTCGACCGGACGCGGCGGCGGCTGGTGCTGGCCCGCGACCGCCTCGGCATCAAGCCGCTCTATCTGAGCGAGACGCCGGGACGGCTACGGTTCGCCTCGACCCTGCCCGCGCTGCTGCGCGGCGGTGACGTCGACACCGCCATCGACCCGGTGGCCCTGCACCACTACCTCTCCTGGCACTCCATCGTCCCGGCACCCCGCACGGTGTTGCGCGGCGTGCGCAAGCTGCCACCGGCGACGCTACGGGTGATCGAGGCGGACGGGCGCAGCCGCGACCGCGTCTACTGGCGACCCGAGTACGCCCGCGACCCCGCCCACTCCGGTATGGACGCCCGGGAGTGGCGGGCGGCCCTCGGCGGGGCGCTGCGCACGGCCGTACGTCGGCGGTTGGTGGCCGACGTACCGGTCGGGGTGTTGCTCTCCGGCGGACTGGACTCCAGTCTCATCGTGGCGCTGCTCGCCGAGGCCGGGCAGCAGCAGTTGCGGACCTTCAGCATCGGGTTCGACAGTCGTGGCGGTGAGGCCGGCGACGAGTTCGGCTTCTCCGATCTGGTCGCCCGTACGTTCGATACCGACCACCGGCGGATCCGGCTCGCCGACGACGATCTGGTGCCGGCCGTACGCGCCACCGTCGCCGCGATGACCGAGCCGATGGGCAGCCACGACGTGGTCGCCTTCCACCTGCTGTCCGAGCAGGTGGCTCGGCATGTCAAGGTGACCCAGTCGGGGCAGGGCGCCGACGAGGTGTTCGCCGGGTACGGCTACCACCAGCCGCTCGCCCAGGTGCCGCGTGACGGGGCGGCGGAGACGTTCGCGTCGGCGTTCTTCGACCGCGATCACGCCGAACTGTGCCGGGTGGTGTCCCCCGCGTACGTGTACGACCACGATGCCAGCCGGGAGCTGCTGCTCGCCGAGTTGGCCGCGCCGGGTGCGCAGACCGCGTTGGACGCCGTCCTGCGGCTGGACACCCACCGGATGCTTCCCGACGATCCGGTCAAGCGGGTCGACAGCATGAGCATGGCCTGGGGGCTGGAGGTCCGTACCCCGTTCCTGGACCAGGATCTGGTGGCGCTGGCGGCGGCGTGCCCGCCGGAGCACAAGGTGGCCCAGGGCGGCAAGGGTGTGCTCAAGGAGGTCGCCCGGGAGGTGCTGCCCGCCGACGTGATCGACCGCCCCAAGGGCTACTTCCCGGTTCCCGCGCTGCGCAACGTGGACGGCGCGGTGCGGGACCTGGTCGTCGACGCCCTGCGGGCACCGGCCGCCCGGCAGCGGGGCCTGTTCCGTCCGGAGTACGTCGCGCACCTGCTCGACGACCCCGAGGCGGCGCAGGCGGCGGCCGGCAGCAACAAGCTCTGGCAGCTCGGCCTGCTCGAACTCTGGCTCCAGACCCACGACATCCACTGACCGACCTACACCGGTGCGCCCGGAACCCAGCGCCCCCGCCCGGCTGTGGCGGCCCCCGAGACCCGTCGGCGCTTGTCGAGGCGGTGCGGGCCGGTGCCGGTCAGCCGGTGGTGGTCTGGGTGGCGAGGTGGTGCAGCAACGCGGGGATGTCACCGTCGGTGTCGTCGAGCAGGAGCCGCTGCCGGGCGGCGCCGGTGCCGATCCGACGGAGCCGGTCGAGTTGCCGCACCACGTAGTCGAGGTCGCCGTGGGCGGTCAACGCCGGGCTGACCGTGGTCAGCAGGTCGGCGACCAGGTCCCAGGCGGGCCGGGGCCGGGTGGTCCGCAGGTCGACGAGGTCACCGTCGAGGCCGTGGTGGGCGGCCCGCCAGTGGGCGGCGGCGACCAGGCAACTGCGCAGCCTGGGTGCCGGAGTGCCGCGCCGGATGTCGTCGACCATGGTCGCGACCAGGGCACGGACCAGCGCCGCGTGCAGCACGGTGTCGTCGACGCTCGGACAGACGTCACCGACCCGGATCTCGATCGTCGGATAGTTCGACGAGGGACGGGCGTACCAGTAGACCATCGCGGGATCGAGCATGATCCCGGCCTCCACGAGGTCGGCGACGGTGGCGTCGTACTCGGCGGCCGAGGCGAAGTAGGGGGTGGGCCCGAGGCTCGGCCAGCGTTCCAGTTGCATGGAACGCCAGCTCGCGTGCCCGGTGTCGGACCCGTCGTGCAGGGGTGAGTTCACCGTGACGGCGTGGAGGACCGGCAACCACACCCGCAGGTGGTTGCCGACCTGGACGGCCAGTTCCCGGTCGGGTAGGCCCACGTGCACGTGACAGCCGCAGACGGCCGGATCGTGCGCGACCGGGCCGAAGCGTCGGGACATCGCGTGGTAGCGCGGTTCGTCCGGTACCGATCGGTGCCCGTCCCGCACCGGGGTGGCGCCCAGGGCGACCAGGCTCGCGCCGGCCGCACGGGCGGCGTCCGCGGCGGCGCGCCGCAGCGTCAGCAGGTGCTCCCGCAACTCGGTCAACTCGGTACAGACCGGGGTGACCATCTCCACCATGCTGTGCCGGAACTCCTGCCGGCTCTGCCGCCGGGCGTCACCGTGCAACGCGGCCCGCACCTGCCCGGCCACCGGCAGGCTCTCCCCGGTCGCCGGGTCCAACAGCAGGAACTCCTCCTCGACGCCCACCGTCAGGGGCGGAGACACCTCGAACTCCGGCGCCGACACCCCGCGATCACCCATCCTCGACGTCCCATCCGCCAGGGGCGACGATGCCCGCCGCCGCAGACCCCGCTTTCCCGAGCACGTCACCGGCAAACGACGTGCCGACCCGACCCCGGTCAGGCCGCGCGACACGGCGATCCCGGCGGGGCCGACCCCCTCCGACGCCACGCACCTGCTGACCCGACCTACCGGCTACCGAGACCAGTCCTCGACCGGGGTCAACGGGACAGGTGCGGGACGTTCCACCGTCGTCGTCAACTCGATCCGTCGGCCCTCGGCCGCCGACCGGAGCAGAGCGGTCATCACGTCGAGGACGTGCAGCCCCACCGCACCGCTGGCCCGTGGCCCACGCGCCTCGTCGGCCCCGACGAGATCGATCAGGCCGACCCCCCGCGCGGCGCCGACGTAGCCCGCCGCCGGTTCGAGGACACCCCACCCGGGGCCGCCGAGCGCGAGATGACGGACCTCGCCGTCGAAGTTGTTCGGATCGGGTACGGCGAGCGTGCCGCTCTCCCCGTGCACCTCGATCGGCGCAGCCGTCGTCGCGACACCGTCGAAACTGGTGGTCAGAGTGGACAGGACACCATCCGCGTGTTCCAGCACCCCGCTCACGTGGGTCGGCACCTCGACCGGGATCCGCTGCCCGAGGCGGGGCCCCGCACCGATGACCCGGGAGTCACGCAGCCGACTCGCCGCCCCGATCACCGTTCGGACCGGCCCGAGCAGATGGACCAGCGCCGAGACGTAGTACGGCCCCATGTCCAGCAACGGACCGCCGCCCGGGGCGTAGTAGAAGTCAGGGTTGGGGTGCCAACGCTCGTGACCCGCGGTCACCATGACAGCCGATGCGGAGAGCGGCCGACCGATCAGTCCACCGTCGATCGCCGCCCGGGCGGTCTGCGTACCGGTGCCCAGAACGGTGTCCGGCGCGCAACCCACCCGGACACCGGCCGACGCCGCCCGACCGATGAGCGACCGGGCGTCCGGAAGCGCGACCGTGAGCGGCTTCTCGACGTAGACGTTGCGCCCGGCGTCGACCGCCGCACCCGAGACCTCGGCGTGCGCCGCCGGGATCGTCAGGTTGAGCACCGTCGCCACCTCGGGGTGGTGGAGCAGTCGCTCCACACTCGTCGCCTCGACGCCGGGAGTCGTCGCGGCGACGGCGACGGCCCGCGCCTCGTCCAGGTCGGCCACCGCGACGACGCGCACCCTGGGATGGCCGACGAGCGTGTTCAGGTACGCGCGGGAGATGACCCCGAGTCCGACGATGCCGACGCCGTGCGGCTCGCCCACAGCATTCCCCTCTCGATCACGGTACGGACACCCGCCTGCTCCAGCACGTCGAGGCTGTGTCCCGGAGTCGTCACGACGATCCGCCCCGCTCCCCAGTTGCGGGTCCAGATCGCCGGTGAGGTCACCGGCCGGTGCCACGGGTGCCACCCCTGAGTCGGGTGGGTGGTGGTGGCCAGCACGTCGATCAGGTCGTCGTGCAACACCCAGTACTGCTCGGTGACCAGGTCGAAGTCCTCGATCCCGGCGGTGATCGGATGCTCCCGGCCGAGGTCGGTGATCGTGACCGAGTGCGGCAGGAAGCTGTCCTTCTCCCCGCCGCTACGGGCACACGGCTCGATGCCGGGGTGCACGGCGAACTGGCCGCCCACCAGGTGCAGGTAGTCCGAGCAGGCCCGGAACGAGTCGACGATCCCGCCGTGCCAGCCGGTGAAACCCGTACCGGCGACGACCGCCGCAGCCAGACCCGCCACCTGCTCCCCGGTGATCTGCGACATCGTCACGCACTGCACGATGAGGTCGGTCGCGGCCAGTTCGGCGGCGTCGGCGTAGACCTCCGTCGACTCCTCCACCCGCACCGCGAATCCATTGTGTTCGAGGAACGGGATGAACAGCTCCGTCGCCTCGACCGGCCGGTGCCCCTCCCACCCGCCCCGGACCACGAGGGCTCTCCGCTGCACCACACCCGCTCCTCCCCGATCCGTCGCCCCGGCCCGCCGCGCGCACCCGACCGACGCCCGAACCGTGACGACCATCGATTACCGTACCCGTACCTTCGCCCACGCCGCCCTCGTCGATCAAGGCGTACCTACCCAGTGGCAGGCATATGTGTGCCGCCACGCCTGGGCGACGACCTGCCTTGACCTGCGCAGCCACGGTAGCTGTCGCATCGAACTGACCGCCGTTGACCGACCGCACCCACCTGCATCCGAAAGGCTGCGGCGCGGCACCCGACAGAATCTGAGTGGAGCATGGCAGTTGCACGACATCACTTCGAGGTGCGGCGTACCGGATCGGTGATCCGATTCTCGATGCCGTCAAGCCGATCTCGCGCCGTGATCACACCGTTCGTTTGACAGACCCACCAACGATCAGACCCACCGGGCGGAACGAGCCAGCGTCAGGCGCGAATCATCGAGGTTAGTACTCTGCTCCTCTTTCAAACATGTCTCGGTCCAATGCTCTGCTCGAACATGGGTTGGTCCAGACGGACGTTGACACTCGGCTAGACACCTCGGGATGCTCGACTAGCAGCACGTCGAGAGAGGATCGTTTATGCCGAACTGGCGCGTCGTCCCCCGCCTCAGCGATTTGACGCTCTCCGCCGGTGCCGCCTCCGTACTGCTCACTGATGTCACGAACGTCGATGAGGGCGACGCACGGCTGACTCTCACGGCGGACCTCGACAGCTCCGAGATGGTGGTTGCCTCGGTACGACCCTCATCGATTACGGTCGCGGGTCGGTCTTCCGTCATGCTGGTGGTCACCGTGTCGGCTGATGAGGATGCGCCCTCGGTGCGCCGGACGCTGCGGCTCGAACCGGTGGGCGCCCCCGACGCTGCGGTCACGGTCGGGGTGAACGTCAACGCGACACAACCGTGGTCAATCACCGCCGCTGGCCTCAGCTACCAGGGCGGTATTGCGGAATGGATGGAGATCCGTTTCTCCGTGACCGGCCCGGCCGGTGTCCGGGTCCGGGCGGCTGTCGAGTTCGTTACCGAAGATCGCAACAATCTTGACGGGTTCGGCAAGTTCCCACCATTGGCCCGGACGGAGTCGGGGTCCCGGATCATCGGTGTCGACGGCACGACGGAGGTACCGGTCTATGTATCGATGGGCGACACCTCGTCCGCCGCCGTAGGGATCCTCTTCGACGAGGAGACCGGCACCGTCCGGGCGCGTAGTGACGCTGTTTACCCCGAAGCCCCGTACGAGATCGGTTCCGAGCTGTGAGCGATGAGCACCGAATGCAGGCCGAGAACACTGCCGGCGAGATCGACTGCGGATGGTACGAACACCGATACGGTGTCGTTCCGCAGGGGTGTCGCGGCTCGGCGCATGGCGGCCGGACCGTCATCTACACGGATGCCGCGACGAGCCCGGCCGAGGCGGCCCTCGTCGCACGTCTGAGTCACGGCCGCGGCACCGCCCGCGAGGCGCTGCACTACTTCCGTACCCACGGCTTCCCCGGCCTGCACTCAACGCCAACCTACGATATGGGCAACCACCTGTGGCACTTCACCGATGCCGCACCCACTGTCGGGACGGGTGCCGACTCCGGCCACGGAAGCTCGACCACTGCCACCGGCGCGGTCGACCGAGGTTCGACCGGCCTGGCCGGATCGACCGATCCGTGGATCGGTGTGAACGGGGGAACTCACCACGGCGCGTCCGTCTGGATCGGATCCCGTCTCAACCGCCGCCCCGGCGACCTCCACGGTGGGCACTCCGACAGAGGGCCGACGAACTCCCGCAGTTCCGGTGGCGTTACGACCCATCCGGGTGCGTCTGCACCCGATACGCACGGCTCGGGTGCCGCCGACTCAGGCGGAACCGGGCCGGGCCGCACGGACCCGGTTTCCGGCGACCCGAGCGAAACCGACACCACCGAGCCGGGCGCCACCAGCCCGGATGCGACCACCCACGGCAGCACCGGCACGACCGGACCTGGGAACACCGACGATGCCGGCGTAACCACCTGGCCGCCGCCCGATCTGACCAAGGAGGATTGGTGGCGGTTGTGCTGGGGTTCGGAGTCGTTGCTGCTGGCCAGCGGCAGCGGAACCACCGGGGATCCGCTGGTGTTTCCTCCCGATACCATCGTCGTCCCGCCACGACCGCTCGTGCCTGCTCACGACCCGACACGACCGGCCGAACGTGAGTACGCGACCGCTGAGGAGGAGTGGGAAGTAGCAAAACAGTCCGCCTGGAACTGGCTGTTCGACCAGGCGGCCGGGATCTCCCCGGTGGTCGGATTCGTAGCTGCAGACTGGCGCTATCCGGAGCCACCCGAGTCGGAGATCGGACGTGCCTACGAGCTGCGGCGCGCGTACGACACCATGCAGAACTTCCTCAATGTCGCCTCGTTTGCGATGGGCCTGGTGACACCGATAATCGTCGAGTCGGCGATCACCTCGGGTATCAGCTCCCGGCTGCTGCAATGGCTCAAGGTGTTCATCGCCGACGAGACCGGCAGCCTGGTAATCGGCGGGACGCTCAACGAGTTGCGGGAGGCCAGAGCGGCCCTGATGCTACGCGGTGCGGAGGTCACCGATGAGGCAATCAGCCTGTACGTGAGATACAAGCGGGCATACGAGCGGGAGCGCCATTTCATGGCGATCGACGGGGCCCCCTTCGAAGGCTTCGAGGATCACATCTTCCCCGGTGGGGACGTGCACATCGGCTGGCTCACCGGCTACCGGGCCCGGGACGTCGAACTCGCCAACAAGCTCGCCGGTATCTCCCGCCTCCCACCGAGCTGGGTGTGGCATCACCATCCGGACTTTGGCCGGATGGTGCTCATTCCCCGACAGATCCACGAACAGGTCAGGCACTGGGGCGGCGTCTCCATCTGGTCGCGCCTGTTCGGCATCAGATACCGCTGATCACGCCGGCCACTGCTCGGCCCGGGCCTCGCTCTTCGCGGAATGGAAGCGTCCGGCGGCGTTGGGCGTTGACGCTGGCTCTACGCGGCTTGGAACGCAAAACGCTTGATCCGTACCTGGCAGGGTGGCGCAAGCGGGTGGTGCCGACGCTCGGTCACATTCCCGTCCGGATGATCACCAACGGTGCCGTGGATCGCGCGGTGCATTCCTGGATCGCTGACGAATACAGCCGATCCACGGTGAAGAACAGCCTCGCCGTACTGGTCCGCGTGATGGAACAGGCCGTACGCGACGGAATCACTCAACGCAATCCCGCACAAGTGACCGGGTGGCAGCGCGAATACCAGCGGGCCGAAGACGAGTTGGACGATCCTCGCTCGCTGGCGCTACCCGATTGGGGAACGCTGACCAAGCTTGCCGATGCAGTGGTCAACCGGTCCGCCAACCACTTCACCGGATGGGCCGACGTGGTGATATTCGCCGCCTGTACCGCCGCACGGATCGGCGAGGTGTCCGGCGTCCGCGCCGAGGACATCGACCGGGAAGCGTGGATGTGGACGGTGCGCCGCCAGACCACGCCCGGCCCCGGTGGGCTCATCGACAAGGGCACCAAGGGAAAGCGCGCACGGACCGTGCCGCTGATCGAAGAGGTACGGCCGATCGTCGCTCACCGCCTGGACTCCGCATCCAAGCCAGAATCCCGGCTGTTCACCGGTCCACGCGGGGGCCGGATCAGTACCGCCGTACTCCGTGACGCGACGCATTGGGACGAGGTGGTGACCAAACTCGGATTCGAGCACCTACGCCGCCACGACCTGCGGCACACCGGCCTCACCTGGATGGCCGACGCAGGCGTACCGGTGCACGTCCTACGGAAGATCGCTGGACACGGATCGCTGACCACGACGCAGCGCTACCTACACCCCGACCGGCAGTCATTCGTTGACGCGGGAACGGCGCTCAGCGCCCACCTGAAGGCCCGCCGGTCCCCAAGTGGTCCCCAGCTACGCGCCGTCTAGATCAGGAAACCCCTACTATCCCAGTACGAATTAGAGGCCGTTGACCAGGGAGAATATCCCGGTCGACGGCCTCTTTTCGTGCTGTCGGGACGGCCGGATTCGAACCGACGACCCCTTGACCCCCAGTAGTCCAGTGGCCCAGCGGCATGCTCACGCACGTTTGCCCAGGTCGCCTAAAGCATAAACCGGCCGAGTAAAGGAGTCGTCGCACCACTCCCCCGCTACCATCGACTCCCCTGCCGACAAGAACCATTACCCCACACCTGCCGCTTGTGGACATGGGCGTCCTATTGGCGTCGCCCCGCCGCAGCTGTCGGGTCTACCTCACTGACGTAGACCAACATGCGCATCGCCTTCACCAGCCTACTCAACTTCGACCTCATCGAGGATTCGCCGTCGCCCACAAACGACAGGCGACCCAAGCGGTGGGTGTCGTCTGCCGTCTGGGAGCGCAGACGGGCCTTCTCCATTGCCGCGGCGAGAGCCTGGCGGGTGCCGGTGCGTCCAGTGTGGTGCGCCGCGCCAAGTCACTAGCATGAACCGACTGCCCTGGCCCGGCGTAGCGGCAGCAGAGCAGCGGGAAGGTCAGAAAGAGTATGTCTCGGTTTCCGGTGACGACGTTCGACACACTTCGCCCGTGGGAAGGTGAGCAGAGCCGGGCTTTCGAGGAGCTGTCGTACCAGTTGCTCAAGAGGCGGGTGCCGGCCGGGACGGTGGCGATCCGCACGGGCAACCCGGACGGCGGGGTCGAGTGGTACGCGGTCGAGCCGGACGGCACAGAGCACGGCTGGCAGGCCAAGCACGTGCGCGGTATCGAGGCGCTGTTGACGGCGATGACCGATTCGGTCAAGCGAGTCGCGAAGGAGCGCCCTGCGCTGCGCACGTTGACGTTCGCCATCTCGTGGAACCTGGGGACCAGCCGGCAGATCCGCAAGGGAACGCAGCTCAAGTCGCAGCGTGACAAGTTCAACGACAAGGTCGACGTCTGGAAGCAAACGATCCCGGGCGCAGACAGGATCACCTTCGAGCTGGTCCAGGGCAGCGATCTGCTTGACGAGCTGGCCAAGCCGGAGCACGAGGGCCGCTGTTGGTTCTGGTGGGGCGAAACTGTCCTCGGCCTCGACTGGCTGCGTGATCACCACACCGTGCAGGCGGAGGCGGCCGGCGAGAAGTACCGACCGGATTTGCAGGTCGACCTGCCCATCCAGGAGGATCTGCTGGCGCTCGGTTTCGACGCGAGCGTGCGCGAGCGGCTGCAGCGGCTGGTTCACGAGGTAGGCGCGGGTGTCGCCGAGTCGCGGCGCTACCCGTCGGCTAAGCCCAGCCCGTTGTATGTGGCGGTGGTGCAGGCCGCGGACCGACTCGCCAACGCGGCCACCGCGTTCGATCTGCAGGCCGGTGATCCCGCAACCGTTCTCGAGCGGCTCGACACCCTGCTGGAGGAGGTGCAGCGGGCGGCCGAGCCACTCATCGAGCGGGACCGGGCCACCGTCGGGGACGGGCATCAGGTTCGGCACAGCACCGATTTCCGTGACCTCCTCAAAGCCGTCCGCGAGCTGTCGTGGTGGCTCGACTCCTCCCCCGGGCAAACCCTGCGCCGCCGGGCCTACTTCCTCTCCGGCGTGGCCGGGTCCGGCAAGACGCACCTGCTCCTCGACGCGACCCGCCGCGCCCTCGAGCAGGGCCGGCCCGCCGTGTTCCTGGCCGGTGCGCAGCTCGGCCGGGGCGAGTTGTGGGCGAGCATCTGCGACCAGCTGGGCCTGGAGAACCTCGGCGCCGACGGCCTGCTCAAGGCCATGGACACCGCCGGGGAAGCCGCCGCCAAGCACGGCAGCCGCTTTCTCCTCATCATCGACGCGGTCAACGAAACCGCCCCGGCGGACTTCTGGGCCTCCCGCCTGCCGGCGATGCGCGCCAAGGTCGCCCAGTATCCACATGTCGCCCTGGTGGTGTCGTGCCGCGACACCTACCAAGACATCGTCTCGGACTACGCCGAGCGGGCACGATTTCACCAGCGCACGCACCCCGGCTTCGCCGGCCACGAGGTCGAGGTCACTCTCAAGTACTTCGCACACTTCAAGCTCGAAGCGCCAAAGATCCCGCTGTTGACGCCGGAGTTCACCCTGCCGCTGTTCCTGCGCATGTACTGCGAGAGCGTCACGCACGCCGGCCGGGCCGCCGGCCACGAAGGCCACCAGGGCCGGGTGGCAATCTTCGAGCAGTACCTCGCCGCGAAACTCGCCATCGTCGCACGCCGACTCACCCGAGACGCGGTCTCCAACTACGAACGTGACGCCGCCCGCGCCCAGGTCCGCTCAGCCTTGGACGCCCTGCTCGACGAGATGGCACTACTCGGGCGAGAAGGACTGACCATCACCGAGGCCGACACGGTCGTCCGGTCCGTGTTAGACGGCACTGCGGTGTCTCCGGCCAAGCTCCTCGGCCTGCTGCAGGACGAGGGTGTCCTCACCCGAGAGCATCTGTACCTTGGCTCCGACACGTTCGGCGACGGCATACGGATCGCCTTTCAGGCGTTCTCCGATTTCCTGCTGCTCACGCGCCGCCTGACCGCCTCGCCGAACCCGCTCACCGACACCGACCTGCACCGATGGCTGGCCCAGGACGCCAGCGGGGGCATCGTGGAAGCCGCCACCATCGTGTTTCCCGAGGTCTACAACACCGAGCTACCTGACCTGCTCAACCTGGACCTCCGGCACGCCAGCCATGACGCGGATTCTCGGCAGCGGATCCGCGTCCGGCGCCTCTACCGCAGCCTGACGGCCATGCTGCCTTACAGGGCCACCACCGCGGTCACCGAACGAACCATCGAGCTGCTCAACGTTACCCCTGGGCTCTCGCCCACCGACGTCTACCGGGTGCTGTTCGCCATAGCCCCGCAGCCGGGCAACCTGCTCAACGCCGAACGCCTGCACACCCACCTCACCCGCATGCGCATGCCCGAACGCGACACCGTCTTCGGGTTCGCCACCTATCACGAGCTGCTCGACGACACCAGCCCGGTGCCCCGCCTCGCCCGATGGGCCGCCGCCGGCCCCTACCCCCATTACGACCCCAAGGTGATCGAACTCGCCTGCATCCCGCTGTGCTGGCTGCTGTCCTCGCCGAACAGGTACATGCGCGACTGGATCACCAAAGCCCTCGTCCAGCTGCTGCGCGGGCACCTCAACGTGATGCGCGCCCTCGTCGAGCGGTTCTGGAGCATCGACGACCCGTACGTGCTGCAACGCGTGATCGTCATCGCCTACGGCGCCCTGCTGCGCAGCACCGCCGCGCACGCCACCGACGCGGCGGCCCTGACCACCACCGTGCACACCCGCGTTTTCACCCGGCCAGTCCGCGCCGATGAACTGCTGCTGGACGCAGCCCGCGGCATCACCCGCTGGGCCATCGCCCACCAGTTCCTTCCCGACACCGCCGCGCGCGCAGCCGAGCGCCCCTACGGCCTCCCGATCCCAGGACCGGCGCCGACACAGGCGACCCTCGACGCCAAATACGGCCGGTACGACGACATGCCGCCCGAGGATGACTACCTGTCGGTCTTCATCTCGGTGCTCGGCATGGGCGACTTCGGCCGCTACGTCGTCGAGTCCGGCATGCACCACTTCTCGCGCTACCGCGTCGGACAGCCTCGCCCCGACCGCCGGACCGGCTACGCCCGACCGCGGCTAATCAAGTCCCGCTGGGCCGCGTTCCTCGCCTCCCTCAGCTCGGAGCAGAAAGCCGAGCACGCCGCCTTGCTGGCCAACCCCCAACCTCACGCCATCGCCCTACGACGCTACAAACTCAGGACAGGGCAAGACCCATTCACGGTCGAGCAGCAGGAGCTTCTCGACGCCGTCTGGAAATATCCGAAAGTCGTCAACCACGACTACCCAGCCGACCAGGCCCGCCGGTGGGTCTTCCACCGAACCCTGAGCCTCGGCTGGACCCCGGCACGCTTCCGCGCCGAGGACCGCAGGATTGGGCACGGCCGAGGTCGGGAAGGCCACAAAAGCGAACGATGGGGCAAGAAGTACCAGTGGATGGCCTATCACGAGCTCCTCGCCCGCGTAGCCGACAACTACCAGAGCGCCCACCGTTACGACGACTCCCCCAGCTACGACGGCCTGCACCGCCTCATCGGCGACCGCGAGATCGATCCCAGCCTGCCTCCGATCGACTTCCGCGCCTTCAGCGAACACGACGGCCAAGGCGCGACCGCGTGGCAGCCACCCATGATCAGCCTGGCCGGCTGGCCACCAGCCGACCTCGACTTCCGCCGTTACCACGGGAACATCCAGAAATTGTTGGCTGACACCGACACTGAACCCACCATCGACAACTCCGCGTTCCTGCACGACACCAACGGCACCGACTGGATCGTGCTGGAGAGCTTCACCAAAACGACCGACCCGGCCGCCCACAAGAGCTGGCGTGGCCTGCAGCAATCCTGTTCCGTCGACACCCTGCTCATCGCCAGCACGGACGCGAACCCGTTCCTGACCGCCCTCGCCGAGCAAACCCGGCACGCCACCCTCGACCTGGTCGACAGCCATGGCCATGTCGACTGCTGCTACGTCGGCGAAATCGGCCGCACGGGCCCACCCTGCTACCACCGCCACGCCGGCTTCGAGACGGTAACCGTGGCCGGCAAACAGTTCGCCATCGGCCGTACCGTCGAGCCGTACGCGTGGGAGGGCAGCATCTACGACTGCTCGATCGGTGAGACCGCGAGTACGCTGCTGCCGTCCGCACTGCTACAGCAGACGGCCGGGTTGACCTTCGACATGCGCGGGCCAAGCTGGCTCGACATTCAGGAGTCACCGGTATTCACGTTCTACCAGGAACCCGGAAGCAGCAACCGAGCCCTGTTGGTCCGGGCCTCTTACCTGCGCGAGGTCCTCGCCGAACGCGATCTCGCACTCATCGTGCTACACGCCTTTGAACGCATGGAACTCAAAGACGACTACGACCATGACGGCCCCTTCCCCTCGATCAGCGCATCCGTCGAAGCACGTCTGGGCTCGGACCTGACCGTGCACACCGGTCGTCCGCGCAGGGAGGAGCGCGACGTGCTTCTCCCTTGATGAGGCGATATCGCCGAATCCTCGAGAAGTCGACCATCGCTGTAACCAGTCGTGTGACCACGGCCAATCAGGTGCGGTGACTACCGTCGACAGGGCGTCTGGCCTCGATCGGGTGGATTCGTGTGTGCGGGCAGTTGGCAGCCGTGTCGGCTCGCTGGCAGGGCATAGTGATAGAGCAGTGTCTATATCGATCGAACCTGTCAGAACTCCGAGGGGTAGCGGCATACTCGTGCGTCACCGCGTCACGAACACCGACGCCAGCTGTCCCCACCGGGTACACAGATCCCACCTGCGAACCTTC
The DNA here is from genome assembly GCF_044461025.1 of Micromonospora sp. NPDC049900. Taxonomy (NCBI): domain Bacteria; kingdom Bacillati; phylum Actinomycetota; class Actinomycetes; order Micromonosporales; family Micromonosporaceae; genus Micromonospora; species Micromonospora sp. NPDC049900. The sequence continues at coordinate 325,394 of NZ_JBITKM010000007.1, forward strand.
TGACTGCTCCTCATTGCCAGCGTAGCGGGCCTCGTCCCCGCGCCCTCCGGACAAGAGCAATGTGCTCAACGAACTGAGCTACACGCTGCCGCGACGGCCCGACCGAGCCGCCAGCAGACCATAGAACACCGCCACGAACCTCTCCACGCGACGTGCCAAGATAGACCGCCCACACGCCCTCGGCCAGAAAGCACAGGTTCGGACCCTCGCCGGGGGCGGAGGAGTACAAGTGTCCAGCCCAACACGAACCAGTTTCCCATATCCGCCGGTGGCGGACGTGGACGCCATGTTGGCGTAGCCGGACGCGGAGCAAGGCGATCACGTGATCGGCGATTTCGCCGTGCTCCGAAACCACCCAATACCGAACCATTCAACCGAACTCAGACTGAACCGCGTCGGTGGATCGAGGCTGAGTCTGACCGTAGAACTTCCACAAAGCTGCCCTCCAATCGGTGTCGAGAACATCTACTCGAAGACCTCGCGATGCGGCGCGCCTACTCGTATGAGCAATTGCTGGGCGACCGGCGTCGGGGTGCTTGGCCCTCAACCACCCCGACGCCCTCACCACTCGGCACCACCTCGCGCTCCTGCGCGCCGACCAACATGTCGAGAATCCGCACGACGGGGGTGAGCGGTGCGGCTCAATATCGATTCAGACCTGCAGACAGCCCTTCGCGTGCTGGAGGGTGCAACCGACAGAGCCAAGCGAAGCTGGCTGTTCGAGAACCTCGTAACACACCTGTTCCGTGCCAACCACTTCGAAGTGCGCATGAACACAGGTGCGGCCGGGCCTCGGCAGATTGACCTGACCACCAGGCTATCCGAGGTGTAGGCGCCACCTGCCCGACATCTGAGCGAGAAGGGGTAGACGGGAGGACGCAAGCTAGCATCCTCCCGCTTCACCCCTCGCCTAATACTTAGCCGTGGCTTACTTAAGTCGGCGAGGTGGCCGGCTTTCGCGTTTCCTCCGAAGCATTCGGTCTCGGCGGAGAAGTAGCACAAAAACCGTCGCACTCGTCACCGACACCGCCGCCAAAAAGAATCCTCCCGACCACTTCTCTGTGCCAACAAAAACAAACACGGCAGCCACACCAGTGATGATCGATATACTTAGAGACATCCCTCGATCGACTCGACGATGATGTCGACGGTTTTGATCGATCATCATCTCACGCCGAGCGCTACCGAGATGGCCTCCACCTGGCCCGAAACGCGGCCAATAGGCCATCCATAGCACAAAAGCGAGACCCAAGACTATAGAGATGACCCCGAAGGACACCTGGAGAATCTTAGTAAGCTCCATTAAGGACCCACGTAGGTATCGTAGACGCTGCTAAACACATCGTGATTCGTTCCTATCGACCATCCACCGACCACCATCGTCGCCTTTGTGGGATCAATCGCATATCTCGCATTGTAAGCCCCACCCCACAAGTGTAGCGTCTTAGCGCCCGTAAAATCCTCCAACCTTCTACCGAGAGGGACGGAAGCCACTTCTCGAGGCGGTTTTCGCCCTGGCACACGGACCTTCGCAGTTGGAATCCTCGTCAGTGCTAAATCGGCGGTTACTCCCACCGCCAGCTTACCTGCGTCGGATGCATTCATGTCACTCTGGGTGAAATCGTACACCCGATATCCGGCACTAACGGTTGCCGCACCGATCGCAACAGGCGTACAAAGGCCGGCAGTGAAGGCAATGCATGCACCCATCGCTGCGATAGCTGCACCGTTTAGAATCGCGCCACGATTATCGAGAAGGAAGCTTCCCGTGCTGCACACCCATGCCCACGCCTTACACCCCTTCTTTGGCGGCTCTTGCACATGCGGCGCGGATGGCTGGGCAGGCTGAACCGACGGCTGGGGGACCGACTTTGAAGGCGGAACAAGATCCGGTGCGCCTTGCGGGCGCAGCATGGGCGGTACAGGATTGGGAACCAGACCGTTGCCCCTCGGCGGCTGAGGCGGCCGGCTAGTCATCTTTGCCGGCTTACCGGTAACCGTGATCTTGTTTTTTCCTGTGGAAGTCTTGGTGACATACCCACGCTGCCCGTTGCCGTTGATGCCCTCTTCGAAGTAGAGGCCACTGGGGTCGCTGTAGGTTGCCGGGGAATTGTTGGCATAGGCATACCCGTGCATCTGCTGAGGGTCAGCGAGGTCCATGACGGGGTCAACCGAGATGAACCGGCCGATAAATGGGTCGTATTCTCGGGCACCGATATGAGTGAGGCCAGTGGGGTCTTTGGTGCCGCCGACGAAGCCTTTGTCCATGGCAGTTGGCCACGTGCCGGTTCCATTTCCGCGAGTGTCGCCGTAGGGCAGGGTCCGCCGCTTCGCCACCGCCAGTGTGGTGGCGTTGATGGCCACCTCGGCGGTGCCGTGGTGGTCTGCAATGATCCAGTGCAGGGCGCTGCTGGTGCGTACAGCAACTGTGATGCCGGAGTGGCTGTAGTAGCGGGTGGCGGTTTTAGCTGCGGTGGAGTTCGTGTAGCGGACCTCCAGGCCGCCGGGCAAGTACAGGGTTTCGCCGGTGGTATCGGTTCGGGTGAGACGGTTGCCGTCTGCGTCGTAGCGGGAGCTGGTGGTGCTGCCGCCCTCCGTGATGCTGTCGACCCGTCCCTCCGGGTTCCACGTCAGGGTCTGGGTAGCACCGCTGGGTGTGGGCCGGGTGATGGTGTTACCGGCGTTGTCGTAACTGTAGTTTCGGCTCCAGTTAGCGCCGCCTGTGGCAGTGATGTTGGTGACGGCGTGCGGCCTGGCCGAGCCTGCTGGCGGGTGGGTGTAGATATAAGTGGTGTTGGTCGTCGCGTGCCGGGTTTCGGTTAGCCGGTTGCCGGTGACATCGAAGGTCCAGGAGTGCCAGTAAGGCGCTGCTCCACCGAGTCCGGCCACCGTCGGACTCGCCTCGCAGTCGCCCGAATTGGGCGTCCATGCCCGGTTCAGCCGACGTAGATAGTCATAGCTGTAGCATTGCGTGTCTGCAGTCTGCCCCTGCGGCGTTTCCTTGATCTCGGTCACGTTGCCGGCATGGTCGTGATCGTAGGTCCAGTTTGCCGCTTCCGGTTTCAGCTCTGGCACCACGTTGGTGGCTTTGAGTCGGCGGGTTGGCTCGTCGAAGTCCGAGGTCACCGCGACCCGGTAGCCGTAGGCACCGAACTCCCGTCCGGTCAGCTGACCCAGCTTGTTGTAGGTGACCGCTCCGACGTAGATCTGCCCCGCAGAGAGAAGACTGCCAGCGTCATCAACGTCGTTGTAGCCGACGATCACCCGCTCCGAGGGCAGGTCTGCCGCAGACGGGAGGTTGATCTGGTGGACTTTGCCATTGACCCGGTAGCTGGTGGTGGTGGTGTAGGTGCAGGAATTCGGCGCTGCCGCCGCACACAGCTGCGACTCCGACGAAGGCACCACCACCGACACGGACGTCGGGCGGCCGAACGCGTCGAAGGCGTCCGTCCGGTTGATCCAAGCCTGCCCGTCAACGTAGCGGGTCGCGGAGGTGAGCTTGCCCTTGCCATTCGGCAAGCTGTCGTAGACCCACTCGGCTCGCTTCGCACCGGCTGCGCTGCCATCACGCAAGGTGGTCTTACGACCCAGCTCGTCATAGGTATAAGCGAGAGTCATGGTCCCGGTACCGATGCCTGACGGCGCCGTGGTGGTTAGTACATTGCCTCCCGCGTCATACGTGGAGGTCGTCGTCCCCTTGTCCGGGTCGGCCGCCTGGACCTCCCTACCGCGCAGATCGTAGCCGTACGACCAGGTGTTGCCGGCTGGGTCCTGCACGGTCTTCTGCTGCCCGAGCAGGGTGTAGGTGTACTTCGTCTCGTCGTATTTGACTGGCTCGGTCGCCCCAACCTCGGCGCGGTCCTTGTACTGTCGCAATCTCGTGACCTGGCCCTTGGCGTCGAAAATCGTAGTAGTAGCAATGCCGCCCAGGGGTGGGGTGGTGTGCGTCCGATCCCCGCCGTAGCTGGTCGTGGTGCGCCACTTCTCCGATCCGAGCGCCTTGAGAATCTCTGCGGTCTGCCGGCCCGCCCCGTCGTAGAGCTTCTGACTGACCGACGGGATCTGTCCCTGCGGCACGCCGAGTGTCGTCGATGGCGCAGCATTGGTGGTGTCGTAGTATGGGGCAGATGTCCACTCCACCTCGCCTCGGCTGTTGTGGAACGTCTCGGTCAGCAATCTTCCGCCGCCGGTGGCCTGGGTTTGAGTCTGCCGGGCTCGGAGAAAGCCGTCGAAGTGTTCAACGGACTTGCGATAGGCGCCGCCGGTGACCAGGAGTGTTTCGGTGGTGACTGCGGTCGGCGCCCCGCTGTTGCGCAGCAGGTAGCTGATCTTCATGCTCGGAGTTTGGTTTGCTTTGTTCCGGCCAGGAAGCCACACGTTAGTGAGCCTGCCCAGCCCGTCGTACGTCTGCTCCGTCACGGTTCCATTCGGGTCGATGACTCTGGTGGGTAGTTCCCAAGCCGGTTCCCACAAGGTGGTCGTCGCATGCTGAAGCGGGTTGGTGACCACTGTCGCTGTGACTAGTCCGCCGTTGCTCGTGGTGTAGCTGGTGGTAGTGGTGTAACCCCGGGCATCGGTGGTTGAGGTGACTCGACCGTTGGCGTCGACGGCGTTCGTTGCGGCACGGACGTACACCGGGGTGGAGCCGTTGAACCGGTCCAGTTCCTCGGTGCGAACCACGTTGCCCCGTGTGGGTGCCGCGCCGAACGACGAGTCGTTGCTGTAGCTGTCGTAGAACGCCCGGCTCCGCTTCAGGACCGTGGTCGGGTTCGCCGGCGTCGTCGCGGCGGCGCAGGTGCCGGAGAGCACCTCGGTCTGGCTGACCCGGTCGAGCATCCACATGGCCGCGTTACGGGCGTAGCTGATCCGGGTGCAGGTTTCGTCTCCGGTGGCGTTTTCGTCGCCGAAGTCGTCCACCTTCTCGGGTAGGCCATCGGGGTTGTAAGCGGTCGCGATCTTCGTGGTGCGGAATCCGCCGGTGGCCAGCGCGGTGCGGGTACGGGTCGAGGCCGTATTGACCTTCCACGCACTGGTGATCACGCCGTCACGTTCCCGGGTGGCGGTGGGCCCCACCCGCAGCGGCTCGTTCACCGTGGAGGAAACCTCAGGACCGTTGACTCCGTTGCTGTTGACCCCGTTGTAGATAGTTTCTTGCCGCACAAAGCCGCGTAGTCCCTCGTGGTCGGTGATGGACCCGCCCCAGGTGCCGGACACCTGCACGTTGCGGGTGCCGGTAGGTTGCTTGTCGCCGTGCATGCCGCGCATGTACCGGTACTCGACGGCGGTTTGCACCCCGTTGGTCGGGTCGCCCTGGCGGATCCGCACTCGGCCGTAGCCACGCCAGTCGCCCCAGGTGCGGTGCTTGTCCTTGGTCAACTCGTCCGTGTTGTACGCCCACGCGGGGTTATCGAGGTAGTCGTAGAACGTGGTCTGGGTCGGTTGGTCGGTGACAAGGTCGTCCTGGTCGACGCGCTCGACGACGTACTTGTGGAACCAGTCCAAGGTGGGGTCGCCGCTGCCGGGCCAGGAGAAGTACGCGGGCATGCAGCGTTTGGTGTTCGTGTGCGGTGTCGGCAGGTTGTTGTGGGTGCAGTCGTGGCCTGAGTAGGTGATGAGGATGTCGCCGCCGGTTTCGGTGCGGATCTGCTTGATCCGCCACCGGTTCAGCTCGGTGCGCTGGTCCCTGGGTCCGTCGACGCGGTTCGCCAGGGGTTCGGCGCCGGGGTTGAAGGTGATTTCCGGGTCGGAGACGGCGGCTCCGCCGGCGGTGGTGACGTGCCCGGTGCGGGTGATGCCGCGCAGCCACATCGGGGTGCCTTCACCGGTTCCGGCGTTGATGAACTCCTGCCGCAGTGCCCAGGATTCCACATCCCGATATGACGAGGGGCCGTTGCGCACCTGTGCAGTGATCTTCGTTAGCCGCCGCGCCGACCAGAACGTCGGCGCGTTCAGCTCATTACACGGGGACGCTTTGCAGTACTGGTCCCAGGGGGTGTCCGGCCATGCGCTTGGCCTGGGGTCCGACGTCCACGCGGCACCGGTCCAGCAGTTCGACAGGCAACGTTCCGCGGCGTCGAAGACCACCCGTAGCGGCGCAGCGGCACTGTACTCGGAGCCCTTGCGCATGCCGTACTCGATGCGGTCGAGGTAGCCGCCGCGGTCGTAGGTGGTCCGCTGGGTCGGCGTCATGTTCCGCCCGTAGGCTCCGGTCTCCTTTTGGTAGAAGTACGCCATCGAGTTGTCGTTCGGGTCGACGACGTAGTCGAGGTTCCACCGCCATGCCCGATCGCAGCGGGCGTTAGCGAACGTCGAGTCGTAGCACGGCTCGCCGGAGTTGTTGCCGTACACCGGTGCCGTCCACGTCGAGTTGGTCACCGGCTTATCCGAAGACCAGCCGGGCAGCCGGTGGTAGCCGAAGTAGTACTCCACCCCGTCAGTGGTGGTCACCTTCCAGTATTCATTGTCCTCGTCACCATTGTTTCGAGCCGAGTCTTTGAGCCGCTCGACCTTCGTGCCGTCGTCGTCCTTCAACCGCCACACCGAACCGTCTCGGATCAACTCACCCGCCCGGCCGTTCATCGACAGGGTGGCGTTGTCGCTGAACCAGCACAGATCGCCGGTCTTGTGGCTCGGATTGTCGTCCGCGCAGGACGCGTAACGCCGTTCGATAAAGCCCGGCCACGACGCCCAGCCGTCGCCAACCCAGCCACCCTGATTGTTCGACATGGCGGTCAACCCGTCCACACTTCCTGACGAGTAGTCCAGACTGATGGTCGGCTCGGGGCCACCCAACGCCGGTGGCATCCGCATCTCGTACGACCAGGAGAAATCACCGGTCTGTGCCGACACGTCCCAGGTGCCAGCCGCCGACAGGTCAGTGGCCTTGTAGTCACCGTTGTCGCCGCCAGAGTCCGCCTGCGCGGCCAGCAGGACCGTTGCGCTGCCGACCAGGTTCACCTCAGCCGACAACGTAGACGCCTGCGGGTCGTTCACCGTCGGCACGGGTGTGGACGTCTGACATTGCGGCAGTTGTGGGGTGGTTGCCGCGCAGGCGGGCCGCTGTACCAGCCGCAGTCGCGACGCCCAGTCGCCGCCGAACGCGTGCGCGAACCCCGAATAGTCGACCCCGACCGACACCCGGCCGGTGCCCGGCTTGCCGTCCGCGCGGCCCAGGCTAAACAGCACACCCTGCACACCGGCACGCGCCGTCGCCGCCCGGTCGAAGACCCGCACCGACACGACCTCCGGCCCGGCATCACGCCGCGCGCCGATGCCCTCCGGCTCCACCGCAGACACCGTCACCGGCAAGTCACCAGCCCGATCCGCATCCGCCGCGGTCGGCCGGATGGGGGCCGTTCGCGCCTGCGGCCAGGTCACGGGCCGCGAACCGCGAACCGCACGCGACTCGGGGAAGACCGCCGCACGTGCGGCCTCCGGCTTTGCGTCGGTTACTCGCAGCCCGGCAACATCCTTCGGCTTCGGTGGATTCCACTTCGGTGCTGCCTCGGCAGCCGACGGCTGGTCAGCCATCGTCATCGCCAGGACCAGCGCCAGCGGCGCGGATAACCAGCGCATTCGGCGTCCGCTACCGGGCCTTCCCTTCGTCCGCCTCAGCGGACCACCGACTTCAACCCTCATAGCACTACTCCCCTATGCATGCCTCTAGCGACGGACCGGACGCGAAACGTGACGATCGGACGGCACATGGATCTGGCGCTCCGGGCGACCGTTGACTTGGCAGTCGAGGCTGACCCATGACGCTCGGCCGCCCGGATTCCAGGTCGGATGGGTTACTGAGCGGCTTGCTGGCAAATTTCCCAGTCAGACAGGGTCCGCTGGAACGCATAGACGTCATCGATCTCACCGCGCCAACGATCTGCGGCCGAACCCGACGACAGGCCGCGGCCGATGGCGAACGAACCGGTCGCCGACCACGTACCGGTGAAGGTGGTTTCGGCGGTCTCACCGCCGCAGTTGAGCGGGTCGCCCATCACATACGCACGGATCTTGCTGGTGGTCGCGTCGTACACACCCGCCAGGTGCACCCAGCCACCGTCGGCCGGCAGTCCCCACCCGGAACCGTCCGTGCAGGCCGTCGTCGAGATCCCGCCATCCGTCGCGCGCATCGCGAAGCACCAGCCACCCGCGCCGCCGTTAGCGTCCTTGTTGTACATCAACTGGAAACGGCTGGCCGTTGCTCCGTCCTGGCTCAGCGCCACCTGATAGTCGTGCGCCCCCAGGTTCGACGGGCGGACCCACGCCATTACCGTGAAGCTCCTGGTGGTGTCCAGCACCGGCCCACTCGTGGTGATCTCACCGCCGGCGCCAGTGAACGAGGCGGCGTTGCCGAGATAACCCGGCACGAACGACACCGATCCCGCCACAGTTGCCGGCGAGAGGTCGCTACCGCCCGACCCCGAGTCCGCCGCCGTCACGCCCGATGTCTCGTCGAACTTCCAGCGGGCGTACTTGTTCGGCACCGGCGACACCCAGAACTGGTGCAGGTAGGTCTGGCTGGTGTTGCCGGCGATGTCCTTGGCCACCACATTTAGCGTGCTGACCATGTCCTTCGTCGGGTTGTGCGTCACCGACGCTGTCTTCGGATTCGTACCCGACGCGGCGACCGTGGTAGCCGCTCCGCTGTTCACCGACCAGGTGAAGTCCGCGACGTCCGACCCGCCGGTCAGCCCGAAGGTTCCTGGGGTGCCCAGCACAGCGCCCCATTCCCGCAGCGGGTACTGCGTCGACGACACCGACGACACTACCGGCGGTGATGTGTCCACGCTTACCGTCTGCCATGTCGACCAGTCGCCCGTCAGGTCGTTCTCATCCGTGGACCGCGCCCGCCAGTAGTACGTCGACCCGTTGGCCAACCCGGACGGCACCCGCCACCTTGCGGTACCCGGTGCCGCCGTCGTCACCGGCGCCGATGAATTGCCTGCCACCAACGTCGCCGACGGCGACGCCGAGGTACGCACCTCGAACGTCGTCCGCAGGTTCCCGTTGTACGGATCCGACACACTCGCCACCAACGTCGGGTTGGTCGTCCGCACCACCGCCGGCGACGTGCACGCCTTGTAACAGTCCGTCGTCGCCGAGAACGCCTGCCCCACCGGAGGGTTCGGCTTCCGGTCGTACGTCACGATCAGGTACGTCTTATTGGTGTAGAACTTCTTCCACCTGTTCTGCGACGACTCGTACTCGCCACTGGCGTTGCAGGCACACAAGCCGACCGTGTAGGTCGTCGCATTGGCCCGCGCCCGCGCCTGCACATCGTTTCGCACGGTGCTGCCCTCGAACACCGCATCCGCGTCCGGCTGAATCACCCCGCAGCCACCAGCCTCGTTAGCGTTACCCGACCACGAACCCAACCGGTACGACGACGGCAGTGGCCGCGTCGACCAGTTCATCCGGCCGCCGCTGGACACCGTGATCCCGTCCGTGTTCGTGCGGTACAGATGCACCGCCGTCGGATCACACGACCACGAGTGGTCCAGCACCATCGTCACCTTCGCCGACAGGACGGTGGTCTGAGCGTGCCGCAACGTCGAGATGTTGAAGTCGAAGAACGACCGGTACAGCACACCGTCGTAGGAGTTGCGCCCGACCCAGGCACGGTTACCCACGTCCCAGTTCTTGTTGGCGTTGTTCGCGTACGCCCACTTCGACCGCAACCCGTTGAACGGCGGGTCCACGAACACCGGCCACGTCACCGTCGGATCGTCCAACATCGCCTCGTCCGCAATCACGGTCAGGCCACCGTCGTCAACCTCCACCGCGAGACCTGTGCGCCGCGACGTCACACTCGGCTCCGCGCCGGTCGCCAGCTCGGCCTGTACCGGATCAGCACCACGCACCGGTATCACCTCACCGGCGATCGCCGGATCCATCGATGAGTCCCACATCGTGGCAGCATGGGTGACCGCCACCGTCTCCCCCACGGGGTCCACCAGCCGCAGCCCACCGTCGGCATCTCCCTGTACCTGCACGGTCCCACCCAGCTCATAGCGCAGCTGACGGACTGCAGGGTTCGCCGCCGCAGCCGGAGTCAGAATCTCCACGGCATGCGAGAAACCCTCCCGCAACGCCGTGACATGCAGATTTACTCCAGATAACACACCGTCGTACACCGCCGTCGCACCCATCAGCCGCGGCGCAGGCAACGCACCCAATGGCCACGACAGGGTGAATGACGAATCACCCACCTGCCAGACCGCCAATGGCCCTGACCCACCTGCGGAGAACCGCACATCCGCCAACGTCGCCGCCGGCACCACTGCACCATCGACAACCGACAACGTCGGATCGATCGCCGCCCACGAACCATTGCTTCGACGCACCCGCTGCGGCACCGCCGCCACCGTCAACGTCTGCGAACCCGACGGCTCGACCATCACCTGCTCGAACTCGGTCCGCTCACTCAACGCCTCCACCGACACACCACACTCGGCGGCCAAAGCGGCAGCCGCCGCCTCGTCAGCAGCCACCGTCACCGAACAGTCCGATTCCGACGAGGACGCCGCGAGGGCAACCTCGGATGCGTCAGGTAACACCTCAAGCCCAGAAGCAAGCAGCGCGACCGCTACCGCGACCGCCAGCCATCGGGGTCGACGAAGGCGTACATGCGCAGGCGAGGACGACAACGGACTAATCAAAGTTGATCTCCCCACGTGAGAATGATCAACACCTTCGCCCACACATTTCGATCTGTCAACGTCGCGCCACCAGCACGTGGGGCATTTGTCAGACACTGTCAGAAAGATCATGTGTACGGCTCGTAACCGAAGCTGGCCCACAAGACGCTCGTCCGCTACGTGGGATCGCACTCACCACGCTGATCGCGCTTGCGGCCAACGCGCGCCCGGTCGCCGCCGCAATGCCCAACCGCGATCAGCTCGCCCCACAGCGGCAGCCCGGACCGACTCCGGACCGCCGGACGGTGCAACCAGCCGAACCCGCTTTCGGCGGGCGGCAGGACACCCTGACTGTCAACGCCCCACGCCCGCCCGCGTTCATCGATGGCACTTCTCGCACGGTCATCCTGGATGGAGGCCAATGGGAGCCTGGCGAGCTCGTGCGCCGCGACGACGGTTCGTGGCGCTGGCATCCGCAGCCGCGCTTCAGCTTCGAGACGCGCGGCCAGGACCGGTGGACCTCCACCGGCGACCGCATGGACCTGCGGCTGCGGTGCGCGGCACGGCTGAACTGGCAGCACACCACACGGGCCATCGACGCGGCAGGCCGTAAGCGTCTGCGTGCCGCCCTGACCACCGGTCCGTGTCCGCGCTCGCGGCGGCCTTGGCCCAGCGGGTGGGCGTGTGCACCGACATTGGAAGGTGGGAGCGCACCCGGGCCGACGAGGGCTACAACGACTAGCGCTTGGCCAGCTACCGCCTTCGCCTCACCGGCGAATCCGGACGCACAGCCTTGGGACTGTGGGCACGGTTCCAGCTACCCGACGGCCTGCAGCCCACCATCGTGGCCCTCATTGACCTCCGGATCGACGTCACCGCCTTGCCAGCGCCCGGCCGGACACCAAGCGATTCGGTCCTCCGCCTCGATCTCGACGATATACACCGCTTCTTCACGGCAGCCTGGACCACGGCACATCATGATCTTCCGCTCGCCGTGACCGCGAACCCGCAGGACCAGCCTCCCGCCGGGCCAACCGTCACGGAACTGCACCTACAAGCCGAGCACGCCAACACACCGACCGACGGCCACCCCCGTGCCCTAGAGGAACTGCTTGACCTGGCCACGCTCGGCGAGGCCACCCGAGACTCGCTTCCCGAATGTCGATCGCCGTCACCTCTGCGCCGGTGCCGCCGATGCAGGTTGACGACCTCATCAGCAACGCGCTACAGCACATGGCCGCGGGCTTCGGCTTCCTGGAACCCGAGGATGAGGCCTGAACCGTTGAAGACGTCTACGACCGCCGAAGGCTGCCCCAGGCAAAGATTACTGGCAGGCTATGCGCATGCCGGCACGTGATGTGATCTTGTGGGCACTCGACGAGGTCATGACCGACGAGGATCAGCGGCGTACCTCGCCCCGGGTAACGGACGTGTTCTACCGCCACAGCCGGCCGAAACCCGGTGCCCTCATGCTGGGCATCGGCTCCGCCGGCGACGACACTGACGAGGCCGCCGCTGTAGTACTCATCGGCCTTGCCCGTCGCTCACAGCAGATAGCGACCGGCAAGGACCGCACCTCTATCACGCCAGTGTTCCGGCTTCCCGAACCAGTGCCGCTCAGGCGCTTGCAGGCGGCACTACCGCGAGACGTGAAGCGACGCTTCGACCTGCTGAGCCGGCTGCCCCATCCCCTCGATCCCGAACGGCTGCCTTTGCAAGCCGGTGCCGCCGTGGTCGCCGCGCTGCACCACCTCTCACCCTCAGCCGGGCAGTGGATCACGGCGCTGCATGAGGCCGACGAGCCGCTGACCGGGCCACACGCCGCTCGCTTGCGTGAAGAGCGTGACGCCGTCTCACTGGCGATCGACATCTCCGGCGTGCCGGCACCCGACGACCTGCTGTACACCCCGGGCGACGGGCTCAACCCCAGCGAGGCATTCGGCGCCACGCTCAATCCGCTGTACCTCATTGACAACCCGCTGTCGGTGGCCGACAACGAGGACGACTTGCTCACCGAGGACCTGCGCCGCTTCGACCCCCACGGTCAACTACAGATGCGAAGCTCCAGCATCGCCCGATTCACCGACGACCAGTTCGCGCTGACCATCACCAACGTCAACCGCAAACCCCTGGAGAAAGCCCTGGGCGTCGACCTCATCTACTACGACGAACTCGCACACATTTTCACACTCGTGCAGTACAAACGCATGACGCTGCGCGCCACCGGCCGAGACAAAAGCGCCGAGCGGTGGGCGTACACCGCCCAGGCGGAACTTGAGGAACAACTGCAGCGGATGGACATCGGCTTGAACGAGCCGGTCAACTCCCAGGACTGGCGCATGGTGCCCAGTCCGTTCTGGTTCAAGTTCGTCCGCGACCAAGACTTCACCCCCGGCGACCCATTCGTACTCAAGGGCATGTACGTACCGGCCGACTACCTCCAACGCGCGATCGCCGACGGAAGCCTGCGCACCGGCCCCCGCACTGGGTTCGAGGTCACCTACGCCAACACCCGCTACCTTCCCCGAGAGGCCTTCGTCGCCCTCGTGCGCCGCGGCTTCGCGGGCACCACCAAGGCAGGAAGCGGAGCCGTACTGGAAGTCGCCGCCCAGCGAGCCCAGACGCGGGAAGTCGTTCTGGCCCTAAAGACGCGGCGCGGCGAAGACGAACGCCCGAACCGCGCCTACCGCGCCGCGGAGGCGCTCTCTTGATCCGGCACAGGCTTGTCGGACGGAAGGGTGAGCGGAGCAGCTTCTCCGAGACGACTACGCGACACTGCTCGACCCGACATGGCGCAAGATGGCAAATCTTGATCGCGTTCAGGCACTTTGACCTGCAGGTTCTCGGCGCCAGCGAGCGCTGGTAACGCAATCAGCTCTTCCGAGCACTCCCGTGACTTTTGCGCTTCCTTGCTGCTGCTGATCGCTCAGCCAGCTGCAGCATGTACGCCTTCCGCGCGTGTTGCGCCATGGTGTTGCGGACCTCCACGGGAAGAGTGCCGTCAGGATCAACCTGGCGTTCGAATCGGTCAAGGAAGGCTCTGGTGCCGGCTGCGGTTCGAGCGGCGCGGTCGGCGGTGTTGGCCCAGGAGACGTGCGCGGCGATGCGTGCTCGACGGCGGCGTTGCTCTGGTGTCAGGCCAGCAGGCCGCTGCCCTCCCTCACCTTCGGGCTTTTGGTGGACGTTGTCGAGGTCAGACACGTTCACCGATCCCCATCCGGGCCTGCACGTGCTGGGCCCGTTCGGCTGCGGCGCTGGCTCCGTAGTGGCGGGGCATGTCCTCGGAGGTCCAGCCGAGCAGCAGCATCAGGTCGCCGGTGTCTCCCCCGGCCAGCTTCCACTCATGTGCGTAGGTATGCCGCCACCGGTGAGCGTGTACACCCTTGACTCCGGCGCGTTGGCCGCGGCGTTTGAGCATGAGTTTGATGCCGTTGGCGGCCAGCGGTCGCGCGCCTCGTACGGCGATCCACAGGGCGGGCAGGCCGACGGCGCGGTGGCTGCTGCGGGCGCGTAGGTAGCGGCTGATCGCTCGGGCGGTCTTGGGCCCTAGTCTGACTCGTCGGTCTTTGGCGCCCTTGCCGTGGTAGTGCACGGTGTCGCGCGACAGGTCGACGTCTCTGAGTTGGAGATTCGCTACCTCGGCCAGGCGTGCTCCGGTGTTGGCCAGCATCCGGATGATCGCCTCGTCGCGGACCTGCACGAAGTCCTTGCCCTTGCAGTTGTCCAGGAGCTTCTTGGTGTCCTCGTCGCGGATGATCGGGACCAGCTTGACCGGCGTCTTCGGTTGCCGCACACGCAGCATTGGCGACTGGTCGATTTCTTCCTCATCCAGTGCCAGCCACTTGAAGAACTGCTGTAGAGCCTTGTGCTTGTTCAGGGCGGTCGACGCCGAGCGGGTCTGCACCATCCACGCCTGAAACTCCTCAAGGTTGCGTCGGTTCACGGCCGTTGGCGTATCGACCGCCTCACTGCCATCAGGTTGGGAGGCGTGGGCGGCTAAATATCGGCCCAGTTGGGCGGCGGACAGCAGGTAGTTGTACCGAGTTGTCGCAGGATAGTTTCCGGACCTCAGCGATCGGTCCCAGTCTATGAGGAACGCTGACCATGCCGGCGAGAGACCCGCCACCAGCTTTGCAAGATCCATCTTCATGATGCCGACGCCCATCGACCCCAGGGTCCGGAGAGACGCAGCGCGATGTGACAGCGGCGAGCGCAGCTCGGAGTGGACGGAAACCTGCACGGCGCACCGAGCCTCCCCCTCAAAATGAGGCCGCCTTCGTGAGCAGTCCCCCGGTCCAGCGGCGCGCCCTTCGGGCCACCGGCGGCCACCACCTTCGATGGCCCTCGGGTCGGACGGGTCCTCGTGGCTGTGATGCCATCGGGCTGCGTACCGTTTCGTATGGGCTGGGAGCGGCCGGTCATGGATGCCTGCCGTGCTGTCGCGGTGTATCGATTCGGTTGAGGGCTATGTCGTGGTAGTCGGCGTTGATGTCGATGCCGATGTATGTGCGACCGAGCTGCAGCGCGGCGAGGCCGATGGTGCCGGCACCGCTGAACGGGTCGAGGGTGACGCCGCCAGGCGGAGAGCCGGCGATGATGGCGCCTAGGGGTATGTCGATCGGATAGACGGCGAAGTGCGCTTGCCGGAAGGGGCGGGTGGGAATCGACCAGACTGATCCCGGGTTCTTTGCCTCCCCCGCATCCGACTCGCTGTCGCCGGCGAGGTACCGGCCCAGTTGAGCAGCGGCCAGCAGGTAGTTGTAGCGCGTGGTCGAGGGGTAGTTCCCTGACCGCAGCGATCGGTCCCAGTCGGTGAGCAACGTCGCCCACGGCGGCGGCAGGCCCGTCGTCAGCTTGGTCAGATCCCGGTTCATGACCACGCGCCCTCCGGCGGCAGCGCCGGGCGTGGATGTTGGTGCGTATACCCGGGTGGGGCAGCTATCGGGGTGGACAGCCCACCGGGGCAAGCTGATCGGCCAGCCTTGTCCGCTTGCGCCGACGCGCGGCCGGGTGACCGCAGGACCTTGGTCGTCGTCGATCTTACCGATAACACTCACCGACCGGCTGGCGGAAGCGATCAACGCCGCCGCGCTTCGCAGCGCGACCAGTGTGCGGTACGTCGTTTTGCACGTGCGCCGATGCGGCGCTACCGAGTTCGTCTTCACGACCACAAAGGCCCGCGATTCCATGCCACCACCACGATCAGAAGCGGCCGGGCACCCAACAGCCACCCAACAGCCTGGCGGCGTATGCGGCCTGTTATCCAACAACTTCGCCGCGTCTACCCAACTGATCGGTGGCGGCGTGTACCCAGCACGGCCACGAGCGTGACCGACAGACACGGCTGAGGCCTACAGCGTCGGCTCCGCCGGACGTGCCCGCCCGCTACCTTTTTAATCGTCCCCAGCCGGGGACTCCTCGGTCGCCCGGCTCGGTATGACTGCCTGCCCCTGTCGTTGGGATGATCCGGGGGTGTTGTCACCGGGCCGGGTGGCGTCGGCGGACCGCTGATAGGGACACGGCCGCCCCGTGTTCGGGGTGAAGTGACCCCCTGAGGCCGGACACCTCCTGACTTGGCATCCTGCCGAGGAGGAGGAAGCGTTGTGGCTCGACAGAGTAAGTACCCCGAGGAGTTCCGGCGTCAGGCTGCGGCGTTGGTGCTCGACTCCGGTCGCACGATTCGTGATGTGGGCC
>NZ_JBITKM010000008.1:0-277901 GCF_044461025.1 Micromonospora sp. NPDC049900
CAGTGTCCCCGGGCCTCACCTAAATTGCCGTCGCGGAATACCGTTCGGCTGGAGCCGCGTCGCGCCACTCGCCGAGAGGCGACCTGCACACCGACACCCACCGCCGCCCCCGGCCCGATACGGGTCGGGGGCGGCGTCCGTTCCGGGGCGGTTTCTGCCGCACCGGCTCGCTGCCCTGCCGGTGCTGCCCTAAGGTCAGGGCAGGGCGGCGAGCGAGGAGGCGGACGTGGGACTGCGGGACAGGTTGCTGGGCTGGCCGGTCTACCGGCAGCTCACCGGCACCGACCCGCTGGGCCGGGGTGCCGCCGTCCAGTCCGCGCGCAGCGCCGGGCTCACCGCCCGCACCGAGGACGCCGACGAGGTGGCCAGGTCGGTCTGCCCGTACTGCGCGGTGGGCTGTGGTCAGCGGGTCTTCGTCCGCGACGGCCGGGTGACGCAGATCGAGGGCGACCCGGACAGCCCGATCTCCCGGGGGCGGCTGTGCCCCAAGGGTGCGGCCAGCAAGAGTCTGGTGACGAGTCCGCTGCGGCAGACGACGGTGCGGTACCGCCGGCCGTACGGGACCGAGTGGGAGGACCTGGACCTCGACACCGCACTGGACATGATCGCCGATCGGGTGTTGGCGGCGCGGGCGCAGACCTGGGAGGACGTCGACGCGCAGGGGCGTCCGCTGAACCGCACGCTGGGCTTCGCCAGCCTGGGTGGCGCGACGCTGGACAACGAGGAGAACTACCTCATCAAGAAGTTGTTCACGGCGGCGGGCGCGTTGCAGATCGAGAACCAGGCCCGGATTTGACACTCCGCCACGGTTCCCGGTCTGGGAGCCAGTTTCGGTCGCGGTGGTGCGACGGTCTTCCAACAGGACGTGGCGAACGCTGACGTCATCGTCATCCAGGGCTCGAACATGGCCGAGGCCCATCCGGTGGGTTTCCAGTGGGTGATGGAGGCCAAGAAGCGCGGGGCGAAGGTCTTCCACGTCGATCCGCGGTTCACCCGGACCAGTGCGGTGGCCGACGCGTACCTGCCGATCCGGGCCGGGACCGACATCGTGTTGCTGGGTGCGGTGGTGAACCACATCCTCGTCAACGAGTTGGACTTCCGCGAGTACGTGTTGGCGTACACGAACGCGGCGACGATCGTCAGTGACGACTTCGTCGACGCCGAGGACGCCGAGGGGCTGTTCTCCGGGTGGGACCCGGAGTCCGGCAGCTACGTGCAGGACAGTTGGCAGTACGCGGGCCACGAGCGGGACTCGGGCAGCGGTGGCACCGCCGACGAGCGGGACACCGCCGCGGGGCTGCGGCACGAGTCGCACGGTGCGCCGGTGTCGGGTCGGACGGACCGGGACGAGACGCTGCGACATCCGCGCTGCGTCTACCAGATCCTGAAGCGGCACTTCGCCCGCTACACGCCGGAGATGGTGGAGCGGGTGTGTGGCCTGCCCCGGGAGCGGTTCCTGGAGTTGGCCCGGGCCTGGACGCAGAACTCGGGTCGGGAGCGGACCGGGTGTCTGATCTACTCGGTGGGGTGGACCCAGCACACCGTGGGCGTGCAGTACATCCGCACCGGGGCGATCATCCAGTTGCTGCTGGGCAACGTGGGTCGTCCGGGTGGTGGGGTGTTGGCGCTGCGCGGGCACGCCAGCATCCAGGGGTCCACGGACATCCCGACGTTGTTCAACCTGCTGCCGGGTTATCTGCCGATGCCGCACCACGCCAAGCACGTGACGTTCGACGACTGGGTGGACGGCATCCGGCATCCGGGGCAGAAGGGCTTCTGGGGCAACGCCCGCGCGTACGCGGCGAGTCTGCTCAAGGCGTACTGGGGTGACGCGGCGACGCCGGAGAACGACTTCTGTTACGGCCACCTGCCCCGGATGACCGGGGACCACGGCACGTACCAGCAGGTGCTGGACATGATCGCGGGCAAGATCAAGGGGTACTTCCTGCTCGGGCAGAACCCGGCGGTGGGGTCGGCGCACGGGCGGGCGCAGCGGCTCGGTATGGCGAACCTGGACTGGCTGGTGGTCCGCGACCTGTTCATGATCGAGAGTGCGACCTTCTGGCAGCGCGGTCCCGAGGTCGCCACCGGGGAGATCGTGCCGCAGGAGTGCCGTACCGAGGTGTTCTTCCTGCCCGCCGCCGCGCACGTGGAGAAGGAGGGCACGTTCACCCAGACCCAGCGGCTGGTGCAGTGGCGGGAGAAGGCGGTCGAGCCGCCCGGCGACGCCCGCTCCGAGCTGTGGTTCTTCTATCACCTGGGGCGTCGGCTGCGGGAGAAGCTGGCCGGTTCGTCGCTGCCGCGCGACCGGGCGCTGCTGGACCTGGCCTGGGACTACCCCACGCACGGCCCGCGCGAGGAGCCGGACGCCGAGGCGGTGCTGCGGGAGATCAACGGGTACGACACCACGACCGGCCGCCCGCTGTCCGCGTTCACCGAGGCCCGCGACGACGGTACGACCGCGGTGGGCTGCTGGATCTACACCGGTGTGTACGCCGACGGGGTGAACCAGGCGGCCCGGCGGCGGCCCGGCCACGAGCAGGACTGGGTGGCCGCCGAGTGGGGGTGGGCGTGGCCGGCGAACCGGCGGCTGCTCTACAACCGCGCGTCGGCGGATCCGCAGGGGCGGCCGTGGAGCGAGCGGAAGCGCTACGTGTGGTGGGACGCCGAGGCGGGCCGGTGGACCGGGCGTGACGTGCCGGACTTCGAGGTGACGAAGCCACCGTCGTACCGGCCGCCGGAGGGTGCCTCCGGTCCGGCGGCGCTGGCCGGGGACGACCCGTTCGTGATGCAGTCCGACGGGAAGGGCTGGTTGTACGCGCCGAGCGGGGTGCTGGACGGGCCGTTGCCCACCCACTACGAGCCGGCCGAGTCTCCGGTGCGCAATCCGCTCTACGGGCAGCAGGCCAACCCGACCCGCAAGATGTACGCGGATCCGGTCAACCCGACGAACCCGAGTCCGCCCGCGCCGCACAGTCAGGTCTTCCCGTACGTGTTCACGGTCAGCCGACTGACCGAGCACCACACGGCGGGCGGGATGAGCCGCACCGTACGCCCGTTGGCGGAGTTGCAGCCGGAGATGTTCGTGGAGGTGTCGCCGGAGTTGGCCCGCCTGGTGGGGCTGACCCATCTGGGCTGGGCGCACCTGGTCACCTCCCGTGCGGTGATCGAGGCGAAGGTGTTGGTCACCGACCGGATCGTGCCGTTGCGGGTGGACGGGCGGGTGATCCACCAGCTCTGGCTGCCGTACCACTTCGGGTACGAGGGGCTGGTCACCGGGGACTCGGCCAACGACCTGTTCGGCATCACCCTGGACCCGAACGTGCTGATCCAGGAGAGCAAGATCGGCACGTGTGACGTGCGGCCGGGGCGGCGTCCCGTCGGAGCGGCCCTGCGCGCGTTGGTCCGGGACTACGGTGACCGGGCCGGCATCGTGCCGGGCCGCACGCCGCCGGCGGTCACGCCCGGCGTGCCGACCCCGCCCGACGGGGCCGGCGACGAGGAGGGGAAGCACTGATGGTCGACCCGCAGCACCGGTCGGGCCCGTCCGCGTCGCCGAGCCCGGCGTACCAGCCGGCGTCGGCGTCCGGGTGGGTCGACGCGCCGCCACGGATGGGCTTCTTCACCGACACCAGCGTCTGCATCGGCTGCAAGGCGTGCGAGGTGGCCTGCAAGGAGTGGAACGGGGTGCCCGCCTCCGGCCTGGACCTGCTCGGCATGTCGTACGACAACACCGGCGCGTTGACCGCGAACTCCTGGCGGCACGTGGCCTTCGTGGAGCAGCCCCGTCCCTCCGGTCACCGCGACGCGCCCTTCGCCGGCACACCCACCGGCGACCCTGTCAGCGCCGCCTCGGCGGCGACCGCCGCCACCGGCAGCCCGGCGGGCACGAGCAACCCGACCGGTACCGATCCGGGCCTGCCGTCGGGTGACCCGGGGGCCGCGGCCCGGATGACCGAGTTCCTGGGCATGCCGGCCGCCGGGCCGCCGGGGCGTACCGGCAGCGCGCAGGGCCGGTCCGACTTCCGCTGGCTGATGATGTCCGACGTGTGCAAGCACTGCACCCACGCGGCCTGCCTGGACGTCTGCCCGACCGGCTCGCTGTTCCGTACCGAGTTCGGCACGGTGGTGGTGCAGGAGGATATCTGCAACGGCTGCGGCTACTGCGTGTCGGCCTGCCCGTACGGCGTCATCGACCGTCGGGTCGACGACGGGCGGGTGTGGAAGTGCACGCTGTGCTACGACCGCATCGGCGCCGGTCTGACGCCGGCCTGCGCGCAGGCGTGCCCGACCGAGTCCATCCAGTACGGCCCGCTCGACGAGTTGCGGGAACGCGCCGCCGAGCGGGTCGCCACCCTGCACGAGCGGGGTGCGCCGGAGGCGCGGCTCTACGGCCACGACCCGGCCGACGGGGTCGGCGGCGACGGCGCGTTCTTCCTGCTGCTCGACGAACCGGAGGTGTACGGCCTGCCACCGGATCCGCAGGTCACCACCCGGGACCTGCCGAGGATGTGGCAGCGGGCCGGGGTCGCCGCGCTGGCCATGGCGGCGGTGGCGGTCGGCGCGTTCCTCGGTGGCCGGCGGTGAATCCCCGCGACCCGGAGGTGGGTGACAAGTTCCGTCGCTTCCGCGACCAGGCGGCTCGTGGCAGGACCGGCGACCAGGCGGCCGATGGCGGCACCGGCGGGCGGCGGGGCGGTGGGCGCGGGAGGCGGGGCGGTGGGCGCGGGAGGCGCGGTGGCGAGGAGTCGGCGGTGCCCCCGGCCGAGTTCCGCTCCTACTACGGGCGGCCGATCCTGAAACCGCCGGTGTGGACCTGGGAGATCGCCGCCTACCTGTTCACCGGTGGGTTGGCGGCCGGCTCGTCGCTGCTGGCGGCAGGTGGGCAGGTGACCGGCCGTCCGGCGCTGCGCCGGGTCGGTCGGGTCGCCGCGCTGGCCGCGGTGACCGCCAGCGCGGGCCTGCTGGTCAAGGACCTGGGTCGGCCGGAGCGCTTCCATCACATGCTGCGGGTGGCGAAACCGACGTCGCCGATGTCGGTGGGTACGTGGATCCTGAGCGCGTACGGCCCGGTCGCCGGGCTGGCCGCGATCGCCGAGGCGGCACCGCTGCTGCCCGAGCGCGGTCCGCTGGGGCTGGTCGGTCGGGTGTTGCCGCCGGTGGGGCACGCCGCCGGGCTGGCCGCCGCGGCCACCGCACCGGCCCTGGGCACGTACACGGCGGTGCTGTTGGCGGACACGGCCGTGCCGTCGTGGCACGAGGCGTACCCGCACCTGCCGTTCGTCTTCGCCGGCAGCGCCCTGGCCAGCGGTGCCGGGGTGGGGCTGCTCGCCGTGCCGCCCGCGCAGGCCGGTCCGGCGCGGCGGATGGCGGTGGCCGGCGCCGGTCTGGAGCTGTTCGGCGCGCATCGGATGGAGACCGGGTCGGGGTTGCTCGGTGAGCCGTACCGCACCGGTCGCGCTGGCCGGTTGCTGCGGGTCGGGCGGGCGTTGACCGTGGCCGGGGTGGCCGGTGCGCTGCTGGGTGCCCGCAGCCGGGCACTGTCGGCGCTCTCCGGCACGGCGTTGCTGGCCGCGTCGGTGGCGACCCGCTTCGGGGTGTTCCACGCCGGGGTGGCCTCGGCCCGGGATCCGAAGTACACGGTGCTGCCGCAGCGGGAACGTCTGGCGCGGCGCGCCGGGGAGCCGACCGGGCGGTGACCGGTGCCGACTCGGCCCCACGACCGGCGGGCTGCTGTGATCCAATGCTCGGTGGAGGCGTTCAGGCGGCTGGTGCCCCTCCCGGTCTTCAAAACCGGTGTGGTCCGGGATCCGGGCCAGGCGGGTTCGATTCCCGTCCGTCTCCGCCACACGGTGAGGAGATGACGCGATGGGCGGCGTCGACCCGCGGCGTCGGGTGCCGCGTACCGACGCGGTGCTGGCCGATCCCCGGCTGGTCGCGGCTGCCGCCGCCGTCGGCCGGAACCGGGTGAAGGCCGCCGTCCGGCAGGCGCAGGACCAGGCCCGGCGCGGCGAGATCACCCCCGAGGCGGTGCCCGTCGCGGCGCTGGCCGCGCTGCCGTCGGCGGCCCCGCGTGCCGTGCTCAACGCCACCGGCGTGCTGTTGCACACCAACCTCGGGCGGGCCGCCCTCTCCGACGCGGCGGTGGCCGCCGTGGTCGCCGCCGCCGGTCACACCGACGTCGAGCTGGACCTGGGCACCGGCCGCCGGGCCCGGCGGGGCCGCGCCGCCGTCGACGCGCTCGCCGCCGCCGTGCCGGCGGCCGAGGCGGTGCACGTGGTCAACAACGGCGCCGCCGCCCTGGTGCTGGCCGCCACCGTGCTGGCCGCCGACGCCGAGATCGTGGTCAGCCGGGGCGAGCTGGTCGAGATCGGGGACGGGTTCCGCCTGCCGGACCTGCTGACCAGCACCGGGGCCCGGCTGCGGGAGGTCGGCACCACCAACCGCACCACCCCGGCGGACTACGCGGCGGCGATCGGTCCCCGCACCGGTTTCGTGCTCAAGGTGCACCCGTCGAACTTCCGGGTCACCGGCTTCACGTCGGCGGTGCCGGTCCGGCGGCTGGCCGCGCTCGGCGTACCGGTGGTGGTGGACATCGGGTCGGGTCTGCTCGCGCCCGATCCGCTGCTGCCCGACGAGCCGGACGCCACGACGACCCTGCGGGCCGGGGCGGATCTGGTCACCGCCAGCGGCGACAAGTTGCTGGGTGGCCCGCAGGCCGGGCTGCTGCTGGGCTCGGCCGCGCTGGTGGAGCGGCTGCGGCGGTCTCCACTGGCCCGCGCGCTGCGGGTGGACAAGCTGACCCTGGCCGCGCTCGCCGCCACCCTGGGCGATCGGGACACCCCCACCCGGACGGCGCTGCACGCCGACCCGGCGGTGCTGCGGACCCGGACCGAGCTGCTGCGCGACGGCCTGGCCGCCGAGGGGTGCAAGGCCGACGTGGTGCCGTCGGTGGCGGTGGTGGGCGGTGGCGGTGCTCCCGGCGTGGAGCTGGACTCGTGGGCGTTGAGCCTGCCGGAGCGCTACGCCGGCCCACTGCGTGCCGGTGACCCGCCGGTGCTCGGTCGGGTGGCGCGGGGGCGGTTGCTGCTGGACCTGCGGTGCGTGCCGGAGCACGCCGACGCGGCCGTCCGCGTCGCCGTGCTCGCCGTACCGGACGGCGACTGACCATGCTGGTGGTGGCCACCGCCGGGCACGTCGACCACGGCAAGTCGACGCTGGTGCGGACGCTGACCGGGATGGAACCGGACCGGTGGGCCGAGGAACGCCGCCGGGGCATGACCATCGACCTGGGGTTCGCCTGGACCACGTTGCCGTCCGGGGCCGTCGTCGCCTTCGTGGACGTACCCGGGCACGAACGGTTCGTGCCGAACATGCTGGCCGGGGTGGGTCCGGTGCCCGCCGTGGCGGTCGTCGTCGCCGCCGACGAGGGCTGGATGCCGCAGTCCGCCGAGCACCTGGCCGCGCTGGACGCGCTCGGTGTCCGCCACGGCCTGCTCGTGGTGACCCGCGCGGACCTGGCCGATCCGGGACCGGCGCTGGCGCGGGCCCGGGCGGAGCTGGCCCCGACCACGTTGGGTGCGGTCGAGGCGGTGGTGGTCAGCGGGCTCACCGGCGTCGGTCTGCCGGAGCTGCGTGCCGCCCTGGACCGGCTGGCCGCCCGGGTGCCCGCCGCCGATCCGCAGGCGCCGGTGCGGCTCTGGGTCGACCGCAGCTTCACGGTGCGCGGCAGCGGCACGGTGGTCACCGGCACCCTCGGCGCGGGCCGGTTGCGGGTCGGTGACGAGCTGGAACTGGCCGACAGCGGCGAGACGGTGCGGGTGCGTGGCCTGCACCGTCTGGGCGAGGCCCGCGACACCGTCGACCCGGTCGCCCGGGTGGCGGTCAACCTGCGCGGGGTGCCCCGGGACCGGATCGGACGCGGCGACGCGTTGCTGACCCCGGGCCGGTTCCGGTCGACCGACCTGGTCGACGTGCGGCTGACCGGCGACGCGGTGGCCGCGCTGCCGGCCGCGCTGACCCTGCACGTGGGCGCGGCGGCGGTGCCGGTGCGGCTGCGTCCGCTGGGCGGCGACACGGTCCGGCTGCGGCTGGGACGTCCGGTGCCGCTGCTCGTCGGCGACCGCGCGGTGCTGCGCGACCCGGGACGGCACCACGTCGCCGGTGCGGTGACCGTGCTGGACGTGCTGCCGCCGCCGTTGCGTCGCCGGGGCGCGGCAGCCGCGCGGGCGACCGTGCTGGCGACCCTGGACGGTCGGCCGGATCTCGCCGGTGAACTGCGGCGACGTGGCCTGGTGCGGGTCGGGGACCTGGTCCGCGCGGGGGTGCCGGTGCCCGTCGCGCCGGTGGCGGGCGACTGGCTGGCCGATCCCGATCACTGGGCGCGGCTGGCGGTGCGGCTCGCCGACGCGGTGGCCCGCTACGCCCGGGAGCATCCGCTGGAGCCGGGCGCCCCGGTGGAGGTGCTGCGCCGCCGCCTCGACCTGCCCGACCGGGTGCTGGTCGAGGCGCTGGTGCGGGCGCCGCTGCGGCTGGCCGCCGGCCGGGTCGGCGCGGCCGGGGCGGATCCGCTGCCGGAGCCGGTGGCCCGCGCGGTGGCGCTGGTCCGCGACGATCTCGCGGCGTACCCGTTCCGGGCTCCGGACGCCGACCGGTTGGCCGCCGTCGGGCTCGGGGTCCGGGAGATCGGCGCGGCGGTACGGGCCGGTGCGCTGCTGCGCCTGACCGGCAACGTGCTGCTGTTGCCCGGTGCGCCGCAGCAGGCGGCCCGGGTGCTCGCCGGGTTGCCGCAGCCGTTCACGCTCAGCGCCGCCCGGCAGGCGCTGGACACCACCCGCCGGGTGGCGGTGCCGCTGTTGGAGCTGCTGGACCGGCAGGGGCGGACCCGCCGCATGCCGGACGACGCCCGGATGGTGGTCGACGCGGATTCGGCCGATCCACCGGCAGGTGGGCGTTCCGGACGCCTACCGTGACGCCATGGACCCCTCCGCGGTCTGGCGGGACCGGCAGCACCGCTGGCGGATCGAGGCGTACCGGGCGCCGGACCTGCGGTTCGCGATCTTCGCCACCAACGGCACCACCGAGTCGGCGCCGCTGTGGCTGTTCGGGATGTCGGCGCTGGCCCGTTGGCTGATGAGTCACAAGATCTCGCTGGACGACCTGGAGACCGACTGATCGCCCAGTCGGGGGACAGGCCAGGTGAAAGCCGACAAACCGATGTGGCCGCACCTAACGTGCGACGGATGAGGGACCGAGGTATCCGCAAGGTCGTCGCGGTGCTGGCGGGCCTGGCGGTGCTCTACTTCGGCACCACCGGCCGGTCGGAGACCGAGGGCAGCGGGATCTCCGGGGGACTGGTGGTGCTGGCCCTGCTCGCCGCCCTGCTCGTGTGGCACCTGACCAAACCCGGCGACGCTTAGTGACGCCGGTCAGCGGGCCGCCACGCTCCGGTTGAGCTGCCCGGCCGACTCCTCGCCGAGCGCCACCCGCACCAGCGCCGAGGCCAACCGACCGAAGTCGTCGTCGTCGACCAGCCCGGCCAGCCGGTCCGGGGCGGCCGGCAGCCCGAGCCGCTTGGCCCCGGCGACCGCCCGCCGGTCGGCGTACGGACGCAGCTCCGGCCAGACGCTCTGCACCTCGCGCAGGAAGATGTCCGCCCCGGTGGGGCCGATGCCGGGGAACTCGGTGAGCAGCCGACGCAGCGCGGTGCGGTCGCCGCCCGCCTCCCGGTGCAGCCGACGCAGGTCGCCGTGCCACCGGTCCAGGCACAGCCGGGCGCCGGTGCCGAGCATCGTCGCGGTCCGCTCGTCGTAGCGGCGGTAGTGGCCGCGTCCGAGCGCGTCGACGCGCTGCTGCCAGCGGGCCGCCTCCATCGCCTGCGGGGTGCGGTAGCCGGCGGCGAACAGTTCCCGGGCCGCCGCCACCGCCACCCCGGCCCGGATCCGGGTGCTCAGCAGCGTGACGAGCACCAGCAACTGGTACAGCGGCGCGGGCCGGTCGGCGAGGGTGATCCCCGCCTCCTCGGCGTACGTGCGCCGGGTCAGCAGGGCCCGTGCCATCTCGCGGTGATCGCCCATCTCGCCGGAGTACCCGCTGTGGCCCGGCCTAGCCCTGCTCGGGGCACCGCGCTACCGGTGCCCCCACGGCCGCAGCCGGTTCCAGGTGGCTGCGGCCGTCACCCCGTACGCGAGGTGCGGGACGAGATCGGCGAGCCAGTCGACGCGCCGCCAGGTCCGCGGATCGGTGACACCGAGCAGCGTCAACGACCCGTCGGAGAGCGTCATCGCCCCACCGCCGAGCAGCGCGGTCGCCCGCAGCAGCGGCTGGCGTCGACCCCGGGTCAGCGCGGCGAAACCGACGGCGGCGGCCACCCCGAGGCCGTACCCCATCAGCGCGCCGAGCCCGGAGCGCCGGTTGGCGGCCTGCGGCGGCGCACCCAGGTGCAGGTGGGCCGCGTCGGCCACCCGACCGGCGCTCTCCTCCGGGGTCTGGCTGGCCGCGCGGGCCCGCACCACGATGTCCAGGTACGTCACCGTGTTCAGCGCCAGGGTGCCCACCGCACCGGCGATGAGCCCGTCGGCCAGGTGTGCGCCCCTCACTTCTTCGGGTCGCCCGGTTCGCGGTTGCCCTTCGGGCCGTAGGTGCGCTCACCCCGGACCACACCGCGTTGTCCCCGATCCTCCTGGAGGATCCGGTTGGCGGTCTCGTCGGCCTTCTGGTCCGAGGTGCGCCGACCCGAGTCGTCGACGGCGTTGCGGATGCGGGCACGCTGCTTGTCGTAGGCGTTGCTACCCGGACGCGGTCCTGGCATCGCTGTCTCCTCCGAGTCGTCGCGGTGACGGACGTGCGCGTCTACCCGCCTGGTCCGCCGCCAACCCCCGGCGCGCGGACCATCGCCACGGGGCAGTGGCTGTGGCGCAGCGCCGCCTGGCTCACCGAGCCGTGCAGCAGGCCGCCGACCGGACCGTGTCCGGCACCACCGACCACGAGGAGTTGGGCGCCGCGCGAGGCGTCGGTCAGCACGGTGCCGGCCCGTCCGCGTACCGAGTCGCGGGTGACCGACACCTCCGGGTAGCGCTGCGCCAGCCCGGCGAGCGACTCGGCGAGCACCCGGTCGGTGTCGGCGCGCAGCTCCGACTCGTCGTACACCAGCGGCTGCATGTCGCCGGGGCGGGTGGAGACCGGATGCCGGTAGGCGTGTGTCGCGACGACGGAGGTGCCGCGCAGGGCGGCGGTGCGGACCGCGAACTCGATCGCGTACCGGGACGTCTCGGTGCCGTCCACCCCGACCACGACCGGCCCGTCGGCGTGCTCCGTGCCGCGGGCCACCAGCACCGGGCAGCCGGCCGACGCGGCCACCGTGACCGTCACCGACCCCACCACCAGGGCACCGAGACCCCCCAGGCCCTGATGGCCGAGGACGATCATCGCGGCGGTGGGCGCGGCGTCCAGCAGCACCGCGGCGGCCTCACCGTCGACGATCTCGCCGGTGACCCGCAGGTCGGGCGCGACCGCACCGGCCTCGTCGACCGCGTCGGCCACCACCTGCTCGGCCTGCTCCCGCAGCCCGGTGCCGGGCCGGTCGTCGGTCACCGCGGTGACCGGGGTACGCAGCAGCGGCCAGATGAAGGCGTGCCGTACCCGCAGCGGCAGGTCCTGTCGGGCCGCCTCGGTGGCGGCGAGCCGGATCGCGGCGCGGGACGGCTCCGAGCCGTCCACACCGACCACCACCGCCGCGCCGTTGATCGGGTCCACGGGCACCCTCCCGCCGCCGGTCGTCGTCGGGGCCAGTATCGCGGCCCGTGGGGGCCCGGCGGGGCGATACCGGTGAGGGGCACCGGGTCGGTACGCTGACGGCGAATGCCCGGGGAGGGAGCGTCGTCGATGGTGGAGCCCGACCAGCCGAGCACCGCACGGATGATCGATTTCTGGCTCGGCGGGGAGCACCACTACCCGGTCGACGTGGCGGCGGCCCGCGCCTTCGAGCAGGCGTACGGGCCCTGCGCCCCGGTGTTCCGGGCGCTGCGCGCCTTCCTCGGTCGGGCGGTCCGCGCGATCGCCGCCACCGGTGTGGACGGCTTCCTGGTCTTCGGGGCCGGGGTGCCGACGATGGGTACCGTGCACGAGGCGGCCCCCGACGCGACCGTGCTCTACACCGATGTGGACCCGGTGACCATCCGGCTGGGGCAGCAGATCCTCTCCGGCAGCGACCGGGCCGGGTACGGCTTCGGTGACGCCACGGACGTCGGCACGATCGACCCGGCGTTGCTGCACCGGTTCGTGCCGGGCTGGGGTCGGCGGCCGGTGGGGGTGGTGTTCCTCGGGCTCGCCGCCTTCCTCGACGACGAGACGCTCGCCCGGACCCTCGACGAGCTCTACACGGCCGCCGCGTCCGGCAGTCGCCTGGCGATCGATTTCGACACCGAGGAACTCGCCGGCCATCCGGAGGCGCTGGCCATGATGGGTCCGGCGTTCCGGATGCGCGCACCGGCGACGTTCGGGCCGCTGTTGGGCCGGTGGACGCCGACCGAGGACGGCATCGTGCCGGTGACCCACTGGCGTCCGCAGGGCCCGCCGGAGGCGGTGCCGGACGCGTTCCACGGCGCGGTGGCGGTGCGGTCGGCCGGGTGACCATGGATGGAACCGCCTCCGTATGATGCTTGCCCCAGAGCAAGTATCTTCGGAGGAGCGACATGCCGGATGCGCCCACGGGGGTTTCGCGTGCCCTGCGCGAGGCTCCGCCCGATCGCGTGGTCGAGGCCGCCGACCGGGCCATCC
Source organism: Micromonospora sp. NPDC049900 (assembly GCF_044461025.1). Classification (NCBI taxonomy): domain Bacteria; kingdom Bacillati; phylum Actinomycetota; class Actinomycetes; order Micromonosporales; family Micromonosporaceae; genus Micromonospora; species Micromonospora sp. NPDC049900. The sequence continues at coordinate 12,778 of NZ_JBITKM010000008.1, forward strand.
GGTCGGTCCTGGGGGCGTCGGGCACCGTCGTGTTCGTCGCCGACTACCGGATCAGCGGCCTCTGGCCGGTGCTCGACTCGCGGCAGCCGGACGCCGCCGCGCACGCCCTGCCGGGGCCGCTGCAACGCTGCTTCAGCAGTCAGCAGCCGGTCCGGGACGGCGGGACCGACGGCCGCTGCCAGCTCTATCTGCCACTGTCGGTGTGGGGTGAGCGGCTCGGTGTGCTGGTGGTGGAGATGCCCGAGGAGCCGCCGGAGAGCGTGGTGCGTCGGGCCGCGGACATCGCCGGTGAGGTCGCGCTGGCGATGCACGCCGCCGACCGGGAGACCGACCGCTACCGACGGGCACGTCGGCAGGAGCGCCTGAGCATGGCCGCCGAGTTGCAGTGGGAACTGCTGCCGGGACGCAGCGTCAGTCACGGCTCGTTCCAGTTGGCCGGTCAACTGGAGCCGGCGTACACGGTGGGCGGTGACCACTTCGACTGGTCGCTGGACGACGGCCGGCTCACCGTGACCGTGCTCAACGGCGACGGGATCGGGCTGACCGCCGCCCTGCTGACCGCGGTGACGGTGAACGCGATGCGCAACGCCCGCCGGTCCGACGGTGGCCTGGTAGAGCAGGCCGAACTGGCCTCCGACACGGTCTACTACCAGCATCGGGGTCACCGGCACGTGGCCACCGTCCTCCTCGAACTGGACTGCGCCACCGGCCGGGTGCAGGCGGTGGACGCCGGTTCGCCGCACCTGCTGCGGCTGCGCGGCGGCACCGTCTCCCGGGTCCCGTTGGAGCAGCAACTGCCGTTGGGCATGTTCGCCGAGACCCGGTACGCGCTCCAGGAGTTCGACCTGGACCCGGGGGACCGGCTGTTCGTGGTCTCCGACGGGGTGTGGGGCGCCGACCCCAGTGGCCGCGAGACGTACGGCGAGCGGGCGATGGCGCGGTCCATGCGGGCCACACGGTTGCAGCCGCCGCCGGAGGCGGTTGGTACGGTGATGCGCGAGTTGCAGGCATTCCACGCGGACGCCGACCTACGTGACGACGCCGTGGTGGTCTGCCTGGACTGGCACGGTGCCGACGGCCGGACGCAGGACTGACGGCCCCGGCCGGTACGAGCGGGACAATCGCAGGGGACGTCGGGTGGAACGACCGGATCTCGCCGCGGCGATCGACGCAGCCGCCGAGTCGTTGGTGGGTGTGCTCGACTCCGCCGTCGCCCGGCACCGGTGGGCCGTCTCGCCCACCCAGTTGCGGGTGCTGTCGCTGCTCAGCAGCCGACCGGAGACCAACATCAACGGCCTGGCGGAGCTGCTGGACGTCGTCCCCTCCTCGGCCAGTCGGCTCTGCGACCGCTTGGAGGCGATCGGCCTGGTACGCCGGGAGGCCGACCCGAGGGACCGGCGTGAGGTCCGCCTGACACCGACCGCCGCGGCGGAGGTGCTGCTGGGGGAGGTGCGTTCGCGCCGCCACGACGCCGTGCGGGTGGTCCTGGAGCGGATGCCGGCGCGGGTCCAGCATGACCTGCTGCGGGCCCTCAAGGCCTTCGGTCAGGCCGCGACCGCCCCGCCGCCGGACTCCTCGGCCCGCAGCGCCTGACGCCCGACCTCCACCCATCATCCTAGGATGCCGTAGCGGCGGTGACGGTGCTCACACCGTCACCGGACGAACATCACCGACACCGGCGTGAGCCGAGCGGGTCGAGGCGGGGTGGCGGCCCGCTATAGTGGCAGCGCATCCGACCGACCTGTGATCATCAACGGTGGGGCGGCGGGCCAGGGTGGATCCCGGATCGGGATCGCAGGGGGTGCCGGCGCCAGCCGGCCCGACAGCGCGCACGGCGTTCCATGGCGGACCCAGGGGCCGAGGTGGGCCGCGTGCCGCGGAGGAGGTTCGGTGGCGCGTCGACCGGCTCGGGCAGAGCAACCACAGGCCCCCGAGGTCGACGCGCGGCGCTCCGACGACCGGGTCCTCACCCTGCCGAACCTGATCAGCTTCGTCCGTCTGCTGGGCGTACCGGTCTTCCTGTATCTGTTCCTGGTGGCCCGCGCCGACGTGGCCGCGATCGTGGTACTGGCGGTCGGCGGCACCAGCGACTGGGTGGACGGGTGGATCGCCCGCCGGATGCGGCAGGTCAGTCGCCTCGGTGAGCTGCTCGACCCGCTCGCCGACCGGCTCTACATCCTCGCCACGCTGGTGGCCCTCACCGCCCGCGAGGTGGTGCCCTGGCAGTTCACCGCCGCGCTGCTGGCCCGGGAGCTGCTACTGGCCGGCTCGCTGGTGGTGCTGCGCCGCTACGGCTACGGCCCGCCGCCGGTGCACTACGTCGGCAAGACGGCGACGTTCCTGCTGTTGGCGGCGTTCCCGACGCTGCTGCTGGCCGCGACGGTGCCGGCCGCGTCGGCGGTGGCCGGTGCGATGGGCTGGGCGCTGGCCTGGTGGGGACTGGTGCTCTACTGGGTGGCCGGAGCGCTCTACGTGGTCCAGGCGCGTCAGCTGGTCCGCACGGTTGGTCGGGGAGAGACGGCATGAGCGAGCGCAGGCGAGCGAGTCATCGATGTCGCGGTGATGCGGGCGCGCAGCGTAGCGGAGCGACGGCATGAGCGAGCGCAGGCCGGGGTTCAGTCCGGACTTCCTCACCGAGCTGTTCCAGAATCCGTTGGATCCGGGGTACGCCGACGCCGCGGCGCGGCGGGCGAAGACCGGGAAGACGGCGCGTCCGGGGTGGTCGGTGGGGCCGGTCACGCTGGTGGTCGTGCTGCTGCTGGGTTTCCTGTGTGCGGTGGCGTACCGGCAGACGATGGCGGAGGAGCCGGGGCGCGCGCAGGCGCGGTCGGGGTTGGTCGGGCAGATCAAGCAGCGGCAGGGTGAGACGGACAACCTGTCCGTGCGGGCGGACGAGTTGCGTGCGGAGGTGACCCGGCAGCGGGAGGCGGCGCTGGGTGGTTCGCAGGCGGCGCGGCTGCGGGACCTGGAGGCGCGGGCGGGGCTGGGTCGGGTGCGCGGGGACGGTGTGGTGGTGCGGTTGGCCGACGGGCCGGACGGCGGGGAGTCGTTGAACGGGGCGAAGGTGGGTCCGTCGCGGGTGCTCTACAGCGATCTACAGGGGGTGGCCAACGACCTGTGGGGGGCCGGGGCGGAGGCGATCGCGATCAACGGGCAGCGGTTGACGGCGACGTCGACGATCCGGTCGGCGGGCGAGGCGATCCTGGTGGACTTCCGGCCGGTGACCGGGCCGTACGAGGTGTCGGCGATCGGTCCGGGGTCGATGCGTGAGGCGTACGAGGGTAGTCGCAGTGCGTTGACGATGCGCCGCGTGTCGCAGGCGAACGGGTTGTCGTTCGAGGTGCGGGACGCGGACCGGCTCACGTTGCCGGCGGCGCCGGAGCCGCGGCTACGCTACGCGGAGCCCGCGGTGAGTCCGAGTGTGTCGCCGTCGGGTGGTGACGAGTCGTCCGACTCGGGTACGTCACCCAGCCCTTCCGGAGGTGGTCGATGATCGCGGTGCTGGCTCTGCTGGCCGGTGTGGTGCTCGGGTTGTGGCTGGATCCGACGGTGCCGGCGGCGTTGCAGCCGTATCTGCCGATCGCGGTGGTGGCGGCGTTGGACGCGGTCTTCGGTGGGGTGCGGGCCAAGTTGGACCGGATCTTCGACGACAAGCAGTTCGTGGTGTCGTTCATCTCGAACGTGCTGGTGGCGGCGTTGATCGTGTATCTGGGTGACCAGTTGGGCGTGGGTGGTCAGTTGTCCACCGGTGTGGTGGTCGTGTTGGGGGTTCGCATCTTCGGCAATGTGGCGGCGATCCGCCGGCACCTGTTCCGGGCGTAGGTTGGTGTCGTGACTGACGAGCACACCGAGACGGGCACGGGGTGGCCGCAGCCGGCGGGTCCGGCTCGGCCGGGTGGGCCGGCGGGGGAGCCGGACCCGCGTCCGGACGCGCCGGATCCCGACGAGTTGAGTCCGTTGTCGCCGCCGGCTCGGCCGGAGTCGGGCGACGAGGTGACGCCGGCCGAGCCGGTGGAGCGGGACGGTTCCGGTGAGCGGGGCGAGGCTGTCGAGCGGGACGAGGTTGCGGGGAGCGCGGCTGCGGCGGGTGCGGGTGGTCCGCTGCGGCGGCTCAGTTCGGCGGCGGTGATGATCGGTGTGCTGCTGGTGTTGTTGGGTTTCACGCTGGCGGTGCAGTTGAAGACGACGTCGACGGATTCGTCGTTGGCGGCGGCGCGGCAGGAGGACCTGGTCCGGATCCTGTACGACCTGGAGGCGCGGGAGATGCGTCTGCGGCAGGACATCACGACGTTGGAGGAGAGCCAGCGTCAGTTGCGTTCGGGTGAGCAGGGGCGTCAGGCGGCGTTGGAGGAGGCGACCCGGCGGGCGGACGAGTTGGGGATCCTGGCGGGTACGTTGCCGGCGCGGGGGCCGGGGTTGGCGGTGCGGTTCCAGGCGGGTCCGGCGAAGCCGATCTCGGCGAGCGGGGTGTTGGACGCGGTGCAGGAGTTGCGGGGCGCGGGGGCGGAGGCGATGCAGATCTCCGGTGGTGACCGCGCGTCGGTGCGGATTGTGGCGTCGACGTATTTCCTGGACGGGGAGAACGGGTCGTTGATCGTGGACGGGCGTCGGTTGACGGGTCCGTTCACGATCACGGTGATCGGGGATCCGTCGACGATGCGTACGGCGCTCAACATTCCTGGCGGGGTGGTGGCGGTGGTGGCGCGCGACGGCGGTAACGTGATCGTCGAGGATCGTGAGGTTGCCGAGGTTTCGGCGCTGCACGTGCCGAGCACGCTGGAACACGCCCGTCCGGTCTCGTGAGGTCGGGTGGGGCCGGCACCGGTCGGTCCGGTGCCACCGATGGATGAGGACGCTGCTGGTGATTCCTGAGGAACTGCGTTACTCCGCTGAGCACGAGTGGGTGGCGACCGTGGACGGCGGTGCCGTGCGGGTGGGCATCACTCATTTCGCGCAGGACGCGTTGGGCGACATCGTGTTCGTGCAGTTGCCGGAGTCCGGTGCGGTGGTGGCGGCTGGTGAGTCGTTGGGTGAGATCGAGTCGACCAAGAGTGTGTCGGAGATCTACGCCCCGGTGGGCGGTACGGTGTCGGCGCGCAACGAGGCGCTGGTCGACACGCCTGAGGTGATCAACACGGATCCGTACGGTGCGGGTTGGTTGGTGGAGATCGCCGAGGTGGATCCGGCGGCGGTGGAGGGTCTGCTGTCGGCGGACGCGTATCGCGAGTTGACCGAGAGCTGATTCGGTTTCCCGGGCGCGGTCGGTGTGTGTGCCGCGCGTCCGGTTGCCCTGTTTTTCGGCGCTGGCTAGGCTCGCCCAGTCGACCGAGAACCCAATTAGTTGTGCGTCGCGGACAGCCTTTCCGGGCACGGAGAGCCAGCCGCCGGGTGGTGTGTAGCCCGGCGGCCAGACCCGCCGTTTCCTCGACGCCGACCGAAACAGATCCGTGAGGTGGTCCCCATGACTCGCCCAGGCGACGAGTTCCCCCCGCTCGACGTCACGTCGACGCTCAATCTGGGTTCGCTCGAGGAAGCGCTGGAGGGGCCGGACACCGATGTGGTGCCGAGCCGGATGTCCGGTTCGCTGCCGCCGGGGATGGCGCTGCTGGTGGTTCGTCGTGGTCCGAACGCGGGTGCGCGGTTCCTGCTGGATCATGATGTGACAACGAGTGGGCGGCATCCGGACAGTGACATCTTCCTCGATGACGTGACGGTGTCGCGTCGGCACGCGGAGTTCCACCGGGACGGTGGGACGTTCACGGTGCGGGACGTGGGCAGTTTGAACGGCACGTACGTGAACCGGGAGCGGGTCGAGGCGGCCACGTTGAGCAATGGTGACGAGGTGCAGATCGGCAAGTTCCGGGTCGTGTTCATCGCCGGTCCGCGCCCGGAGGGGGAGGCCGGCCGGGGGTGAACGAGCCTGCGGCTTCTCCGCCGTCCGGGGTGGGTCGTGCCCAGCCGTTGATGAGTATCGGCGAGGTGCTGGCCCAGTTGCGGGTGGATTTTCCTGACGTGACGATTTCGAAGCTGCGGTTCCTCGAGGCCGAGGGTCTGGTGGAGCCGCAGCGTACGGCGGCTGGTTACCGGAAGTACAGCTGGGACGACGTGTCGCGGCTGCGGTTCGTGTTGACGGCGCAGCGGGATCAGTATCTGCCGTTGCGGGTGATTCGTGAGCAGTTGGCGCAGTGGGATGCCGACGGTGCGGCGCTGGAGCGGTCGCGGCCGGCGTTGGTGGCGGTGGGCCCGGACGGTGAGGTGCCGGGGCGTGGTGCGGCGTCGTCGGTCGAGTCGGGTCAGGTGCGGCTGGACCGTACGCAGTTGGTGGCGCGCAGTGGGCTGGACGAGTCGACGTTGGGGGAGTTGGAGCGGCTCGGGTTGGTGGTGTCGGATCCGCCGGGTTGGTATGACGGGGATGCGTTGATCATCGCGAAGGCGGTTGCCGGTCTGGCGGCGTACGGGTTCCAGCCTCGGCATCTGCGGGGTTATCGGACGGCGGCGGATCGGGAGGTCGGTCTGTTCGCGCAGTTGGTGGCGCCGTTGGCGCGGCAGAGTGATCCGGCGGCGCGGGCGCGGGCGGCGGAGACGGCGCGGGAGTTGGTGGCGTTGTCGCAGCAGTTGCATGCGGCGTTGGTGCGGGTGGGGTTGCGGTCGACGTTGGGTCGGTGAGGTGCGTGTGCGCGCTGATCGGCGGGTTGGTGAGTGGCGTAGGCTTGCGGGGGTAACCCCTCTTCTGGGCACGGGCGTGGTGCGCGGAGCGCGTGAGATGGCCGTGTCGCGGTCCGTGTACCGTGCAGGGAAGGGCGCGGTGCGGCGTAGGTGACAACGACACGGAGGCGGCGGTGCGCGAGCTGAGCGTGGTCGGGGTTCGGGTGGAGTTGCCCAGTAACCAGCCGATCGTCCTGCTCAGGGAGGTCGAGGGGGACCGCTATCTGCCGATTTGGATCGGCGCGGTCGAGGCGACGGCGATCGCTTACGAGCAGCAGGGTGTCAAGCCGGCCCGGCCGTTGACCCATGATCTTCTGCGGGATGTGTTGGCGGCGTTGAAGGCGCCGTTGCGGGCGGTGGAGATCACCGAGCTGAAGGAGAACGTGTTCTTCGCCGATCTGTTGATCGGCGACGGGGTGCGGGTCTCGGCGCGGCCGAGTGATTCGATCGCGTTGGCGTTGCGGGTGGGTGCGCCGATTCGTTGTGCCGAGCAGGTCCTCAGTGAGGCGGGGATCGTGATTCCCGACGAGCAGGAGGACGAGGTGGAGAAGTTCCGGGAGTTCCTGGAGCAGGTGCGTCCGGAGGACTTCGCCGGTTGATCGGTGGCCCGGGTGGTGTCGTCCGGGCGGTGTGCGTGGCCACCATCGGGGCGTTACGGTCCGTGATGGTGATGGTTGTCGCTGTCGATGCGCGGCGTGTCGCGGTGGTTTCTCCGTGGTAACCCTGGTCGGTCGCTATAGGGTTGCCGTGTCGAGGGGTGCGCGTCCCGGAAGCGACGTGTCACCGCACTGACGGGGAGGTTGTCCGGATGCACGAGCCGCGAGATTCCGATCCGGTTACGGGGTGGGACGAGTCGGGTGGGATGCCCGGTTCGGCGACTGACAGTGACGGTGCGGTGGGGTACCGGGGTGTGACGGCCTGCCATGCGGTGGGGATCAGTTACCGCCAGTTGGACTACTGGGCGCGGACGACGCTGGTGGTGCCGAGTGTGCGGGACGCTTCGGGTTCGGGTACGCAGCGGTTGTACTCGTTCCGCGACCTGGTGGTGTTGAAGGTCGTGAAGCGGCTGTTGGACGCCGGGGTGTCGTTGCAGAACATCCGGAAGGCGATCGAGGCGTTGCGGTCGCGTGGCGTGGAGGATCTGGCGGGCATCACGCTGATCTCCGATGGGACGACGGTGTACGAGTGTCGGTCCCCGGAGGAGGTGGTCGATCTGTTGCAGGGCGGCCAGGGCGTGTTCGGTATCGCGATCGGTGGCGCGTTCAAGGAGATCCAGGGGTCGTTGTCGCACCTGCCGGCGGAGCCGGTGGGGAGCGTGTCGGAGTCGGAGCCGGAGGTTCCCGCGGGCGGGGATCCGGTGGGTGACGAGTTGGCGGCGCGTCGGGCGCGGCGGCGGGCCGGCTGAGGTTCGTCCGCCCGCCGGGTGTGGGCGAGGTTTTCTGCGCCCGTTTCGTCGATCACGCTGTGTCTCGGGACGGCTCGGGGAGCGTCGTGGCGCGGTGGGGTGTCGGCGCGTCGGGGTGGTCGTGTCGGTCCTGCTCAGCGGCGTGTTCTGTGACGGTTGTCCGGCTTGACCCGATAGCCGGTTACGCTCGCCGTCCGTGATCCTGCGATCACGTCATGTGGCCGACTCTCCTGGAGCTGTGACGCTGTGTGTTCGCGTGTTGGCCCGTGGTGGATTGTTCGGGACTGACGGGCGCGGCGCGGCACGCTATCGTCCGACACGGTTCGCCTGACACCGCGCCGCGACGGCGAGGGTCGTGCGGCGGACGTCGCGCCGAATGTCGCGCGCTCGTTCACTTCTCCCCGGCGGAAGGACTGACCTGTGACGGTCACCGACGAGACCACCCCCGTGTCGCACTTCGAACGGATCGGTGGGGCCGCCTCGGTGCGGGCCGCCGTCGAGCTGTTCTACGACCGGGTGTGGGCCGACGCGGAGCTGGCCGGCTACTTCACCGAGGTCGACATGGCGACGCAGCGTCGGCACATGGCGTCGATGCTGACCGTGGTGCTGGGTGGCCCGAACGAGTACGCGGGCCGGGACCTCGCCACCGCGCACCGTCCGTTGCACATCCCGGTGGCGCACTACGTGCGGGTGGGTGAGCACCTGACGGCCACGTTGACGCAGTTGGGGGTGCCCGCCGACGTCATCACCGACGTGCAGGCGGTGCTGGCGCAGGTGCAGGACCAGGTGGTGGTCGACGGCGGCCGGGCGGACGCCTGAGCGTGGACGTCTCCGGCCTCAAGCGGAGTTGGGCGCTGGTCACGGCGCACGGCGACCAGGTCCCGCTGTACTTCTACTCGACGCTGTTCCTGACGCATCCCGAGACCCGGCAGATGTTCCCGACGAACATGGCGGGGCAACGGGACCGGCTGGTCACCGCGTTGGGTCACATCGTGTCGCAGGTGGACCAGGTGGACCGCCTGGTGGGGTTCCTCCAGGATCTCGGCGCCGACCACCGCAAGTTCGCGGTGCGGGCGGAGCACTATCCGGCGGTGGGTGAGGCGTTGCTGGCGACGCTGCGGCACTTCCTCGGTGACCAGTGGACCGAGGAGTTGGCGCAGGACTGGGTGGCGGCGTACGGGTTGGTGGCGAAGGTGATGGTGGAGGCGGCGCAGGCCGCCGAGGCGGTGAATCCACCGTGGTGGGTGGCGGAGATCGTCGGCCATGAGCGGCGTGGCTTCGACGTGGCGGTCCTGACGGTGCGTCCGCAGTATCTGCTGCCGTTCACGGCGGGACAGTCGATCGGGGTGTCGCATCCGGCGGTGCGGGCGTGGCGGTACTACTCGCCGGCGAACGCGCCCCGTCCGGACGGCACCCTGGAGTTGCACGTGCGGGCGGCGCCGGGTGGTGCGGTGTCGTCGCGGTTGGTGTACGGCTGCGCGGTGGGTGACCAGGTGCACCTGGCGGCGGCGGTGGGGGAGTCGTTGACGTTGCGGGCGGCCGGGGCGGCGGATCTGCTGCTGCTGGCCGGGGGCACCGGGTGGGCGCCGTTGAAGGCGTTGGTGGAGCAGGTGTCGGCGGAGGGCGCGGGCCGGCAGGTCGACCTGTACGTGGGGGCGCGGTCGCGGACCGAGTACTACGACGGTGACCTGCTGGACAAGTTGGCGTCCTCGTACCCGTGGTTGCGGGTGACCCGGGTGGTGGGGGTGGACCTGGACCGGCCGGGGGAGTTCCTGCATCCGGTGGACCGGGCGCTCGCCGACGGCGACTGGCGGTCCCGGCACGTGTACGTGTGCGGGTCCGACGACATGGTGGCGTACGCGGTGTCGGCGTTGACCCGCGCCGGTTTCCATCCGGGGCAGGTGCACCACGAGGGCCCGGGCGCGCAGTGGTACGGCCCCGCGTGGCGGACGGCGATGCGTGGTCCTTCCGTCCCTGACGATTCCGGAGGTGCCCGGTGAGTGAACCCCGCAGTGACCAGTGGCGGGCCGGTTCGGTGGGTACGGCCCCGATCGGCCGGTACGACGGCACCCCGGTGTCCGGTGGGGCGCAGGTGCGGTTGACCGCCGACCGGGTGCGGCGGTGGGAGTTCGGTTCGGCGTCGTTCACCCGGCGCGGCTACGACCCGACCGCGGTGGACCGGTTCCGGATGCAGGTGGCCGACGAGTTGGATCGGCTCACCACGCGGGTGGCGGACCTGCGGGCGGACAACGAGATGCTCACCGGTCATGTGGAGTTGCATCGGCACGGGGTGATCCCGAGCGCGGGTCCGGCGACGGTGACTCCGGCGGCCAAGGAGGTGAACCTGCTGTCGGCGGCGCAGCGGGAGGCCGAGCAGATCATCGCGCAGGCGCACGACTACGCGCGGCGGGTCGCCGAGTACGCCCGCACCCAGTACGAGAGTTACGTGCGGGCGGCGGTGGAGGAGGCCCGGCAGCAGGCGGAACGGGCGGTGCAGGAGTACCGGGCGTCGGCGGGGCCGTCGTTCGACGACGGGGTGGCCGCGCGGGAGGCGCTGCGCATCTACGGCGAGATGATGATCTCGCACATGCAGGCGGCGGCGCGGCATCTCGACGACGGCAGGGCGCAGTTGGCGCGCACGATGGAACGCATCGGTGGGCCGGCGGCAGTGGACGGGCCACCGTCCCGTCCACTGCCGCGCCACCAGCAGCCCTGAGGCCGGTCCGGGTCCTCAGCGGCCGGTGTGGGCGGTCACCGCGGCGGTGATCGGGGTGGGACCGGCGACGGTCTCCAGGGTCAGGCCGGCGGTGGCGGGGGTGTCGAGCAGGGCGGCGAGGACGGCGGCGACATCGGCGCGGCTGATCGGGCCTCGGGGGGCGTACCGGTCGAGGGTGACGTGGCCGGTGGGCGGGTCGTCGGTGAGCCGGCCGGGTCGCAGCACGGTCCAGTCGAGGTCCCGGCGGGTCAGGTCGTCCTCGGCGGCCTTCTTGGCCCGCAGGTAGGCGACGAACACCTCGTCGGTGTCCGGCGGCGGGTCGCCGTCCACGCCCATCGAGGAGACCAGCAGGTAGCGGCGTACGCCGGCGGTGCGGGCGGCGTCGGCGAGCAGTGCGGCGGCGGCCCGGTCGACGGTGTCCTTGCGGGCGGTGCCGCTGCCCGGTCCGGCGCCGGCGGCGAAGACCACCGCGTCGGCGTCGGTGAGGTGCGCGGCGAGGCTCGAACCTATCCGGCCCCGGGTGCGGGCCGCCGCGGCTCGCTCGCCGAGGGACCGCCGGGTGGGGCAGCATGGTACGGGTGGACGACGTGATCGAGCAGGTGGCGGGGTTGGCGGCCGGTGGCGCGGTGGTGGTGCTCAGCGGCGCGGGCTTGTCCACCGAGTCGGGTATCCCCGACTACCGGGGGCCCAGCGGGGTGGCGCGCCGGCACACCCCGATGACGTACCAGATGTTCACCGGTGACGCGCAGGCCCGCCGCCGCTACTGGGCGCGCAGCCACCTGGGGTGGCGGTTGATCGCGCAGGCGGACCCCAACGACGGGCATCGGGCGGTGACCCGGTTGCAGCGGGCCGGTGTGGTGACGGGGATCATCACGCAGAACGTGGACGGGCTGCACACGACCGCCGGCAGCGCCGGGGTGGTGGATCTGCACGGCCGCCTCGACGAGGTGGTGTGTCTGGGCTGTGGGCGGCGGACGACCCGGCTGGAGGTGGACGGGCGGCTGCGGCGGGCCAATCCGGGGTTCGACGCGCAGGCCACCACGATCAACCCGGACGGTGACGTGGATCTCGACGACGCGCAGGTGGCCGGGTTCCGGGTGGTGGACTGCGGGGCGTGTGGCGGGATGCTGAAACCGGACGTGGTGTTCTTCGGCGAGACGGTGCCGGCGCCGCGGGTGGCGCGGTGTTTCACGATGGTGCGGCAGGCGCGGCTGCTGCTGGTGCTGGGCTCGTCGCTGACGGTGATGTCGGGGCGGCGGTTCGTGTCGGCGGCGGCCCGGCAGGACGTACCGGTGGTGATCGTCAACCAGGGGCCGACGCGCGGTGACGGGTACGCGCGGCTGCGGGTCGACGCCCCACTGGGGCGGCTGGTGCCGGCGCTGGCCGACCGGCTCTGCCCGGCGGGGGCGGACACCGTGGTGACCGCCGTCTCCTGAGCCGGTGGCCCGGGGCTTCGGTGTGGGCGGGCGGGGACGCTGGTAGCGTTGATCGTGCCGGTAGCACCCGCGTGGGAGAGACCGCCTGGCGGCAGCCGGGGCGGCGCCGAAGGGGCAAATCCTCCCCGGAACCTCTCAGGCAAAAGGACCGCGTGGGGCAGGCACTGTGGAGCGCCCGTGGGGTGTGACAGAGGGGGAGGGCCGACCTGTCGACCCCGCCCCCCGCAGGAGCGCCCCTCATGACCTCAGAGTTCGCCGACCGTCACATCGGTCCGGGCCCGGACGACGAACGCCGGATGTTGGCCACGGTCGGGTACGCCTCGATCGACGAGCTGATGGACGCGGCGATTCCCGAGGTGATCCGCTGGCACGGCCGTCTGGACCTGCCGGAGCCCTCTGGTGAGCACGAGACCCTGACCGAGTTGCGGGCCCTCGCCGACCGCAACACCGTGGCCGTGTCGATGATCGGTCTGGGCTACCACGGCACGTACACCCCGGCGGTGATCCGCCGTAACGTGCTGGAGAACCCGGCCTGGTACACCGCGTACACGCCGTACCAGCCGGAGATCAGCCAGGGCCGGTTGGAGGCGCTGCTGAACTTCCAGACCATGGTGTCGGACCTGACCGGTCTGGCGACGGCGAACGCGTCGATGCTCGACGAGGGCACCGCGGCGGCCGAGGCGATGACGTTGGCGCGGCGGGCGTCGAAGAGCAGCAGCCCGGTGTACGTGGTCGACGCCGACGCCCTGCCGCAGACCATCGCGGTGATCGCCGGTCGGGCCGAGCCGCTCGGCATCGAGGTGCGGGTGCTGGACCTGACCGCGCAGGAGCTGCCGGCGGAGTTCTTCGGCCTGCACCTGCAGTATCCGGGCGCGTCCGGGGCGGTCCGTGACCAGGCGGCGCTGGTGGCGGCGGCGCACGAGGTCGGCGCGTTGGTGACGGTGGCGGCGGACCTGCTGGCGTTGACGGTGCTGCGGGCGCCGGGGCACATCGGCGCGGACATCGCCGCCGGCACCACCCAGCGTTTCGGGGTGCCGATGGGCTTCGGTGGGCCGCACGCCGGCTACCTGGCGGTGCGGGCCGGGTTGGAGCGGATGCTGCCCGGCCGGCTGGTCGGGGTGTCCCGCGACACGGCGGGCGACCCGGCGTACCGGCTGGCGTTGCAGACCCGGGAGCAGCACATCCGTCGGGAGAAGGCGACCAGCAACATCTGCACCGCGCAGGTGCTACTGGCGGTGATGGCCGGCATGTACGCCGTCTACCACGGTCCGGACGGGCTGCGGGCGATCGCGACGCGCACCCACGAGGCGGCGGTGCGGCTGGCCGCCGGGCTGCGGGCCGGTGGCGTCGACGTGGCCGACGTGCCGTTCTTCGACACGGTGACGGCGACGGTGCCGGGGCGGGCCGCCCAGGTGGTGGCCGACGCGGCGGCGCGTGGGGTGAACCTGCGGCTGGTCGACGACGACCGGGTGGGCATCTCCTGCGACGAGACCACCACGGCGCAGCACCTGGACGCGGTGTGGGCGGCGTTCGGGGTCGACGGGGTCGACGGCGCGGTGACGGCGGCGCTGCCGGACGGGTTGCGGCGTACCGACGAGTTCCTCACCCACCCGGTGTTCCGGTCGCACCACTCGGAGACGGCGATGCTGCGCTACCTGCGGCGGCTGGCCGACTTCGACTACGCCCTGGACCGGGGCATGATCCCGTTGGGGTCGTGCACGATGAAACTGAACGCCACCACCGAGATGGAGCCGGTGAGCTGGGCGGAGTTCGCCCACATGCACCCGTTCGCCCCGGCGGAGCAGACCGCCGGCTACCGGGAGATGATCGGCCAGTTGGAGGGGTGGCTGGCCGAGGTGACCGGCTACGACGCGGTCAGTGTGCAACCCAACGCCGGGTCGCAGGGGGAGTTGGCCGGGTTGTTGGCGATCCGCGCGTACCACCGTGACCGGGGTGAGGGGCACCGGGACGTGTGTCTGATCCCGTCGTCGGCGCACGGCACGAACGCCGCCAGCGCGGTGATGGCCGGGATGCGGGTGGTGGTGGTCGGCTGCGACGACGACGGCAACGTCGACCTGGTCGACCTGGACGCCAAGATCGACCGGCATCGGGACGCCCTGGCGGCGATCATGGTGACGTACCCGTCGACGCACGGCGTGTACGAGACCGGCATCGCGTCGCTGTGCGCGAAGGTGCACGACGCCGGTGGCCAGGTGTACGTCGACGGCGCGAACCTCAACGCGCTGGTCGGGTTCGCCAAGCCGGGCCGGTTCGGGGCTGACGTGTCGCACCTGAACCTGCACAAGACGTTCTGCATCCCGCACGGCGGTGGTGGCCCGGGGGTGGGGCCGGTGGCGGTGCGTGCGCACCTGGCGCCGTTCCTGCCCGGTGACCCCGGTGGTGTCCCGGTCGACGGGCGGCCGGCGATCTCGGCGGCCCGGTACGGGTCGGCGGGCATCCTGCCGATCCCGTGGGTGTACCTGCGGATGATGGGCGCCGACGGGCTGGCCCGGGCCACCGGGGTGGCGGTGCTGGCGGCCAACTACGTGGCGGCGCGACTGCGGGAGCACTTCCCGGTGCTGTACGCGGGCAACAAGGGTCTGGTGGCCCACGAGTGCATCCTGGACCTGCGGCCGATGACGAAGGCGACCGGCGTGAGCGTCGACGACGTCGCCAAGCGGTTGATCGACTACGGGTTCCACGCGCCGACGATGTCGTTCCCGGTGGCGGGGACGCTGATGGTGGAGCCGACCGAGAGCGAGGACCTGGCCGAGCTGGACCGGTTCTGCGACGCGATGATCGCCATCCGGGCGGAGATCGACGAGGTGGCGGCGGGCCGCTGGCCGGCCGGGGACAACCCCCTGGCCAACGCGCCGCACACGGCGGCGATGGTGGCCGGCGACGAGTGGCCGCACCCGTATCCGAGGTCGGTGGCCGGCTACCCGGGCGGCGTGGACCGGGCGGGGAAGTACTGGCCGCCGGTGCGTCGGGTCGACGGCGGCTACGGCGACCGGAACCTGGTCTGCTCGTGTCCGTCGCCGCAGGCGTACGAGAGCTGACGGCAGCCGCGCCGGGGCGGTCGGTGCCGCCCCGGCGTCGCGCTCGACCTGCTGGTGACGCTCCCCGGTGGGAGGACTAGCCTGGGTCGACGCGGGAACAGTCGTGACGGTTCGTGATCAGGTCAGGCGGCGAGGGCGTGTCGGGCGGGGCCGCGGTGCGGTGCGATGCTGCTGCCGTCGGGCAGCAGTTCGCCGGTGTCCTCGAAAACGATGACGCCGTTGCAGAGCAGACTCCAGCCCTGCTCACGGAAGCAGGCGATGACCTTGGCGGCTTCCCGGTCGGTGGCTTCGGCGGAGGGACAGGTGGGTTGGTGCTGGCACATCGGGTTCTCCGGACTGTGGGGGCACTGTGTCATGGTTCACATGACCAGTGACGCACAGTACCAAGCAAACGCACGGCGCATCGAGCAGAAGTGCGCGTGGTCCGTGGGAAATCCGCTGAACGGATGAGCCACAACCACCCAGACGTCGTGGAAGCGCTCCCACGGACGGTGGTCGATCCCTTACCGCTCGACCCGCCGGCCGCCCCCACACCCTGCCGCGGCCACCGCGTCGAACGCGCCCGCTGGCAGTGGCGCCCCACCGACGGCGGCGACCCCGCCACCGCCGTGCAGGACTTCCTCGCCGCCCACGGCCTGCCCCTGCACGACCTGGCCCGCCCCACCCGCCCCCACCACCGCGACGACCCCGTCTGCGGCGCCGCCCTGTACGTCTCCGCCGCCGCCGGCGCCCTACTCGCCGGCGGCGACCCCGGCGCCGCCAACCCCGCCGACCTACCCGAGGTCGCCGTCGTCGTCTACGGCCACACCGACACCCCCACCACCCCCACCCCGACCGGGACGTGGTGGCGCGGCCCCTGGACCGAGAGCTGGACCCCCGCCGCCCACGCCGACGCCGTCCGCGCCGTCCGCACCGCCATCGGCCACGGCGACGTCTACCAGGTCAACGTCGTCGGCCACGCCGCCGCCCCCTACCGAGGCGACCCCCGACCCGCCCTGGCCCGCCTCGGCCGCCTCCCCGGCGCCCGCTACGGCGGCGTCCTGACCGGCAACGGCTGGGCCATCGGCTGCGCCAGCCCCGAAACCCTCGTCGAGGTCCGCGCCGGCACCCTCACCACCCGCCCCATCAAAGGCACCCGACCCGCCACCGCCGCCGGCCGCGCCGACCTGCTCACCTCCGCCAAGGAACGCGCCGAACACATCATGATCGTCGACCTGGAACGCAACGACCTGGCCCGCGTCGCCCGCACCGGCAGCGTCCGCGTCGACGACCTGTTCGCCGTACGCCGCTGGTGCGACCTGTGGCAGGCCGAATCGACCGTCCGCGCCGACGCCGCCGACGGACTCGGCCTCGCCGACCTGCTGCGCGCCGTCTGCCCCGGCGGCTCCGTCACCGGCGCCCCCAAACTCGCCGCCCTACACCACATCGCCGCCCTCGAACCCGTCGGCCGCGGCGCCGGCATGGGCGCCCTCGGCTGGGTCGGCCCCGACCACCTCGACCTCGGACTGACCATCCGCACCGCCGCCACCGACCGCCACCGCGTCCACGTCTGGGCCGGCGGCGGCATCACCTGGGACAGCGACCCGGACGCCGAAGTCGCCGAAGCCGCCGCCAAGACCGCCCCGGTCCGCGCCGCCCTCGACCCGACCCGCCCTGGCCGCCCCACCGCCGGCACCACCGACCGATAACCTTGCCGACATGACCATGCGGGACATCCGAATCATCGGCGACCCGGTGCTGCGCACCCCCAGCGAAGCCGTCACCAGCTTCGACGCCGACCTACGCGCCCTGGTCACCGACCTGATGGACACCCTGCTCGGCGCACCCGGCCGCGCCGGCGTCGCCGCACCCCAGATCGGCGTCAACGCCCAGGTGTTCGTCTACGACGCCGACGGCCACCGCGGCCACATGATCAACCCCACCCTCGAACTGTCCGACGAACTCGCCGACGACGACGAGGGCTGCCTGTCCATCCCCGGCCTGTACTTCCCGACCCCCCGCGCCCTGCACGCCACCGCACACGGCTACGACCAGCACGGCGAACCCCTCACCATCGCCGGCAGCGGCTTCCTCGCCCGCGCCCTGCAACACGAGACCGACCACCTCGCCGGCCGCCTCTACGTCGACACCCTGCGCGGCGACGTGCGCCGCCGAGCCCTGCGGGAGATCCGCGCCGGCCGCTTCACCTCACCCCGCCGCACCTGACCCGCCCGCCGCCACCCACTCGTCCCGGGTGATCGCGTACTCCACCTCACCGGCCTGCGCCCCCGGCAACGGATCCGACCACGACAGGTGGAACGCACGCACCTGACGCATCCCCACCGCCGCCATCGTCGCCCGCGACCCCACGTTGACCGCCATCGTCTCGGCGAAGATCCGCGACAACCCCAGGTCGACGAAACCGTGCCGGATCAACTCC
Organism: Micromonospora sp. NPDC049900; assembly: GCF_044461025.1. Taxonomy (NCBI): domain Bacteria; kingdom Bacillati; phylum Actinomycetota; class Actinomycetes; order Micromonosporales; family Micromonosporaceae; genus Micromonospora; species Micromonospora sp. NPDC049900. Next base: position 30,518 of record NZ_JBITKM010000008.1, read on the forward strand.
CGGGCCCCTCCGACGCCAGACCCCGCCGCCAGAACCGACGCGCCAACCGGTACCCCAACTCGGCCTGACCCACCACCGGCCCCTGATCGGCCCGCGACGGCGGCTCCAACAACCACCAGCCGACGAACTCGCCCTCGGTCGACCCGGCCCAGAACCCCAACCCCGGCGACCGCCGCGCCACCGCCAACCGCTCCCGGTGCAACCGCGCCACCTGCGCCGCCGACCGCACCGGCGCCAGGAACCGCATCACCTCCGCGTCGGCGTCCAACGCCACCTCGTGCGGCAGATGCACATCAGCCAACGGCACCAACACCAACCGCGCGGTACGCAGAACCACCTGGGACACGCGCGTCATCATCGCGGCCAGCGGTCGCCGCCACCACCGTCGGCGACACCGCACCGACACGGCAACACCACCGCGTCCCCACCCCGAAACCACGACGTGTACGGCCAGAAGAACAACGGATCCCGCCCCAACAGACCCGCCAGGACGGCCCGGTCGTGTTCCACGCGCACCGACACCCGCCGATGATCACACGCGCCGCGGCACGCCGCTCACCCCGCCAGCCACTGGTCGTAACCCAACCTCGCCACCAACGCCACCACCACCAGCAACAGCACCGCCCGCACGAACCCCGCCCCCCGCCGCAACGCCATCCGCGCCCCCACCAGCGCCCCGACGATGTTGCACACCGCCATCGCGGCCCCCAACAACCACCACACGTGCCCGGTCACCGCGAACACCGCCAACGCCCCCGCGTTCGTCCCCGCGTTCACCACCTTCGCCATCGCCGACCCGTGCAGAAAATCCGCCCCCACCACCGCGGTGAACGCCACCACCAGGAACGTGCCGGTACCCGGCCCGATCAACCCGTCGTACAGGGCGATACCCACCCCCGCCACCAACACCGCCACCACGATCCGCCCCCGGGTACGCCGCCCCGGAAACGACGACACCCCCAACCTCGGCCGCAACACCACAAACACCGCCACCGACACCAACACCACCAACACCACCGGCCGGTACGCCGACGGCGGCACCGCACCCGCCAACGCCGCACCCACCCCCGCGAACAACACCGCCAGACCCGCCGCCGGCCCCGCCACCGCCCAATCCACCCGCGTACGCCGCGCATACGTCACCGCCGCCGCCGACGTGCCCGCGATCGCCGCCAACTTGTTCGTGCCCAACGCCGTCGCCGGCGGCACACCCGGCGCCGCCACCAACAACGCCGGCAACAACAACAACCCGCCGCCACCCACCACCGCGTCCACCCAACCGGCCAACACGGCAGCGGTCAGCAGCAGCGCGACCGTCGACGGATCCAGCTCCACGGCGGCATTCTTCCCACCCCGAGGCACCCCACGCCGCCGCCTGTGGCCAGCCTCACCGGCCCCGACGCCGCCGCAACCACACCCCGGCCGCACCCACCGCCACGAACACCACCATCGAACAGAACAACACCCGCAGCATCGGGCAACTGTCCCACGGCATCGATAAGGTGACACGGTGCGCCTGGCCACGTTCAACCTGCTGCACGGCCGATCCCTGAGCGACGGCCTGGTCGACCCGGCCCGCCTCGCCGCCGCCGTCACCGCCCTCGACGCCGACGTGCTCGCCCTCCAGGAAGTCGACCGCGACCAGTCCCGCAGCGGCAACCACGACCTCACCGCCATCGCCGCCCAGGCCCTCGGCGCCACCGAACACCGCTTCGCCGCCGCCGTCGTCGGCACCCCCGGCGAAGCGTTCCGCCCCCTGCGCCACGACGACGACGGCCACGGCGAACCCTGCTACGGCATCGGCCTCGTCTCCCGCCACCGGGTCACCGCCTGGCACATCACCCGCCTACGCCCGGCACCCCTACGGTCCCCGGTCTACGTACCCGGCCCCCGCGGCGGCCTCATCCTCCTGCACGACGAACCCCGCGTCGTCCTCGCCGCCGTCCTGGACACCCCGCACGGACCCCTCACCGTCGCCGCCACCCACCTGTCCTTCGTGCCCGGCTGGAACATCCGCCAACTCCGCCAGGCCGTCCGCGTCCTCCGCGCCCTGCCCGCCCCGCGCATCCTGCTCGGCGACCTCAACCTGCCCACCTGGGCCGCCCGCCTGGTGTCCCGCTGGCAACCCCTCGGCCGCCGCCCCACCTACCCCGCCGGGCAACCCCGCGTCCAACTCGACCACATCCTCGCCGACCGGCAGGACCTGCACCGGCTACCGCCCGTCACCGGCGTACGGACCCCGCTGGCCACCATCTCCGACCACCGGCCCCTGCTGGTCGACCTCGGCTGACCCCACCGCCGCCCGGGCCGCCCGCAGCGCGTTGCGGAACAGCATCGCCACCGTCACCGGACCCACCCCACCCACCCGCGGCGTGATCGCCCCCGCCACCCGCGCACACGACGGATCCACATCCGGCACCAACCGCCGCCCCGCATACCGCACCCCACCACCCACCACCACCGCACCCGGCCGCACATGCTCCGGCCGCACGATCCCCGGCACCCCCGCCGCCGCCACCAGGATCTCCGCCCGACGCGTATACCTCGGCCAGTCCGCCACCCCGGTGTGCACCACCGTCACCGCCGCGTTCGCCGTCGGCCGCTTCTGCGCCAACAACACCGCCAACGGCCGCCCCAACGTCGCACCACGCCCCAACACCACCACCTCCCGACCCGCCACCGGCACCCCGTGGAACGCCAACAACGCCTCCACACCCGCCGGCGTACACGGCACCGGACCCGGCAACCCCAGCGCCAACCGCCCCACGTTCACCGGATGCATCCCGTCCACGTCCTTGTCCGGGTCCAACACCTGCAACGCCCGGTCGAAGTCCAACCCCGCCGGCACCGGATGCTGCACCAACACCCCGTGCACACCCCGGTCCGCGCCCAACTCCGCCAGCACCGCATGCAGATCCGCCTGCGACGCCGACCCCGGCAACCGCACGTGCCGCGACGCGAAACCCAGCTCCGCCGCCTGCCGCTGCTTGATCCCGACGTACCGGGCGCTCGCCTCGTCGTCACCCACCAGCACCGTCGCCAACGCCGGAGTCACCCCCGCCGCCCGCACCGCCGCCACACCCTCGGCCACCTCGGCCAGAACCCGCTCCGCCACCGGCACACCGGGCAACAACCGGGCCGTCGTCGACGTCGTAGACATGGCTCACCTCGACCGCGGAGGCCCAGGCGGACGACCCCCACGACGAGCTTCCCGATGGTCGATCCCATCCCCGGTGCCGCCAGTCGCGTCACCCGCAGCCTCGCACACCCGAGGCGGCCACCAGCACCGTCCACCCCGGGGAACCACACGCTTGTCAGCCCGGGGGACCGAACGCCAACGCCACCCGCAACGCCACGTCCCGCACGCCGGTGAACCGCCGCACCTGCGCCAACCGGCCCGCCCGCACCGCCATCGCCGCCATCCGCTGCGTCGGCACCCGCCGGTGCCCGTCGTACCGGGCCAACGCCGACGACACGCCCGACTCCGCCGCCGACGCCTCCGCCAACGCCACCGCGTCGATCAACGCCTGGCAGGCGCCCTGCCCCAGATCCGGCGTCATCGCGTGCGCCGCGTCGCCCACCAACACCCACCGCCCCCGCACGTACGTCGGCAGCGGCGGCAGGTAGTGCACGTCGTGCTGCAACACCCCGGCCGCGTCGACGCGGTCCAGCACCGCCGGCACCGGATCGTGCCAGTCACCGAACCACCGCCGCAACGCCGCCAGATCACCCTCCGGCGGCCGGAAACCCTCCGGCGCGGCCACCGCCGCATACCAGTTGGCCACCCCGGGAGCCTGCGGCGTCACCCCGAACTTGCGCCCCGGACCCCACGTCTCCCCACCGGAGGCCACCTCCAACGGCACCGTGCCACGCCACGCCGTCACCCCCGAATAGCGCAGCGGAAACCGGTCACCGAACATCGCCGCCCGGGTCGCGCTGCGGATCCCGTCCGCGCCCACCACCATGTCGTACCCGTCACCCAGCTCCGCCGGACCCGCCACCGGCGCGCCGAAACGCACCGTGCCCGCCGGCAACGCCTCCGCCAACAGACCCAGCAACGCCGGCCGCGACAGCAGCAGCACCCCCTCACCGTGCCGCCGACGGATCCGCCCCACGTCCAACCGGGCGATCACCGTCCCGTCCGGGCGACGCATCGCCCCGTCCGGCTGCGCCCGCCCCCGTTCCCGCGCGAGCGCACCCACACCGAGGCGATCCAACGCCCGCAACGCCGACGGCCAGATCCCCAACCCGGTGCCCGTCTCCGGCAGCCCCGCCGCCCGCTCGAACACGGTCACCGTCCACCCGGCGCGCAGCAGTCCCACGGCCACCGCCAGCCCACCCACGCCGCCTCCGATGACGGCCGCTGATCCTCGCATCACCCGACCGTACTGCAACTGTAGTTGCCTGCACTACTGCTGTAGTCTCACGCACGTGGACGCCCGCCAACAACGCCTCCTCGACGCCGCCATCGCCGTCCTCGGCACCCGCGGCCCCCGCCACCTCACCCACCGCGCCGTCGACGACCAGGCCGAACTCCCCACCGGCTCCACCTCCAACCGCTACCGCACCCGCGAAGCCCTCATCGCCGGCGTCCTCACCCGCATCCTCGACCTCGAGACCACCGGCTGGAACCACCTCGCCGGCACCCTCGACCACATCGACCCCACCACCTTCACCACCGCCCTCGGCACCCTCGTCCACGACCTCAGCACCACCCACCGCGCCCTCACCCTCGCCCGACTCGCGATCTTCGCCGAAGCCGCCCACCACCCCGCCCTGCAACACCAGATCGGCCGACGCCAACACGACCTCGCCGCCTGGGCCACACCACTGCTCGCCGCACTCGGCGCCCGCCACCCCGGCACCGCCCTGCGACTCCTGCTCGCCCTCATCGACGGCCTCCTCAACAACCAACTCGCCAACCCCGACCCCGACTTCGACCCCACCGCCGCCATCGCCGCGATCCTCCCGGCCGTCCTCGACGCCCACCCCGCCTGAGGCCACACCTCACGACGACGGCCGTACCAACCCCACCAACGCCCGGTACGTACGGTTCACCCGCGCCGCCTCCCGCTGCTGCCCCGACGTCACCTCGATGTACGTCTGCGACGACGCCAGCGACGCATGCCCCAACAACCGCATGATCTCCGCCGCGCCCGCCCCGTCCTCGGCCAACCGCGTCGCGAACGTGTGCCGCAACGCGTGCAACCGCGCCCCACGCGGCACCCGGTCACCGATCCCCGCACGCCGGTAACAGGACTCCACCAGATACTGCAGTCCGCCCCGCCGCAACGCCTCACCCTGCCGATCCACCAGCAACGGCGAGGCCGGCCGCACCGTCCGCGAACCGAACCGCCGCACCCGACTGTCCAGATAGTCCGCCAGCAACGCGTCCAGATCCGGCTCCACCGGCAACACCCGAGGACGCCCACCCTTCCCGGCCACCTCCAACCGGCGCTCACCCGGCCGCCCCGCCAACGAACCGACCCGCAACGCCAGCAACTCCGACAACCGCAACCCGGCACACAGCGCCAGCGCCAACACCGCCACGTCCCGCTCCGGCCACGGATCCCGCTGCCGCCCCCGCGCCTGCGCCGCCGCCGCGAGCAACCGCTCGGGAGTGTCCTCACCCCGCAACGGCTTCGGCACCGGCACCGGCGTCCGGGGCCGACCCACCGCCGGCATCGGATTGCCGGCCACCACCTGCTCGGCCACCAGGAACGAGAAGAAGCCGTTCCAGGTCGACCAGGCGCGCCCCACCGAGGCGGCGGCCCTGTCGGCGGCGAACCGGGCGAACGCCGCCCGCATGAGCCTGGGGGAGAGCGCCTCGATGGACAGTGCATCGAGGGGGAGGGGAGGGGCGACCAGCTCCGCCGCGAGCACGGCCACCGCGGTCAGGTCCCGCCGGTACGCCGCCTGGGTGTGCGGGGAGGGCTTGCGCGTCGCCCGGGAGGTCAGGAACTCCTCGATCAACACCCGTACCGTTTCATCCCTTTTGTCATGCATAAGGGACATTATGCATGATTTTCGGGTTCACCGCCGACCCAGGGGAGCGGGGTCGGCTCGCGCCGCGCCGCACCGAGCGCCGGGCTGCGCGTCGTGCGGCCGACCCTCGGCCCGCTGGGCCGGACGGGGTTCCCAGGCGACCGCGATGCGGCGCGTGGGATAGGGGCGAGGGGCTGCTGGGTGCTGGACGTGCCGGTCGGGCGCGCCCACCAGGCCGACCGGCGTCGCGCCGGCACCGGGGTGCGCCGGGATGTAAGGAAGGGCCCCTTGCTAACGCCTGGTGTATAGCAGGGGACCCTTCCTTACATTCCCAGGCCGTCGGCGGCGGTCGGTGTGCCGCCCTCGGGGGACGCGCCGGAAGGTTCACTTTACATAATGTCAATTATCGAACATGGGTTGAGCGGCAGGTGGATCGGTAGCATCTGCTCCTCGTGGACTCCGACAGCGTGATGGTGAACGTTCCGGCGGGGCGCGTGGTGTTGACGGATCGGCGTACGCAGCGCAGTTGGCCGGTCGACGTCGGGCCGTACCGGCTCGCCGCGTATCCGGTGACGCGGGCCGGGTACGCCTCGGTCGTCGGTGTCCCCTGTGCGGCCGGCGAGCGCCGCCGTCCGATGGAGACCGTGTCCTGGTGGGACGCGGTCCGGTTCTGCAACGCCCTGTCCCGGGTCGACGGGCTGCGGCCGGCGTACCGGATCGACGGCGAGGACGTCGGGTGGGACTCCGGTGCCGACGGGTACCGGCTGCCCACCGAGGCCGAGTGGGAGCACGCCTGCCGGGCGGGCACGACCGGTCCCCGGTACGGGCCGCTGGACGAGGTCGCCTGGTATCGCGGCAACTCCGGTGAGCGGCTGCACGACGTGGGCGGCAGGCGCCCGAACGCCTGGGGGCTGTACGACATGCTGGGCAACGTCTGGGACTGGTGCTGGGACGTGTACGACCCCGAGGTGTACGGCACCTACCGGGTGCTGCGGGGCGGCGGCTGGTTCGACGAGCGGTGGAGTTGCCGGGCGTCGGTGCGGCGGCGCAGTCATCCGAGCTTCGCGGTGGACGACGTGGGTTTCCGCCTCACCCGGTCCGGTCACTCAGAGTAGTCGACCACTCCCCTCGTTCGGGCCGCCTAGGCTTCGGGTGTGTCGAGTGTCGTGGACGGGTCGGTGACGGTACGGCGGGTGGCGGGGGCGCTGACGGCGTACGCCTGTGGGGACGCGTTGGGGGTGCCGTACGAGGGGCGTCCGCCGACCGGTGACGCCGACGACGTGATCGAGACGCCTCGGGCCAGTGACCGGTGGGCGGCCGGGGCCACGTCGGACGACACGGCGTTGACGCTGCTGGTGGCGCGGTGTCTGGTGGACGGTGCTGTGGACGCGGTGACGTTCCTGTCGCGGGTGGCGGCGCAGGATCCTCCGGTGCCGGGTGCGGGGCCGTCGACGCGGGCGGCGCTGGCGGCGTTCCGGGCCACCGGGGCGGTGCCCGACGATCGGGAGGGTGGTACGAACGGCGCGCCGATGCGGGCGTTGCCGGTGGGGTGGTCGGTGCCGCCGGAGCGGGTGGATCTGCTGGTGGCGCGGACGGTGGAGTTGACGCGGGCGACGCATCGGGCGCCGGAGGCGTTGGGCGCGGCGGTGGTGATGGCCGGGTGTGCGTCGTGGTCGGTGGCGGGTGTGCCGGTGGCGGTGTGGTTGCGGCGGGCGGTGGAGTTGGTGGAGGTGGCGCGTCCGGTGTGTGGGGACGCGCCGAGGTTGGCGGAGCTGGTGGGTGCGGTGGTGGCGGGTGGGTGGTCTCCCCCGCCGTCGGGGGTCGGTCTGGACGCGGCGGAGACGGTGGCGGCGGTGCTGCACTGTGTGCGGGGCGCGGGCTCGGTGCGGGGTGGGTTGGTGGCGGCGGTGCGGTGTGGTGGGGACACGGACACGGTGGCGGCGTTGGTGGGTGGTCTGTTGGGTGCGGGGTCGTCGCCGGAGGCGGTGCGGGCGGAATTGCCGTGGAGTGGGTCGGTGGCGGTGCCGGATGCGGGTGTGGTGTGGCGGTTGGCGTCGGGTCTGGTGGCGTTGCGGGAGTCGGTGCGGTGAGGGTGCGGGGTCGGTCGGTGGGCGGGCCGGGGCGTGCGGATGGGGCGGACCAGGTTCGGTGAGCTGGTCGAGGCGCGCACCCCGGGGCCGTTGATGACGGGGTTTCGGCCCCGGGGTGCGCGACACCCGCTCACGACCAGCTCGTCTCGCCCGCCCGGCGGGCACGCGCCGAGGCGATGGGCCGCAGCCCGCTCAGCGTCTGCGCGGCCGGCTCCTGGGGCGCCGAACTCGCCGCCGGGCTGTCCCCCGCGCCCGGCGACTGCCACCTGGAGAAGACGCGTTACAGCGCCTTCGTCGGCACGCCCCTGCACCACCTGCTGCGGGCACACGACCGCGACCACGTGGTGGTGGTCGGCACGGCGGCCAACGTCTGCGTCGACTCGACCGTCCGCGAGGCGTACATGGCGGACTGGCCGTCACCCTGCCGACCGACATGGTCGGCTGGACCCGCCCGGACCTGGCCGAGCCGGCGATCCGCAACCTCGGCTTCTACTTCTGCGAGACGACGACCTCGGCCGAACTGCTGTCGGCCTGGTCGGCCGCCGCCCGGGCCGTCTGACGACGGGGACTGCGACGCTTCGCCGGCGCGGCCGGTGCCGGCTCGGCCTGCTACGGGGCGGGCTGGTAGCCCAGCTCGGCGCTGACCTGGCGGGCCGCGTCAGCCACCAGGTCGCCGTACTCGGCCAGCAACCGCGCCGAGAAGCGGTCCTGCGGGCCGCACAGCGACAACGACCCGTAGACCTCGCCGGAGGCGAGCCGGATGGCCGCCGCCACGCTCGCCGCCCCCGCCTGCCGTTCGCCCCGGCTCACCGCGTAGCCCTGGCCGCGTACCGCCCGCAGGTCCTCCCAGAGCTGCTCGACCGAGGTGATGGTGGCCGGCGTCATCGACACCAGCTCGTGCGTGGACAGGTATTCGGAGACCTCGGCGTCGGGCAGCGCCGCCAGGATCGCCTTGGACGACGAACCGGCGACCAGCGCGCCCGGCCCCAGCCGGTAGCGCCGGGTGCCCTCGTCGAAGGTGACGAACTGGTTGGCCGTGAGCTCCTTGAGGATGCGGTGGGCCACCGCCTTGGGCAGGCTCAGGTCCCGCGCGACGGTGGACACCCCGACCATCTCGGGACTGCGTGTGGCCCTCGGCTGGCTCACTCACCGGCACCGCTGACTCCATTCGACCGTGACCTCTCGTGCGTGCCGTCGGGCGGCACTTCGCGGGCGGGCACCCGGCGTCCGGCGCCTAGTGCGGTGTCCTGGTCGGACCCGGCCAACGCGGCGGCCACCGCCATCGCGTCGTGGATGCCGGAGTTCAGGCCCATGCCCCCGGTGGTGCTGCTCAGGTGGGTGCCGGTCGGCGGCTCGTCGTCGACCCCGGTGTCCGTGGACAGCGAGGCGCGCCAGATGTCGGGGGTGCGGATCAGCGAGAACCGGCCGCGCGGGCCGGACCAGTAGCCGACCTAGCTGAGGTCGGGCACCGCGTCCTCGAACCGGAACGGCGTGGCCACCACCAGGCGGCGTAGTTCGGGCTCGGCGGTCGGGTTGGCTGGCGGGACGATGACGCCGAGAGCGGTATCGACCACGCCACCCCCTCAGAATGTTCGACTGAGCCGTACGCCGTTCGACGTACTGGAGCGATAGGGGTTGCGCCGGGGCATGGTCAACCCACCCGACGGGCGCGTCCGCGCACGCCAGGGCAGGGTTGAACAGCGGACCGGGTCAGAGAGCGCCGCCGACGCGCAGCACCGCGCCGCTGGTGTAGGAGGCGTCCGGGCCGATCAGCCAGGCGATGGCGGCGGCGACCTCGTCGGGTTCGCCGGGACGCCCCAGCGGGATCCGCCCGGCGGCCCGCTCGGGCCGGTCCGGCTGCCCGGAGAGGGCGTGGATGTCGGTACGGATGATGCCCGGGGCCACCGCGTTGACCCGGATTCCGCGCGGAGCCAACTCCTTGGCCAGGCCGACGGTGAGCGCGTCGGTGCCGCCCTTCACCGCGGCGTAGTGGACGTACTCGCCGGGACCGCCGAGGGTGGCGGCGACCGAGGAGATGTTGACGATCCCGCCGCCGGCCGTCATCCGCCGGGCCGCCTGCTGCGCGCAGAGCACGTAGCCGACCAGGTTGACGTCGACCACCTCGCGCAGGTCGTCCAGGCGCAGCTCGGTGAGGGGGCCGATCGGGCTGGTCACACCGGCGTTGTTGACCAGGCCGGTGAGCGGGCCGAACTCCTCGGCGGCGTCGAACAGGGCGGCCACCCGATCGGGGTCGCGGGTGTCGGCGGGCACCGCGACGGCGCGTACGCCGATGGCGTGCAGCTCGGCCACGACGGCCTCGGCGGCGGCGTGGTCGCGGCGATAGCCGAGAGCGAGATGATGGCCCGCGTGGGCCAGCCGCCGGGCGGTGGCCGCGCCGATGCCGCGCCCGCCGCCGGTGATGACGGTGACCGGTGCCATTGATCGTCTCCCCTGCCCCCGAGCCGGTGTCGGCGACGTTACCGGGGCGTTCACCGGCCCCGGTAGTCGGGTGTGGTCGAGCACACGGCCGGTGGTGCTGCGTGGCGCACAGCGAACTGGTCATGGACCGGGCGCTGAAGGCGCTGGGGGGCTGATCTTCACGGTGTCGCCGGGTGCTGGTATCAAGGCAGGCGACTGAACACGTGTACGACGGATGAGGGAGCGCGATGGGTGTCGCTGGCCAGGGTTTGTCCGATGACGAGGTGCGTGGCATCCGGGAGGCGTTGGCCGCGGGACGCAAGCCGAAGGTGGTGTTCACGGCGTCGGCCGGGCAGATCGCCGGGCAGCTCGGCCAGGTGGTCGAGCTGACCGACCCGGCGGTGTCCGACGAGTACGTGGTGGTGCGTTTCGGCCGGGACGAGCTGCCCTTCTCCCCCGCCGACGTGGCGGTGGCGCCCCGGGGCGCCGGCCGTCGACCGGCCGAGCCGAAGGTGGAGCCGACCCCGGCCGAGCCGCCGGTGGCGGAGCCGGAGTTCGTGCTGGACCGGGTGCCGCAGCCTCGGCCGGAGGAGCCGAGTCGACGGGAGGAGCCGAAGGTGGAGACGGTGGAGGCCAAGCCCGCGCGGCGGCCGGTGAAGGCGGCCAAGCCGAAGGGACCGGCCGGGTTGACGGTCACCCTGGCGTACGCCGAGGGCGAGTGGACGGTCGCCGCGCAGCAGGGCGGCAAGGTGCTGGCCAAGCCGTACGTGCTCAAGCCGGCCGAGGCGCTGCGGATGGTGGCGCTGGTCGACGTGCCCGGTGTGCACGAGGCGGTGGAGCAGATCCTGGCGTCGGAGCGGTCCGAGGCCGAACGGCAGGCCGAGAAGCTGCGGGCCGAGCTGGCCGAGATCGAGGCCCGGCTGGCGGAGTTGCGCGAGGCGGGCTGAGGTCGGCACAGGTGCGCGCGGGGCCCGGGGCGGATGCGTCCCGGGCCCTACGTGTGGCGTCAGGCGGTGACGGTGTTCGGCTCGTGCCGGACCGGGAAGTTGACGGAGTTGGCGATGAAGCAGACCCGGTGCGCGTCGTCGTGCAGCGCGGTCGCGGTGTCGGTGTCGGTGGGGTCGGCGAGGGTGACCCGGGGACGCAGGACGACCTCGGTGAAGTGGCCGCTGCCCGTGTTGTTGTCGGTGGTCATGCTGCCGGTGGCGGTGTCGACGTAGTCGGTGACGACGATGCCGTGGTCGGCGCAGAGGTGCAGGTAGGCCAGCATGTGGCACTGCGACAGCGCGGCCAGCAGGAGCTGCTCGGGGTTCCAGCGGGTGCGGTCGCCCCGGAAGGTCGGGTCGGAGCTGCCGGCGATCGGGGGCGGGCCGTCGGCGGTGACGTCGTGGTCGCGTCGGTAGGCGCGGTAGCCGCTGGTGCCGGTGCCGAGGTTGCCGGTCCAGGTCACGGTGGTGCGGTAGGTGTGCTGGTGGGGCATCAGCTCATGGTGCCGGATCGGCCCGGGACGTGGGGTCCCGGGCCGATCCGGTCAGTGCTGCGGGATGTGCTTGACGCCGATGCGCCTGCGGAACACCCAGTACGTCCAGCCCTGGTAGGCCAGCACGATCGGGGTGAAGAACACCGCCACCCACGTCATGATCTTCAGGGTGTAGGGGGTGGAGGCGGCGTTGGTGGCGGTCAGCGTGCCGGCCGGGTCCAGCGTGGAGGGCAGCACGGTGGGGAACAGCGCGGCGAACAGGGTCGCCACGGCCAGGCCGATGGCCAGCGCGGTGCCGGTGAAGGCCCAGCCCTCGCGCCGCACCCGGGCGGCGGCGAGACCGCCGAGCAGGGCCAGGGCGGCACCGGTGGCGAGCACCACGGCGGCGGTGCTGGAGCGGATGGTCAGGGTCCAGGTGAGGAACGCGACCGCCAGTACGGCGGTGACCACGCCGAGGCGTACGGCGAGGGCGGCGGCGCGGCCCCGGATGTCGCCGACGGTCTTCAGTGCGATGAACACCGCGCCGTGGGTTCCGAACAGCGCCGCGGTGGTCGCGCCGCCGAGCAGCGCGTACGGGTGCAGCAGGTCGACCAGGCCGCCGACGAACTCGTGGTCGGCGTCGAGGGGTACGCCGCGCAGGATGTTGGCGAAGGCCACGCCCCACAGGATCGCCGGGATGAGCGAGCCGAGGAAGATGGCCTTGTCCCAGCGGCTCTTCCAGGACGCCTCGGGGCGCTTGTGGCGGTACTCGAAGGCGACGCCCCGGGCGATCAGGGCCAGCAGGATGAGCAGCAGCGGCAGGTAGAAGCCGGAGAAGAGGGTGGCGTACCACTCGGGGAAGGCGGCGAACATCGCGCCACCGGCGGTGATCAGCCAGACCTCGTTGCCGTCCCAGACCGGCCCGATCGTGTTGATCATGACGCGGCGTTCACGGTCGTCGCGGCCGAGCACGGGCAGCAGCATGCCGACGCCGAAGTCGAAGCCCTCCAGGATGAAGTAGCCGGTGAACAGCACGGCGACGAGGAGAAACCAGATGGTGGTCAGTTCCACGGTGGGGGCTCCGGGTCAGTAGGCGAACGCGAGCGGGCGGTCCGCGTCGTCGGTGTCGTCGGGTTCGGGCTCGGGCGTGACGTCGGGTACGCCGGCCTTGGCGTAGCGGATCAGCAGTTTCACCTCGACCACGGCGAGCACGGCGTAGATGATCGTGAAGGCGGCGAAGCTGGTGAGCACCTCGCCGAGGGAGACGCTGCGGGAGACGCCGTCGCGGGTGAGCATCTCGCCGAAGACGATCCAGGGCTGGCGGCCCATCTCGGTGAAGATCCAGCCGAAGGAGTTGGCCAGCAGTGGCAGGATCGGCATGACCAGGCCGGCGCGCAGCAGCCACGTGCCGCGTGGCGTACGGCCCCGGCGCTGCGACCAGAGCACGAGCAGCGCGATGGCCGCGGCGGCGAGCCCGAAGCCGATCATGAACCGGAAGCTCCAGTAGGTGACCGGGATGATCGGGGTGTAGCTGCCGGGGCCGTACTGGGCGGTGTAGAGGGCCTGGAGGTCGTTGATGCCGTGCACGGTGCCGTTGGGGTCGCCGGTGCCCAGGTACGACAGCAGGTACGGGATCTTGATGGCGAACAGTTCCCGGCTGCCGTCGAGGCTGCCGACGGTGAGTACGGAGAACGAGGCGGGGCTCTCGGTGTCGTAGAGGCCCTCGGCGGCGGCCATCTTCATCGGCTGCACCTCGGTCATGATCTTGCCTTGGATGTCGCCGGTGATCACCACGACGGCGGCGGCGACCAGGGTGACCCAGGAGCCGAAGCGGGCCGCGAACCGGTAGGCCGGGGTGTCCTCGCTGTGGGGGCGGCGGATCAGGTGCCACAGGGCGACCGCCACCAGCAGCGACCCGGCGACCAGGAAGGCACCGGCGATGGTGTGCGGGAAGGTGATCAGGGCGACCTTGTTGGTGAGCACGGCGACGAAGTCGGTCAGCTCGGCGCGCCCGGTCTCCGGGTTGATCCAGTAGCCGACCGGGTTCTGCATGAACGAGTTCGCGGCGAGGATGAAGTACGCCGACAGGTTGGTGCCGATCGCGGCGGCCCAGATGCTGGCCAGGTGCAGGCGTCTGGGCAGCCGGTCCCAGCCGAAGATCCACAGGCCGATGAAGGTGGATTCCAGGAAGAAGGCGACCAGCGCCTCGATGGCCAGGGGGGCACCGAAGATGTCGCCGACGAAGCGGGAGTAGTCGCTCCAGTTCATGCCGAACTGGAACTCCTGCACGATGCCGGTGACCACGCCCATCGCGAAGTTGATCAGGAACAGCTTGCCGTAGAACTTGGTCAGCTTGAGGTACTTCTCGTCCCCGGTGCGGTGCCAGAGGGTCTGCAGGATGGCGACCAGGACGGAGAGTCCGATGGTCAACGGTACGAAGAGAAAGTGGTAGACGGTGGTGACACCGAACTGCCAGCGGGCGACGTCCAACGCGTCCACCTGCGACCCCCAGGGCTGCTCATACTACAAGACGTAGTAAATACTACAGCCTGTCGTACGTCGGTCGGCAGAGGCGGGGGACCCGAACCGCTCCGGGACCAATGACCCTGCTCACCTCTGCCGTGCGGCCCCCCTGTCCGGCACCGGCGAGCCCCGCCGTGCGACCATCACCGGCTGTGGACCACGCCCACTCCCCCTGGCAGCCGCCGCTGATCTGGCGCACCGCCCAGTTGCTCGCCCGCGTCGTGGTCGGCGCGCTGGCCCGGCTGGAGGTCACCGGCGACATCCCCGCGCACCTGCGGGACGGGCCGCTGATCCTGGCCGCCAACCACATCAGCCCGTTCGACCCGATCGTGCTCGCCGCCGCCTGCCGCAGCCGCCGGGTGGCACCCCGGATCATGGCCACCGGCGGGCTGTTCCGCGCACCGGTGATCGGCACCGCCATGCGACGCGCCGGACACATCCGGGTCGACCGGGGCACCACCGGCGTGCACCGGGCCCTGGACGACGCCGCCGCCGCGGTCGCCGCGGGCGCGCCGATCCTGGTCTACCCCGAGGGACGCATCGGCCTCGACCCGGGCCTGTGGCCCGAACGCGGCAAGACCGGCACCGCCCGACTCGCCCTGACCTGCGGCGCCCCCGTCGTGCCGGTGGCGCAGTGGGGTTCGCACGAGGTGCTGCCCTACCGGGCGCCCAAGGGCCTGCTCGGCGGCGTCGCCCGCGCGCTGGTCCGCCGCCCCACCGTACGGGTGCACTTCGGCGACCCGGTCGACCTGACCGACCTGCGTCCGGGTGCGCCCGGCGTCGCCCGCCAGGCCACCGACCGGATCGTCGACGCCCTCACCGACACCCTGGTGCCGCTGCGTCCCGACGAACCCGACCGGCCCCGGCACGTCGACCCGGGCCGACCGGTGGACACCGGCCGCTCCCACCGACGTGGCCCCGCCACCGGCTGACCCGCCACCGGCCGGGGCGCGCCGCCGGGCCGTCGCGGTCAGCCGGCCTGCTGGATCGCGCGCAGCACCTCGGTGACCGCCGAGGCCACCGGCGCGACCGGCGTCGCGAGAGCAGCCAGGCGCTGCAACAACGCCGTCACCCGCGCCGGTTCCGGATGCGGCCGGGCCAGGTGCGCGCGCAACTCCGCGGCCACCGCACGGGCCGGGTCGTCCAACTCGTCGCGGTGCCGGTCGAGCACCTCCACCAGCCGGGTCACCAGCGCCGCCACGTCCACGCCGGGCGCGGTCGCCCAGAGCGTGCCACCGACCGCCGACGCGGCCGGACCGACGGCCTGGTTACCGACCTGACTGACCCCGCCGGACTGCTGGATGCCGTAGTTCGCCGACGTCTCCGACATGCGCCTCTCCCCTGTGTCTCACACCGGTCGTGCCCGCTCACCACCACCGGCCGGTGCCGGCTGGCCGTGCTGCTCGGCCCGCGCACCGGACCCGACCGCCTGGTTGCCGACCACGCTGAGGCCGCCGGTCTGCACGATGCCCTGGTTGAGGATCATCGTCTGGCGGCTGCGGAACTCGGCGGTGTCCAGGCCCCGCTCGTCGAGGAAGTCCACGATCGCGGCGAGGACGTGCCGCTCCACCACCTTCAGGTGCTTCGCCGCGTCGAGCACCTGGAAGTAGTTGTGGTAGTCGCTGCCGGTGGCCAACTCCCGCACCCCGACCCGCGCGCCGTGGTCGTACCCCAGGTCCTCACGGGCCAACCGCCGCAGGCGTGCCTGTCGCGGCCGGTGGCGCACCGCGTGACCCAGGTCGGTCAGCAACCGCCCGGCGGCACCGACGGCCGTGGGCACCAGCCGGTCGGTGGCGACCGCGAGCATCTGCACCAACTGCCGCGCCGACATCCAGTCGGTCAGCCGGTCCACCTCGTGGTACGCCCACCGGGGCGGCTCCAGCACGGTCCGGGCGCACTCCAGATAGAGCAGCTTCCCGTCGGTGGAGAAGTGCAGGAACGTGCCCGCCACCACCTCCGCACCCCAGGACGGCACCAGCGCGCACAGGTAGTGCCGGGCCGCGCCCTGCGGGTTCGCCGCCACCTGGCGGACCTCCTCCGGGGTGAAGCGCTGACGCGGCGCCCGGTCCTGGTCCGGCAGCAACCGGTGGTCCCCGGTCAACAGGTGGCCGCCGACGAAGATCCGATCCTCCAACGTCAGCCCGGCCAGCCGGTCCGCCCCCAGCCCGGCGTCGAGCGAGGCCAGCCGCCCGCGTACGTGGTCGATCAGCTCCAGCACGGTGAACGGGGCCGGCTCCGGCCGTTCCGGTCGACTCCACCCGGCGACCTGCTCGGCGGGACGGATCGGCAGGGCGAACGACCACCCGGCCACCGGCGTGCCGTGCCCGACGAACGGCAGATACCCGCCGTAGACGGTGACGTTGCCGTGCTGCGCCTCGTCGACGACGGCCAGCCGGTCGGCGTACCGGGACGGCAGGGACACCTCGTCGGGTGCGCTCGCCACGAACACGTTCCGGCGCAGCCGGGTCACCAGCAGCCACCGGGTGCCGTGCAGGTGGATCGCCAGGGTCAGGAACGCGGCGATGCCGGCCGGCAGGGCCAGCCACGGTCGCCCGACCAGCCACCCGGCCGGGCCGGACTCCTCGACGGTGATCAGGTGGAACCGGATCAGCAGCACCAGGGCGCTCAGCGCGGCGACGATCATGCCGAGCAGCGGACCGAGCATCCGCTCCCGGGTCGGGCGGAACGGGGCCAGCGAGGTGCCGACCCACATCGCACCGACCACCAGCAGGGTCCACAGCGGGGCGAGCAGCACCGCCAGGCCCCCGAAGACCAGCAGCCGCAGGTCCCGGCGGCGACGCCGGTGACGGGCCACCAGACAGTGGCGCACCACCGGCGACACGTCGAAGCCCACCGAGGGCGCCACCGCCCGCACCTCGTCGCCGAGCACCTCGTCGAGCACCCGCTCGGCGAACCGTTCGTCGGTGTGCGCGGCCACGCACAGGTACCGGGTCGCCTCGCTGGTCACCGGTGGGGACGCCGGGCGTTGCCCGGGTACCGTCGGTGGATCCGTCCGTGCGGTCATCCCGGCCATCCCCCGTCCACCCGGCGCGGACGCGCCTCGGATCGTGTCGCGGCCACGGCCAGCAGCGGGCCGTAGAACAGCCCGGCCTGCAGCGCGTCGGTGACCGTCACGCTCATCCACCGCTGCGGGTCGCTGGACAACACGAGATCGTCGGGGACGAGCAGCATGCCGACGAGCGCCCCGCCGAGCGCGGCGAGCACCGTGGCCACGCCGACCACGCCGACCACCGCGCACATCCGGTAGGCCGCAGACGGCGCGGGTCGGTCCGCCAGCCAGCGCAGCAGCCACACCGTGCCGACGACGAACAGCAGCGTGCGCAGGTTCTCCGAGAGCCAGTACCCGACCATCGGCGGCTGCGCCGGTGCCAGTTCCCACCGGGGCCAGGTCACCGCCCAGAGCAGGACGCGAAGCAGCTCCGCCGCCAGCCCCGGCACGCCGTCGGCGGAGGGCAGGTCGGCGGCCCACCCCCGGACCAGTTCGGCTCCCCACCGGCTACCGCCGGCCACCGCCACGAACAACCAGGCGCCGGCCGGTGTCCGGCGCGGCTGCGGCGACTCGTCCGGCGGGGTGACCCGGGGCGGCAACGGGTCGACCGGATGCGCGGTCAGTGTCGACCGGGGCGCGGTCGACGGCCCGGGCTGCGGGGACGGCGGCCACGGCATCACCGCCACATGGTGACCGTCGCACAGCGGACCCGCACGGTCACTGTCCGGAATCCGGCACCGCAGGCGGGTACGCGCCGGTCACCGGCCGGTCGTCCGCCGGCCACCGACGCCGGGCATACTGCGCTGCGTGGCACCCGGTCACCCGTACCTCGACGCCCCGACGCCGCTGGCCTTCGCGCACCGGGGCGGTGCTGCCGACGGCGACGAGAACACCACGGCCGCCTTCGCCCGCGCCGTCGAGCTGGGCTACCGGTACGTGGAGACCGACGTGCACGGCACCGCCGACGGCGTCGCCGTGGTGTTCCACGACCACACCCTCGGACGACTCACCGGGCAGCGGGGACGGCTGTCCGCGCTGCGCTGGGCCGACCTGGCCACGGTGCGCGTCGGCGGGGCCGCCGCCGTACCCCGCCTGGACGAGGTGCTCGACGCGTGGCCGCAGGTGCGCTTCAACATCGACGTGAAGTCCGACCCCGGGGTGGCGCCGACGGTGTCCACCGTGGCGCGGGCCGGCGCCGCCGACCGGGTGCTGCTCGCCTCGTTCAGCGACGCCCGGTTGACCCGGCTGCGTGCCCTCACCCACGGGCGCGTCGCCACCAGCCTCGGCGCACGCGGGGTGGCCCGGCTGCGCTGGGCCTCGCTGACCGGTCGGCCGCTGCGGCTACCGCCGTCGGTGGTGGCCGCGCAGGTGCCGGTGCGTTTCGGCCGGATACCGGTGGTGGACCGTCGCCTGCTGCGCACCGCACATCGACTCGGGTTGCAGGTGCACGTCTGGACGATCGACGAACCTGCCGAGATGCACGAGTTACTTGATCTCGGTGTGGATGGCATCATGACCGACCACGTCGGCGTGCTGCGCGACGTCTACCGCAGCCGCGGCCACTGGGCCGCCTGAACACTCCGGGCAAAGGACCCCCACATGGCCGAGACGGCGACCCCTGCCGCGCAGGACGACACCCCGCAACCCGCCAGCACGCGCCGCGAGCGCACCGGTTGGTACTTCTACGACTGGGCCAACTCGGCCTTCCAGACCACCGTCATCACGGTGTTCCTCGGCCCGTTCCTGACCAGCGTGGCCAAGATGGCCGCCGGCTGCGAACTCGGCGCCGACGACTGCAGCGGGTACGTCTACCCGCTGGGCATCAAGGTGGCCGCCGGCTCGTACTACCCGTACCTGATCTCGCTGTCGGTGCTGCTGACCGTCTTCGTGCTGCCGGTGATCGGGGCGATCGCCGACCGGTCGCTGCACAAGAAGCGGCTGCTGGCCGCCACCGCGTTCACCGGTGCCGGCGCGACCATCGGGATGCTCTTCGTCACCGGCGACCGGTACCTGCTCGGCGGCGCGCTGTTCATGATCGCCAACATCAGCTTCGGTGCGGCGATCGTGGTCTACAACTCGTTCCTGCCGCAGTTGGGCGGGCCGGACGAACGCGACGGCATCTCCAGTCGCGGCTGGGCGCTGGGCTACCTCGGCGGTGGTCTGCTGCTGGCGTTCAACCTGGTCGCGGTGCAGTCGTTCGACAACGGCACCCCGGAACGCACCCTCGACCTGGCCCGCTGGTCGATCGTCTCGGCCGGCGTCTGGTGGGCGGTGTTCACCCTGGTGCCGTTGCGCTGGCTGCGGGAACGGCCCACCGCCGCCGCCCTCGCCGCCGGGCCCGGCGGCAACGTGCTCACCGACGGGTTCCGGCAACTTGGCCGCACCCTGCGGGAGATCAAGGCGTACCCGCTGACGCTGTTCTTCCTGCTGGCGTTCCTGGTCTACAACGACGGCATCCAGACCGTCATCACCCTGGCCAGCCAGTACGGCACCGAGGAACTGCGGCTGGACCAGAGCACCCTGATCGTGACGATCCTGCTGGTGCAGTTCCTGGCGTTCGGCGGCGCGCTCGGCCTCGGGTGGCTGGCCGGGCGGATCGGCGCGTGGAAGACCATCCTGCTGAGCCTGGTGCTGTGGACCGCGGTGATCCTCGGCGCGTTCCGGCTGCCGGCCGAGGCGCCCCTGCCGTTCATGGTGCTCGGTGCCGCCATCGGTCTGGTCCTCGGCGGCAGCCAGGCGTTGAGCCGGTCGCTGTTCAGCCAGCTCATCCCGGCCGGCAAGGAGGGCGAGTACTACGGCTTCTACGAGATCAGCGACAAGGGCACCAGTTGGTTGGGGCCGCTCGCGTTCGGTCTGGTGTTCCAGCTCACCAACTCCTACCGGGTCGGCCTGGTCTCCCTGCTGATCTTCTTCGTGGTCGGGTTCCTGCTGCTGCTGGCGGTGCCGATCCGGCGCGCGATCGTGGCCGCCGGCAACACGCCGCCATGGGTGCTGTGAGGCACACCGGCGGGCCGTCGGTGGACCGGGGGACGTCGTCGATCGGCTAGGCTGCCGGTCCGTGACGAGCGCCCCAGACCCCGTACCCACCTGCCTGGCCCGTCCCCGGATGGCCGCCCCGGGCGACCCCTCGGGTGGGTGCGTGGCCGCCCGGGGCGTCGACGGGCGGCCCGCGCACGCCGCCGCGCTGCGCTTCTACTGGGGTCCGATGGACTGCGGCAAGTCCACGATGGCGTTGCAGATGAACTACAACCACTCCCGGCAGGGCCGCCGGGGACTGGTCACCACCCGCATCGACCGTTCGCTCGGCCCGCAGGTCACCACCCGGATCGGGCTGGCGCACGAGGCGATCGAGGTGACCGACGCGCTCGACCTGTGCGCCCTGGTCCGCGACGCCTGGGCCGACGGGGTCCGGGTGGACTACCTGATCTGCGACGAGGCCAGCTTCTACTCCGTCGAGCACGTGGAGCAGATGGCCGACCTGGTCGACAGCTACGACGTCGACGTGTACGCCTTCGGGCTGGCCACCGACTTCCGGTCCGGCCTGTTCCCGGCCGCCCGGCGGCTGTTCGAGCTGGCCGACTCGGTGGCCCGGATCCAGGTCGAGGTGCTCTGCTGGTGCGGCCGGGAGGGTCTGCTCAACGCCCGGGTCGTGGGCGGACGGATCGTCCGCGAGGGCGAGCAGGTGGTCATCGGCGACACCGTCGACGACGCCGATGTGCGCTACCAGGTGCTGTGCCGACGCCACCACCGCAGCGGCGACCTCGGCCCGCGCGCCGCCACCTGCCCCGAGTCCTGAGCCGTCGACGGCGACACGTCGGATAACGAAACGATCACTGCTGCGAACCTTTCCCAGGGGCCCGCCGCTCTCGGTGCGTGACGAGTGGCGAACACGGGCCGTACCGGCCCGCGGACCGGCGGGGGTACAGGACGGATGAGGTTCGCGTGGCGACGTGCCCGGGGCACGAAGGGCCTGCTGCTCGCCGCGTCCGGGGCGGCGCTGGTGGCGACCGTCGCCCTGACCGGACTGGCCGCCTACAACCGGGACGTGGTCGACTCCGGCACCCGCAACGTGCTCGCCGGGGCCACCGCCGCGGAACGGTCGCTGCTGGTGCGGGCCTCCGCCGGGCGCACCGCCGACGCGCTGCGGGACCGCGACACCGCCCTGCGCGCCCAGGTCGACACCGACCTGGGCGGGCTGCCCGCGCAGGTGACCGCCGCCGGTTACGCGGCCGGACGGCAGTTGCGCGGCGACACCGGCGACGCCGTCGCCGACCGCACCGGCACCGTGTACGCGTCGGTGATGTTCCTCGACGACCTGCCCGCGCACGCCCGACTGGCCGCCGGCACCTGGCCGCAGGCCGGGGCGGACCCGGTGCAGACCGCCCTCGCCGAGGCGGCGGCCCGGACCCTGCGGGTCGACGTCGGTGACCGTGTCCCGATCACCGACGGCCTCACCGGGCGGATCACCGAGGTGACCGTCACCGGCCTGTTCACGCCACTGGATCGGGACGACGCGTACTGGCGGCTGGCACCGGAGACGGCCACCGGCGCGCTGCCGCAGTCGGCCACGTACGGGCCGATGACGGTGGCCCGCGCGGACTTCGTCACCCACTTCCTGCCCAACGCCTCCGCCGGCTGGCTGGTCGAACCCGACCTGACCGCGGTCGGTCCCACCGCCCTGGAACAGGTGGCCGACGCCGCCGGCCGGATCACCACCAGCACGGCGGCCGAGGCCGGGCTCGGCGAGTCCGCGATGGTCACCAGCGACCTCGCCACCCTGGTCCGCCGGCTACAACAGGCCACCCTCGTCGGCCGGTCGGCGCTGGTCACCCCGATGCTGCTGGTGGTGGTGCTCGGCGGGTACGCGTTGCTGCTCGTCGCCGTGCTGCTCACCGAGCACCGCCGGGGTGAGACCGCGCTGCTGCGGGCCCGGGGTGCGGCCCGTCGGCAACTGGCGGGGCTGACCGCCCGGGAGGCCACCCTGGTGGTGCTGCCCGCCGCGGTACTCGCCCCGCTGCTCGCGGGTCAGGCGCTCGGGCTCGTCGGCCGCCTGCCGGGGCTCAGCGCGGTGTCGCTGCGACCGGGTGTGGTGCCCGACGCGACGGTGTGGCTGGTCGCCGGGGCGGCGGCGGCCGGCTGCGCGCTGGCGATGATCGGACCGAGCCTGCGCCGGGGCGACAGCTACGTCGCCGACCTGGCCAGCCGTTCCCGGCCCAGCCGTCGCGGCATGGTGCAGCGCGCCGGCCTGGACGTGCTGCTGGTCGGTCTGGCCCTGCTCGCCTGGTATCAGCTCAGCCGCTACTCGTCTCCACTGTCCCGGTCCCGGGGCGGTGACCTGGGGGTGGATCCGCTGCTGGCCGCCGCCCCCACGCTCGGGGTCCTGGCCGGCGCGGTGCTGGCGCTGCGTCTGCTGCCGCCGCTGGTCCGGCTCGCCGAGCGGTGGGTGGACCGCAAACCGTGGACCGCCGTCATGCTCGGCACCTGGCAGGCCGGGCGACGACCGCACGCCGGACCGGTGCTGCTGCTGGCCCTCGCCGTGGCGGTCGGCACCCTCGCCTGGTCCCTCGCCGGGACCTCCCGACGCTCGCTGGACGACCAGGCCGCGCATCTGGTCGGCGCGGACCTGCGTCTCACCGAGGTCAACGGCTCCGCCGCCGCCGACCGGGCCGACCGGCTCGCCGGGCTGCCGGGCGTGCAGGTGCCGCTGCCGGTCTGGCGCGACACGGTACGACTCGGTCCGGCCGCCGTCCCGGCCACCATGCTGGCGGTCGACGCCGACGCCGCCGGCCCGGTGGTACGGCTGCGGGCCGACCTGGCCGGCGGCTCGACCGCCGACCTGCTCGACACGCTCACCGCCGGCCGGGTCGAGGCGCCCGGCACGGCGCTGCCGGCCGGCACCCGGCAGCTCACCGGTCGGGTCAGCACCCGGGTCGACGACACCGGGACGAACTCCCCGGTCCGCCACCACGCGGTGCTGCTCGATCCGCACGGCACCCATCTGAGGCTGGCGTTGGGCGAGAGTGACCGGGACGGCACACCGTCACGGTTCACCGTGGACCTGCCCCCCGGTGCCGGCCCGTGGCGGTTGGCCGGCTTCGCCACGGAGACCCTCGGCGCGCCGCGGATGAGCCTGGACTGGCGGTTGTCGGACCTGCGGGCCAGCCCGGACACCTCCCCGGGCAGCCCGGTCGAGCTGACCGGGGACGGCCCGTGGCACCTGGTCGACCGCACCGGTGCCGCCACCGGGTCGACCGCCTCCGGCGCCGGACTGACCGCCCGCTACGCGCGGGACGTGCCGGGCGGCTGGTTCGCCCGCAGCACGCCGGTGCAGGTGGCCGTGGCCCGTACCGCCGACGCCACCCGGGTACCGGTGGCGGCCACCCCGGCGGCCCTCGGCGCGCTGCGCCTGGACGTCGGTGCGCAGACCCGGCTGTTCCTGGGCGGGGCCGAGGTCGACGTGGTGCTGGTCGACACCGTGGCCGCGTTGCCCGGTGGTGCCGAGGACGCCGCGTTGCTGGTCGACCTGCCCTCGCTGGGTGCCCGGCTCTTCCACGACCACGGGCTCGTCCGGTCGCCGCAGGAGTGGTGGCTGGCGGTGCGGCCCGGCGAGGCGGAGCGGGTGGCCGAGGCGGCCGGTGCGCTCGGCGGCCTGACGGTGCTGGCCCGCGAGGACGTCGCCGCCGAGTTGGCCCGCGACCCGTTCGGGGTGGGTGCGCGGGGCGCCCTGTTCGCCGCCGCCCTGGCGGCGGTGCTGCTGGCCGCCGTGGGGGTGGCCGTGGACGTCAGCGCCACCGCGCGGCGGCGCGCCACCGAACTGGCGGTGCTGCACACCCTCGGCGCCGGACGACGCCTGGTGGCCCGCTCCCTGCTGGCCGAGCAGTCGTTCCTCGCCGGTATGGGCGTGCTGGTCGGTCTGCTGGTGGGGGTCGGGGTGGCCGCGACGACGGCCCCGCTGGTGATCCTGACCCCGTCCGCCGAGCGTCCACATCCACCGCCGCTGTTGAGCGTCGACTGGCTTCCGGTGCTCGCCACCGGCGTGGGCCTGCTCGCCCTGGCCCTGGCGTTCAGCGCCGCCGTCTCCACCGGTGTACGCCGTCGCCTGACCGTCACGGACGGAGAGACCCGATGACGGGCCGGATCCGGGTGTACGCGGGCCAGGTGGCGCTGCTGGCGATGCTGGGGCTGGTCGCGGCGATGCTGGTGACGGCCGCGCCGAGACTCGCCGACGGGTACGCCGACCGGGGGCTGCGCGCCGATGTCGCCCACCTGCCGCACCTGGTCCGTGACATCTCCCTCAGCGTGCCGCGCCCCGCACCGGCCGCCGCCGGGCGAGACGACCTGGACCGGTACGCCGCCGCCCTGCCGCAGCCACTGCCGGGCCTGGTGGACCGCCGGTGGTACGCGTCCTCGATCGACCCGGAGCAACTGCTCGCGTCCGGCGACGCCCCGCCGATGGACGGCGGCGCGCGCAAGGAGTTCGGGGTACGCGCCCAGACCGGCGTCGAGGAGGCGGCCGAGGTGACCGCCGGGCGGTGGCCGCGTACGCAGGTGGGCGGCCCGGCGGAACTGGCGGTGTCGGTGCAGGTGGCCGAGACGTTGTCGCTGCGACCCGGCACCGACCTGTGGTTCGCCGACGGCAACCGGCAGGCACCGGCCCGTGTGGTGGGGGTGTTCACACCGCGTGACGCCGCCGACCCGGTCTGGGACGACCTGCGGTCGGCACTGGACCCGACCGTGCCGCTGCTCGACGGTGACCCGTACGTGGTGGCGGGGGTGACCGACTGGGCCGGGATGGACCGGATCTCGGCCGGTACCGCGGTGCCGGCGGTGAGCGGATGGCGGTACCGCCTCGACGAGCAGCGGCTGGACACCGCCGTGCTCGACGCGGTCACCGCGGCGGTGGCCGAGACCCGCCGCTCCGAGACGGTCCCGGACGCGGTGGTGCAGACCTCGCTGGACACCGCGCTGGTTCGCTTCGCCGACGAACTGCGGTCGGTCCGGGCGTTGCTGGCCGTCGTGCAGACCGGGTTGCTGGCCGGCCTGCTCGGGCTGATCGTGCTGGCGGCCCGGCTGGCGGTCCGACGCCGTCGGGCGGAACTGACGCTGCTGCGGGCGCGGGGGGCCTCGCTGGGCGCGATCGGTCGCCGGTTGCTCGCCGAGGCGGTGCCCGTCCAGCCGCTCGCGGTGCTGCTGGGTGCCCTGGCCGGGGCGACGGTGCCCGGCCGCTCGACCGGGTCGCCCTGGCTGGTGCCGGTGCTGGCCCTGCTCACCACCGTCGTGGTGCCGGTGCTGGCGGTGCTCGCGTACCGGCGGGTGGGTGTGGTCGCCGGTCGCGCGGACGTGGTGGCGCAGCGGCCGAGCGCGCGTCGGCTCACGCTGGAGGCGAGCGTGCTGGTGCTCGCCGGTCTCGGCGTGGTGCTGCTGCGCCGTCGGGGCCTGGATGCGGCCGGCGGCGTCGACGCGTACCTCAGTGCGGTGCCGGTGCTGGTCGCGGTCGCCGCCGCGCTGGTGGCGATCCGGTTGCTGCCGTGGCCGCTGCGGCTGGTCGGCCGGTTCGCCACCCGGACGAGGGGCGCGTTGCTGTTCCTCGGCGCGGCCCGCGCCGGTCGCGGCGCGCCGGTGGCGTGGGGGCCGCTGGCGGTGGTGATCGTCGCGGTCAGCACCGGGGTGTTCGGTGGCGTGGTGACGACCACGGTGGCCGAGGCGCGGGACCGGGCGGCCACGTTGAGCATCCCGGCCGACGCCTGGTTGACCGGCTACACCTTCGCCCCGGACGCCGCCGACGCGCTCGGTGCGGTGCCCGGGGTGCAGGCGGTGGCCCGGGTGTGGGTGGAGTCGAACCGGCGGCTGCGCTCCGGGAGCGGTCCGGGTGACCGCGCGCTCGGCCAGGCCCGGGTGCTGGTGGTGGACGCGCCGGCGTTCGCCGAGGTCGTGGCGCGCAGCGGGGTGGACGTCGACGTGCCGGCCGCGTTGCGCGACGCGGCGCGAGGCGACGGGCCGGTGCCCGCGGTGGTGTCGCCCCGGGTGGCGGCGGAGGTCGGCGACGGCGCGGTGGCTGACGTGCAGAGCCGGGGGTACGCCTTCCGGGTCGCCGGGGTCGCCGACGCCTTCCCCGGGGTGGGGCTGGGCGTGGAGCGGTTCGTGGTGCTGCCGTGGCAGGCGCTGCCCGAGTACGAGTACACCCCGATCGTGCCCAACCGGTACCTGCTCGCCACCGACGGCGTGGACGAGACGCGGTTGCTGACGGTGGCCGACGACGCACAGCGGCGGCGACAGTCCGACGTGCTCGGCCGGGAGGTGACGCGGGCCCAGGTGCCGGCGGCCCTGCAGACGCGGCAGGCGTACCGGGACGGGTTGGAGCGTACCGGGGCCAACGAGGTGTTGACCCTGGCGTTCACCGTGGGTGCGGTCGGTGGCACCGCGCTGGCGGTCCTGGCCGTCGGCTTCGTGGTGGTCGCCGACGCCGCCGGCCGGGGCCGGACGCTGTCGCGGCTGCGCACCCTGGGCCTGTCGGCGGCGGCCGGTCGCCGACTGCTGGTCTACGAGCTGGTGCCGCTGGTGGTGGTCGCGGCGCTGACCGGCGCGGTGGTGGGGGTGGCCCTGCCCCGGCTGCTCGGTCCGACGCTGGGGCTGGCCGCGTTCGCTCCCGGCGTGCCGATCCGCGACCACCTGGATCCGCTGGTCGTGGGTGGGGTGCTGGTGCTGGTGGTGCTCGGCCTGTTGGCCGGTCTGGCGGTGGAGAACCTGGTGAATCGGCGGATGCGCCTCGGTGAGGTGCTGCGCCTGGGAGAGGAGAACCCGTGAGCGGATCAGGTGGTACCGGCACGAGTGTGGTGCAACGGGCACCGGATCTGGCGACGTTGCAGCGGCGGGCGGCGGAACGGGCCGCCGCGCGCGCCGGTGGCGCGGACCGGTTGCGGGGGCACATCGTCTGCGACGGCCTGGTGCGGATCTTCACCAGCGAGGGGGTGGAGGTCGTCGCGTTGCAGGGGCTCGACCTGGTCGTGGACCGGGGCGAGTTGGTGGCGATCGTGGGTGCCTCCGGGTCCGGCAAGTCCACCGTGCTCAACATCCTGTCCGGGCTGGACACACCGACCGCCGGGATCGCCCGGGTGGCCGGCTTCGACCTGTTGACCATGTCGGCCCGCAAGCGGCTGCGCTACCGGCGGAACACCGTCGGGTTCGTGTGGCAGCAGACCAGCCGCAACCTGCTGCCGTACCTGTCGGCGCGGGAGAACGTGGAGCTGCCGATGCGGTTGGCCGGCCGGAGTGGGCGGGCCGGTCGGCGACGCGCGGCGGAGCTGCTGGACATGGTCGGTGTGGGCTACTGCGCGGACCGCCGGCCGGGGCAGCTGAGCGGTGGTGAGCAGCAGCGGTGCGCGGTCGCGGTGGCGGTCGCCAACGACCCGGAGGTCCTCTTCGCCGACGAACCGACCGGGGAGCTGGACGAGGCGACGGCGGCGGAGGTGTTCGGGGCGCTGCGCACCATCAACGCCGAGCTGGGCGTCACGGTGGTGGTGGTCACGCACGACCCGCAGGTCGCCACGCAGGTCCGCCGGACCGTCGCGATCCGGGACGGGCGTACCGCCTCGGAGGTGCACCGCACCGCGCGGGTCGGCGCCGACGGCGTCGAGGAACTGGTCACCGAGGAGTACGCGGTGCTGGACCGGGCCGGGCGGATGCAGTTGCCGGCCGGTTTCGTCGACGCGTTGGCCCTCAGGGACCGGGTGAGGCTGACCCTGGAACCGGACCACGTGCAGGTCCGTGCGGGTGACGGGAGGGACGGGTCGTGAGCGAGGATCTGGTCCGGGTCGAGGGGCTGTGCCGCGACTACGGCAGCGGCGACCGGACGGTGCACGCGGTACGCGACGTGTCGTTGCGGGCCGGTCGCGGTGAGCTGGTCGCGGTGCGGGGCCGCTCGGGTGCCGGCAAGACCACGTTGTTGAACCTGATCGGCGGCCTGGACCGGCCCACCTCGGGCCGGGTGTGGGTGGCCGGTCGGGAGGTGACCGCCGCCGGTGAGCAGGACCTGCTGCGGCTGCGCCGGGACACCGTCGGGTTCGTCTTCCAGTCCTTCGGACTGATCCCGATCCTCTCCGCCGCGGAGAACGTCGGGGTGCCGATGCGGCTGGCGAAGACCCCGGCCGCGCAGCGCGAGGAGCGGGTGTCGGTGCTGCTGGAACTGGTCGGGCTGGGCGGGGAGGCCGCCCAGCGCCCGTACGAGATGTCCGGTGGGCAGCAGCAGCGGGTGGCGATCGCCCGCGCGTTGGCCAACGATCCCGAGCTGCTGATCGCCGACGAGCCCACCGGCCAGTTGGACTCGGAGACCGGCCGGGCGGTGATGGACCTGCTGCGGGCGCTGGTGCACGCACGCGGTATGACCGCGCTGGTGGCCACGCACGACCCGACGCTGGTGGAACTGGCCGACCGGGTGTTGGTGCTGCGCGACGGTCGGTTGGTCGAGTCGGCCGAGTCGGTCGGGGTGTGATCAGTACGGGTCGCCGCAGACCCGCCAGCCGCCCTCCCGCACCACCGTCAGCTCACGCTGCTCGGTGGCACCGCTCTCGCGGGTCAGCCGGACGGTGACCGTGCCGTGCGGCTTGCCCCGGTCGGTGGCCACCGACACGTCGACGATCTCGTAGTCGCGCACGGTCGGCGGGGTGCGGACCCAACTGGTGAAGCCCAGCTCGCTCCACCGGCTGCGCGAGTCGGCGCAGAGCCGCTCGTACGCGCTGTCGGTGTCGCCGGTGGTCACCTCGCGCAGGAACCCCTCGGCGGTCTCCCGCACCGGGCCGGCGGCCTGGGTCACCACCTGCACGTTCCAGGCACCGAGACCGGCCACGCCGATGCAGCACAGGGCCACGCCGGCACCGGCGAAGACGAGCCCGACCCGCATCGGGTGGCGTCGCCGGGCCGGCCTGCTCCACGGCTGCGCCTCGCCCACACCATCCGACCGTAGAGAATCGGGCGCGTCGGCGGGCGGAAAGCCGTCCGGTGCCGCGTCAGGTGCGGCGGCGGGCCCGGGCGGCCCAGATGGCGTACGCGGGGTCGCGGTCGAGGTTGTGCCGGTCGCGGTCGTAGCGGCGGGTGGTGCGCGGGTCGGCGTGCCCCATCGCGTCCTGCACGTCCTCCAGCGGCACGCCCTCGGCGCGGGCGGTGGTGGCGAAGGCGTGCCGCAGCGAGTGTGGCGACAGTCTGGCCCAGGCCGGGATGCCCGCGTCCCGGGCGAGTCTCCGGATCAGCCGGAACACCGAGTGCCGGTCGAGTCGGGCCCCGCTGGCGGTGACCAGCAGTGCCCCGGTGAGCTGGTGGGGCGCCACGCCCTGCTCGGCGGCGCGCTGACTCAGGTAGGCGTCCACCGCGTACGCGGTCGAGGGGGTGAGGGCGCGGCGGCGGGACTTGCCGCCCTTGCCGATGAAGCGCACGCTGCGGTGTCCCCGTTCGGCGCCGAGGTCGGCGACGTCCAGGGAGACCAGTTCCCCGACCCGCAGGCCCAGGTCGGCCAGGAGGGTGACGGCGGCGCGGTTGCGGGCCGCCGTCGGCCCGGTGTCGGTCTCGGCGGCGGCGAGCAGCGCGTCCACCTCGTCGGGGCTCAGGCCCACGGTGGCCGAGTGGTCGCGGTCGATGCGGGGCCGGTCGGCGTCGGAGACCGGGTTGGCGTGCACCGCCTGGAGCTTGACCAGGAAGTCGTACCAGCTCGACATCGCGGACAGCTTGCGGGCCACGGTCGCCGGGGTCAGCGGCTTGCCGGTACGCGCCGCCAGGGTGTTCTCCAGCGTCCGCGCGTACTCGTTGACGTGCAGGAAGTTGGCGCGCAGCGGGTCCAGACGGCGGGCGTCGCACCAGCCCAGCCACCCGGCGACGTCCCGCCGGTACGCGTCCCGGGTGTGTTCACTCAACCGCCGGTTGCGCAACCACGCGTCGGTGACGGCCATCGGCCCCCCGGGCAGGGCGGGGTGGGCCGGCGGGCGGTACAACACCGGGGTCTCGGTCGAACGCATGTGAAAAATGTTCTCAGTCGTGTTTCGGGTTGACGAACAGGCGCGCCGACGCGTCATGATCGCACACCGCCGGATCGGACGGCGGCAGCACGCGGCCGGGCGGGAGCACTCCCGCCCGGCCGTCGCGTGCGTCAGGCGTTGATCTGCCGCCGGCCGTCGCCGGTCGCGCTGATGGTGACCTTCCGGGGCTTGGCCCGCTCGGCCACCGGGATCCGCAACGTCAACACGCCGTTCTCGTACCCGGCCTCCAGCTTGTCCGTGTCGAGCGTGTCGCCGAGGAAGAGTTGTCGACTGAACACGCCCATCGGGCGCTCGGCGGCGACGAGTTCGACGGCCTCCCCGGCGGGGCGGCGACGCTCGGCCCGGACGGTCAGCACGTTGCGCTGCACGGTGCAGTCGATGCTGTCCGGGTCCACTCCCGGCAGGTCGAAGGCGGCGTAGAAGTGGTCGCCGTCGCGGTAGGCGTCCATGTGCATGACCGCCGGGCGGCTGGTGGTGCCGAAGAACTGCTCGGCGAGCCGGTCGATCTCACGGAACGGGTCGGTGCGCATCAGCATCTCGTGCCTCCTCGGTTCCTCTGGGCCGAAGGTTTCGGTTGGGTTGAGCCTTGGCGACTCAACTCTGTTCTCTTATTTAGCGCGTCGGCCGCGCGTCGTCAACTCGGGTCACACCGGGTGACGGGCGTGGTCGAGCCGCGCCATCCCGGCGAGGTACGCGGGTTAGGGTGCTGCGATGGGTACACACACCGCTGCGGTCGAGGCGCTCAAGGCCGACCCGGCGACCGCCGGGCTGCGCCGGTCGCTGGAGGTCTACTACGGCGATCCGGGACGGGACGCGGCGATGGACGCCTTCTACGCCCGCTTCGTCCGCCCCGGCGACCTGGTCTTCGACATCGGCTCCCACGTCGGCGACCACATCGCCAGCTTCCGTCGCCTCGGCGCCCGCGTGGTCGCGGTCGAGCCGCAGCCGTTGTGCCTGCGGGCGCTGCGCACCATCTACGCCGACGACGACCAGGTCACCCTGGTCGAAGCGGCCTGCGGGGCGCAACCGGGCCGCATCGGTTTCCTGGTCAACTCCGCCAACCCGACCGTCTCCACCGCCTCCACCGACTTCGTCAGCGCAGCCACCGGGGCCGGCGGCTGGGAGGGACAGACCTGGGACGGCCAGATCGAGGTCCCGGTCACCACCGTGGACGCCCTCGTCGCCGAGCACGGCACGCCGGCCTTCGCCAAGATCGACGTGGAGGGCTTCGAGGACGCCGTGCTGGCTGGACTGAGCGCGCCACTGCCCGCGCTGTCGTTCGAGTTCACCACGATCGAACGCGAGGTGGCGCGGCGCTGCCTGGACCGGCTGACCGCGCTCGGCTTCGGCGGCTTCGACGTGGCGCTCGGCGACCACAAGGAACTGAAGCTCGGCCGCTGGGCCACCGCCGAGGAGATGGCGGCGTACCTGACCGCGCTGCCGCACGAGGCCAACTCCGGCGACGTCTACTGCGTGCCGTCGCCTTCCCGCTGACACCCCGGCCCACCGATCGCCGGTCCCCGTGGGTGATCGCCGCCGTACCCTGACCGGGTGCTGTCCCAGATCACCGGCCTGTCCCGACACTTCACCGAGGACACGCTGCGGGCGTACCTGCTGAGCCGCTCGACACGAACTGACCACGGCTGCCTCGTCGTGCGCGGCTACGGCCGCCAGCGGGGCGTGTACCAGAAGCTGGCGGGTCGGGCCTGGGCGCACATCGCGGCGTACGTGGTCTTCGTCGGCGACTACGACCCCACTCTCAAGGTCCACCACGACTGTGCAGTGCCGGACTGCATCGAGCCGACGCATCTGCGCCAACGCAGCCACGCCGACAACTGCCGCGAACGTTCACAGCGTCCGATGTGCCGTAACGGGCACGAGCGGGAGACGGATCCGGCGACCGGCCGCTATCGGCGCGTCTGCCGGACCTGCAACCGCGACGCGCAGAAGCGCTGGCGTGAGCGCCAGGCCGCCGAGGTCGCCGCAGCCCGCGCGTCGTACGCGTCGACACCCTCCTGACGTTCCACAGAGCCGTGACCAGGCGGCGAAGTCCGGCGATCACACCAGCGTAAGTCCTTACGCACATTAACAGTCATTATGATGCAGCGACGCTATGTCCGTTTTGTGGCGAGTATTTATTGGATTGGCGTTACTGGTAATTCAATAAATACTCGCCACGGCTCCCGGGCTCGTGATTCTCGGTGGAAGCACCGCTCGCCTGCGATCGTCGGCCGAACTGGCAGCGGGGAGTCAGCTCGTGCGGCGTCCTACGCCGAAGTGGGCCGCTAGCGGCTCAGTCGGGGCGCCGCTCGCCGCCCGCGTCGCGCAGACCGTCGACCAGCGTCTCCGCGTCGTCCGCCGAGATGGCCATCGTGGCGCTGAGCAGTTCGACGGCCTGCTGGCGTTGTCCGGCCTCCACGAGTGCCGCGATCCGGAGCCAGGCGAACGCGTCGGCCATCGCGTCACTGTCTGCGCCGGGCGTCGACGGCCACCCGGGCGGCGGAGCGGTGGCGTCCTGCGCCGCCCGCTCCCCCGCCGCGGCGTCCGGATGTCCCGCGCCGGGCGACGTCGCATCCGTGGCGGACGCGTCCGGTGGACGCGCGTCGGAAGTGGCCCCCGTAGGCAGGGGCGCACGGGAGGCGGCTTCGTGCCTGCGCGCGTCGGCGATCCGGGTCGCGGCGTCCCGCAGCCGGGTGTCCGTGTCCCAGGACGCGGCGGCGGACCGTGCCTGCACCTCGCGCATCTGGGTGCCCAGCAGGTCCTGGCGACCGCTGCGGCGACGCAGCACCAGCGTGAGCACCGTGATGAGGGAGACGGCGACGAGGAAACCCACCACCAGTTCGAGCAGGCTCGCGTCGGTGCCACCGGGACTCACGGGATCAGGCTGCCCCGGTCGAGGCCAGGCACGCGCCGGCCGACAACGCCACCACCCCGATCGTGTCGGTCTCCCCACCGCATGCGGGGCATCGTAGCGCCGGTGGGTCAGCCGCCCAGCCGAACTGCCCGGCGACGACATCCTCGGTCGCCAGAGGTCAGGCGGCGCGGCGTCGGCGGAACGGGAACCAGGACCGCCGGGGTGCGGGCGGCGGCGGGGCGACGGGGGCCGCCGGGCGGGCGGCGTGACGCGCGGCCCGCCACGTCGACACCACGGCGTCGACGTCGACCGGGCGCACCACCACCCGAGGACCGGACGGGTTGCGCAGCCAGGCCATCACCTCGGCGTTCAGGTCGGCGACGCAGGAGCGTACCGCCTGCTCGGTGGGGAGGTCGCGGACCTCGTCGGGCAGACGTTCGATGCGGCGGCGCAGCAGCAGCGGGGTGGGCAGCAACAGGTCGGTGGGAAGCTTCTCGCGTTCCATGAAGCTCTTGATCCACCAGGACTCGTCATAGGGCAGTCCCCGGCCGGGGATCGGTCGGCCCGCGCCGGGCAGGTCGTCGAACTCCCCGCGTTCCTGCGCCGAGCGGATCTGCGCCTCGACCGACGCCTCCCACATCCGGTCCACCCGTTCCACCTCCCCGTTCCCCCACGGTAACGCGATCCGTCGGGAACCGGCCGGTCCGCCGACGGGACGCCCGGGTCCCGGCGGATCGCGGGCAGGCGCGCCCTCCGCTGCGCCGATGACCGCGATCGACGGGTCAGTCCTGGGGCGCGGTGCTCGGCGAGATCGCTCCCCGGACGCATGCGGCCAGGAGTGTGCGCCGCCGGTCGTGATCCTCCTCGGGCTCGGCGGCGGTCGCGGCGTAGACGACGCTGGCCGCCGACCAGGCGAACGCCATGCTCAGAACCAGGGTGAACAGGTCGAAGGGGTCGCCCGCACGCACTCTGCCGGCGGCCTGTGCCCGGGCGATCGCCGTCAGCTTCGGCTCGTGGTCGGCGGGCCGCCCCAGATAACCGGCGGGCCGCCGTTCCAGGCGCAGCCAGGTCAGCAGCCGAACCAGATGAGGATCACGCAGGTTCTCGTCGTACATCGCCACCGCTGATCCGGGCAGGTCGTCCGCGTCGAACGGGACCGCACTCATGAGTTGGTCCGCGCGATCGGCGATGACGGCGTCGAACAGGCCGTCCTTGTTGCCGAAGTAGCCGTACACCTGGGCCTTGTTCGTGCGTGCCGCAGCGGTGATGCGGTCGATCCGGGCTCCGGCGATGCCTCGTTCGGCGAACTCGGCGGCGGCGGCGTCCAGGATGCGGCGACTGGTGGCTGCGCCTTTGGCGGTCACGGGGCCTGACGACATGCGACCACTCTAACAAACCGACGAGTCGGTTGCTTTCAGCGCGACAGTCGTCTAGGTTCGAAAAAAATACCGAACAGTTTGTTTAGAAGGAGCTCCCGTGCGGACGACCATCGGATGGCAGAGCGTGGACGGTACTGCCGCTTTGCAGCGCGCCGCGTTCGAGCGGCGAGACCTGCGTAGCGACGACATCGCGGTGCGCGTCGACTACTGCGGTGTCTGCCACAGCGACCTGCACCTGCTCAGCGGCATGATGCCGCACTACAAGAACGCCGTCGGCGTCGTGCCCGGCCACGAGTTCACCGGCACGGTCACCGCCGTCGGTGCCGCCGTCAGCCGCTTCACCCCCGGCGACCAGGTCGCCGTCGGCACCCTCGTCGACTCGTGCGGGTCGTGCCCCATGTGCCAGGTCGGCCAGGAGAACTTCTGCCACGCGGGCCCGACCAGCACGTACGGCAGCCCCGACCGGGTCGACGGCACGATCACCAAGGGGGCGTACAGCCGCGAGTACGTGCTGCGGGAGAAGTTCGCGTACCCCTTGCCCGCCGGTCTCGACCCGGCCGGCGCGGCTCCGCTGATGTGTGCCGGCATCACGATGTGGGAGCCGCTGCGCGAGGCGGGAGTCGGCCCTGGCAGCCGGGTGGCGGTCGCCGGCCTCGGGGGCCTCGGCCATCTCGGTGTCAAGCTCGCCGCTGCACTCGGCGCCGAGGTGACCGTCCTGAGCCGTACCCCCGGCAAGGCCGACGACGCCCGCAGACTCGGCGCCACCGACCTGCTCGACATCGCCGACGACGCCGGGCTCGCGCGGTTCGACCTCATCCTGGACACCATCTCCGGCCCGCACGAGCTGTCGCCGTTGCTGCGTTTGCTGACTCTCAACGGCACTCTCAGCGTGCTCGGCTTCCCCATGCCGACGCCGGTGAACCTGATGGAACTGACCTTCGGCCGCAAGAAGCTCAGTTCCTCGGGCACCGGTGGCACCACGCACACGGCCGAACTGTTGTCCTTCGCCGCCGCACACGACATCACCGCCGACGTCGAGCTGCTGCCCTCCGCCCAGATCCAGCAGGCCTTCGACCGCCTCGAACGCGGCGACGTCCGCTACCGCTTCGTGCTGGACCTCGCCGACCTCGACTGAGACACCACCGCCGTGGACCTCCGTCCCCGCATCGATCAGGTCGTCGTCTCTGCACCGGAAGCCGAGGGCAGCCGCTCGCGCAGCACGGCCACACCGCCGGGCGGCAGGGTCACCGCCTCGTCGACCTCGGTGTCGGTGAGCAGGTCGCGGCCCCGGGCCGGTACGCGTCGGGCACGGTCGGTGTGGTTGAGCAGGAACAGCCAGCTCCCGCCGGGGTGGAGGCGGCGGACCGCCTCCACCCCGGCGGGTGCGTCCGGGCAGACCGGGGCGATGTCGGCGGCGCGGGCGGCGGAGTCCAGCAGCCTGCGGTAGGTGGTGTCGTCGGGGCGGGTGGAGACGTACCAGGCGGTGCCGGTGCCGTGGCGGTGCCGGGTGATCGCCGGTGACCCGTCGAGTACCCCACCGGCGTACGTGGTGACCGTCTCCGCCCCGGTCGGGTGGACCGTCTCGGCCCAGATCCGGCCGGTGCCGCCGTCGGCGAGTCGGACCTGGTCGTCGTCGGCGAGCGGGTGGAACTCCTCCACCCGTACGCCGAGCACGTCGCGTAGCGCGCCCGGGTAGCCGCCGAGCCGGATCCGGGCGTGTGCGTCGGCGGTGCCGCTGAGGTACGTGGCGAGCAGGTGACCGCCACGGTGGACGTACGCGCGGATCCACTCGGCGGTGGCGTCGTCGGTCAGGTAGAGGGCGGGCAGGACGAGCAGCCGATACCCGTCGAGGGCCTCGCCGGGCGCGACCGTGTCGCAGCCGTACCCGGCGTGCCACAGGGCCCGGTGGGCGGCGGCGAGTTCCTCGTGGTGGTCCACCCGGGTCGAGGGCAGGCCCGGGTGGCGCAGCGCCCAGGCACTCCAGGCGTCGACGGCCAGCGCCACCGACGCCTCGACCCGGCCGCGTACCTCGGTGAGCCGTTCCAGCACCGCGCCCAGCTCGACCGCCTCGCGGAACACCCGACTGTCCGGCCCGGCGTGCGGCACCAGGGCGGAGTGGAAGCGTTCGGCGCCACCGGCGGACGCCCGCCACTGGAAGAACATCGCGCCGTGCGAGCCGCGGGCCACGTGGGCGAGGCTGTGCCGCAGCATCCGCCCGGGTTCCTTGGTGTGTGCCCGCCCGGTGGTGTGGATCTGCTGGGGGGCGCTCTCCATCAGCAACCAGGTCGGGTCGGCGGCGGCGTGCCGGGCCCAGCCCCGGGCCAGGTCGCCGACGAGCGCGGTCTGTTCCTCGGCGCCGCCGTCGACGGCCGACGGGTAGTGGTCGACGGCGACCAGGTCCACCTCGCGGGCCCAGCGGGCGTGGTCGACCGGCACCCAGTCACCGAGTACGTAGTTGGTGGTGACCGGGGTCTGCGGCGCGGCGGCGCGCAGCAGGTCACGCTGTTCGGCGTACGCGGCGAGCAGGGTGTCCGACCAGAAGCGGCGGAAGTCCAGCAGGTGGCCGGGGTTGCCCAGGTACTGGGTGGCGCGGGGGGTGCTGATCTGTGACCAGTCGGAGTAGTGCTGGCTCCAGAAGCTGGTGACCCAGGCGTCGTTGAGGGTGTCCAGGTCGCCGTAGCGCCCGGCCAGCCACCGTCGGAAGGCGCGGGCGGTGTGCTCGCAGTGGCAGGTGGTGCCGTACTCGTTGTGCACCCGCCACAGCGCCACGGCCGGGTGCCGGGCGTACCGGTCGGCGAGGGCGGCGGTGATGCGGCGGGCGGCGGAGCGGTAGGCGGGGGCGGCGGCGCAGTAGGTGTCGCGGCTGCCGTGGTGCAGGCGGACCCCGTCGGCGGTGACCGGCAGCGCGCCCGGGTGGGCGAGGGAGAACCAGGGTGGCGGGCTGGCGGTGGGGGTGGCCAGGGCGACCCGGATGCCGCCGTCGTGCAGCAGGTCGAGGACCTGGTCGAGCCAGTCGAAGCAGTACTGCCCGGGGGCCGGTTCCAGGCGGGACCAGGCGAACACGCCGACGGTGACCAGGGTGACCCGGGCCCGGCGCATCAGCGCGACGTCCTCGGCCCAGACCTCCGCCGGCCACTGCTCCGGGTTGTAGTCACCGCCGTAGCAGAGCCGACCGTCGTGCCACATCGTCCACCATCCGCCGGATTAGTTGATGTTCTGTCCAAACTAGGGAGGTGGTTTGCCCATGTCAACGGCGCCGATAGTTTCGGCATCGATGATCCTCGTTGACAGTTCGTTGGGTGATTAAAGAAACTATCCGCACCGCCGTAGCCTGAGGAGAGCCGATGCCGTACCGACCGCCGTTGGTGCCGTACGAGACGTTCGTGGCCGACCCGCCCGACCTGCCCGTCCGCTCCCCCGGCGAGGACGGCACAGCGGTGGTGGGGCGGGCCGAGTTCGTCGGCGGCGACACCTCCGGGGCCACCTTCAAGGCGGCGCTGGCCGACGGGGTGACGGCGGTGGTCCGGGTGGAGGCCGCCGGTGACGGCGTGATCCGGGTCCGGCTCGCCGAGGACCCCCAGGCACGGAGCCGGTCCGCGCGGGCGGTGACGCTGGTCCACCCCCAGACGCGGGCGGCGACCGTGACCGCCGACGACCGGTGGGTACGCGTGGACGCCGGATCGGTCGTCGCCGAGATCCGGCTCGACCCGTGGCGGATCCGGTTCCTGCGCCCCGACGGCACCGTCCTGCTGGAACAGGACCCGGGCACGGTCGACATCAGCGGCCGGCGGCGCACGCTGCCCTTCGGCCGCTCCACCGTCGACGGGGTCCGCGTGGCCTGGCACGAGAGCTTCGTCGCGCCCGGCGACGAACGCTTCGTCGGTTTCGGGGAGAAGTTCACCCCGCTGGACAAACGCGGCCAACGGGCGCTGATGTGGAACTTCGACGCCTTCGGCAGCGAGTCCGACCGCTCGCACAAGAACGTGCCGTTCTATCTGTCCGACCGGGGCT
The DNA here is from genome assembly GCF_044461025.1 of Micromonospora sp. NPDC049900. Classification (NCBI taxonomy): domain Bacteria; kingdom Bacillati; phylum Actinomycetota; class Actinomycetes; order Micromonosporales; family Micromonosporaceae; genus Micromonospora; species Micromonospora sp. NPDC049900. The sequence goes on from NZ_JBITKM010000008.1 coordinate 69,269, forward strand.
ACGGGCTGCTGGTCGACAGTGGCCTGCCGGTGCAGTTCGACGTCTGTCAGTCCACCCACAGCACGGTGCAGATCCTGGTCCCCGACGACCTGCTGGACTACTACGTGCTGGCCGGTCCGACCCCCGCCGAGGTGCTGGACCGCCTCGACCGGCTCACCTCTCGGCCGTACCTGCCGCCGCGTTGGGCCTTCGGCACCTGGATCTCCTCCGGCTTCTACCCCGACAGTCAGGAGAAGGTGCTGGACCGGGCGCGCCGCATCCGCGAGCGCGACATCCCCTGCGACGTGCTGCACCTGGACTGCTACTGGCAGGTCGCCGGGAACTGGTCGGACCTGCGCTGGGACGCCGAGGCGTTCCCCGACCCGGCCGGGATGCTGCGGACCCTCGGCGAGCAGGGCTTCCGGGTCTGCCTCTGGATGAACCCGTACCTGATGACCGGCAGCCCGCTGTACGCCGAGGCGGACCGCGCCGGCTACTTCCTGCGCCGCCCCGACGGCAGCACGTACGTCGCCGACGTGTGGCACGGCAGCTACCCGGTCAGCGCCATCGTGGACCTCACCAACCCGGCCGCCGTCGACTGGTTCACCGGTCTGCTGCGGCCCCTGCTGGAGCAGGGCGTGGCGGTGTTCAAGACCGACTTCGCCGAGGGGGTGCCGGCCGACGCCGTGGCCCACAACGGGATGACCGGTGTCGAGCTGCACAACGTCTACAGCCTGCTCTTCAACGACGTGGTCGCCCAGGTCACCGAGGAGGTGGCCGGTCACCGGGCGGTGTGGGCGCGCTCGTCGTACCTGGGTGGGCAGCGGCACAGCGCGCAGTGGAGCGGCGACGTCAACGCCACCTGGCCGGCGCTGGCCAGCACGTTGCGCGGCGGGCTGTCGCACGGCCTGTCCGGGGTGCCGTTCTGGAGCCACGACACCGGCGGGTTCCACGGCACCCCGGAACCCGACCTGTACGTCCGCTGGTCGCAGTTCGGGGCGCTGTCGCCGCTGCTGCGGCTGCACGGCACCACCAGTCGGCTGCCCTGGGACTTCCCGGCCGAGACCGAACGACACGCGGTGGCCGCGCTGCGGCTGCGCTACCGGCTCATGCCGTACCTGTGGTCGGCGGCGGTGCAGGCCGCCCGCACCGGCGCGCCGATGATGCGCGCCCTGCTGGTCGACACGCCGCAGGACCCGACGGCCTGGACCACCGACCTGCAGTACCGCCTCGGCACCGACCTGCTGGTGGCGCCGGTGCTGGACGCGACCGGCGGGCGCGACGTCTACCTGCCGGTCGGGGACGACTGGATCGACGCGGCCACCGGCGAGCGGCATCCGGGCGGGCGGCACCTGCGGGTCACCGTGCCGCTGTCGCGTACCCCGCTGTTCGTGCGGCACGGCACGCTGCTGCCGCTGGTCGCGCCGCACCCCACCGTCGGCGACCGGCCGTTCCGCGACGTCACGCTGGTCAGTTGGGGTGCCGTCGCGGGCCGGACGGTGGTGCACGACGTCGACGGCGACACCGTCATCGAGGCGTTCCGCGACGGCGACGAGTTGCGGATCAGGACGCGAGGGCCACTGCTGGTGGGGCAGTTGGCGTTCGCCGGGGTCGGCGAGTCCGACCTGCCGGCCCGGTCACTGCTCAACGGTGCGGCGGTGACCGTCGTGCCCTTCGCGGGCTTGTTCCCCGCCTAGGGCCGACCGTCGCGCGTGACGCCCGGCTGGACGGAGTCGGGCGTCACGCGCGACGGGGCCGGACCCACCCGGGTCCGGCCCCTGCCGAGCGGCGCCGCACCGCGCCCGGTCAGCCCTTCACCGCGCCGGTGATGACACCCTTGGTGAAGTGCCGCTGCACGAACGGATAGATGATCACGGCGGGGATGACCGTCACGATCACCACGGCCATCTTGACCGCGAGCGTCGGCGGGTACGCCGACACGCCGGGCAGGCTCACCGACGCACCGGAGACGTTCGGTGACTGTCCGGCCAGGATGTAGCTCTGGAGGACCCGTTGGATCGGGAACTTGTCGTTGGAGTCGATGTAGAGCACCGCGTTGAAGTACGCGTTCCAGTAGCCGACCGCGTAGAAGAGACCGACCACGGCGATCACCGCCTTGGACAGCGGCAGCACGATCCGGGTGAGGATGCGCAGCTCCCCCGCGCCGTCGATGCGGGCGCTGTCGAGCAGTTCGGCCGGCACGTTCATGAAGAACGCGCGGATCACCACCAGGTTGAACACGCTGATCGCGCTGGGCAGGATCAGCGACCAGATGCTGTCCTTGAGGCCCAGGCCGGTCACCACCAGATAGCTCGGCACCAGCCCCGGGAAGATCAGGAACGTCAGCAGGAAGTAGAACAGCAGCCCACGGTGGCCGACCGAACCGGGCCGGGACAGCCCGTACGCGGCCAGCACGGTGAGCAGCAGGCTGACCGTGGTGCCGAGCACGGTGACCAGGGTGCTGATCCACACCGCCCGGGTGACGTCGCCGCCGCTGAAGATGGTGATGTACGCCGACGGGTCGATCTCCCGGGGGATGATCACCATGCCACCCGCGTCGTCGATGGTGCCGCGCGAGGCGAGGCTGGTGACCAGCACCGCCCAGAGCGGCACCAGCACCGCCGCGACCAGCAGGGTCAGCACGACCCCCTTGCCGATGGTCAGCGACGTCGAGGGGCGGCCCGCCCACACCGGGCGACCGGTGGGGCGTCGCCGTGGCGGTGGCGCGGGTCGCCCCGCCGTTGTCGGTGCCGCGGGCACCGGCCCGGCACCACTGAGCTGTGCGGTCATGATTTCGCGTACACCCCCTGCTCACCGAGCCGGTGCGCGACCTTGTTCGCGGTGATGATCAGGGCCAGGCCGACCACCGCCTTGAACAGGCCCGCCGCGGCGCCGAGTCCCCACTGCTGGGTACTGATCGCCTGGTAGTAGACGAACGTGTCGAGCACCTCGGCGGCCTCCCGGCCGACCGCCTCGCGTTGCAGGATGAACTGCTCGAAGCCGACCGAGAGCGCGTCGCCGAGCCGCATGATGAGCAGCAGCACGATCACCGGACGCAGACCGGGCAGGGTGATGTGCCACAACCGACGCCACCGTCCGGCCCCGTCGGCCGCCGCCGCCTCGTACAGGTTCTGGTCGATCGCGGACAGCGCGGCCAGGAAGACGATCGCGCCCCACCCGAGGTCCTTCCAGACCGCCTCGGCGGTGACCAGCACGATGAACGTGTCCGGATTGGTCATGATCTCCCAGGGCTGCATGCCGGCCTGGCGCATCTCCTGGGCCAGCAGTCCGGCCCCGCCGAACATCTGCACGAAGAACGTCACCACCAGCACCCAACTGAAGAAGTGCGGCAGGTAGACGACGCTCTGCACGAACCCGCGCAGCCGCCCGGAGACGACGCTGTTGAGGATGAGCGCCAGCAGGATCGGCAGCGGGAAGAAGAACACCAACTGGAAGGCGGTGATGCTCAGCGTGTTGCGGACCGCGTCCCAGAACAGCGGGTCGCGGAAGAGGGCCTCGAAGTTGCCGAAGCCGATCCACTCACTGTTGAGGAACGCGTCCAGCGGGTCGTCGCCGACGAACGGGTTGTAGTCCTGGAAGGCGATGACGTTGCCCAGCGTGGGCAGGTAGTGGAAGACCAGCAGCAGCAGCGCCGCCGGGGCGGCCATCGCCAGCAGCGGCCAGTCGCGGCGCAGCCGGGCCCGCAGGGTGTGCCGCCCACCGCGCCGGGGACGCCGCGGTGGCGGCGTACGTCCGGCGGGTGGTCGCTCCTCGACGGTGCCGGGGACGCTCATACCGGTCCCCCGGCACCGGTCGGGCGCACGGTTGTCCGCCCGTTCATCGGCCGTTGTCGGCGAGCGCCTTCTCGTGGAACGCGCGGCCCTCCTCGCCACCGGTGTCCAGGAACTCCTTACGCACCTGGGCCAGGTCGCTGACCGGGCGACGACCGCGCAGGATGTCACGGATCTTGTCGTCGGTCGGTTGGATGATCTTCGACCAGTTCGCCGGCAGCTCCAGCTTGATCCCGGCGAACAGGTCCTTCTCGATCGAGGCGATGTTCGTGCGGTAGTAGCCCAGGTAGTCCTGCACGAAGTGGGGCGTGTCGCCGCTGCGCACCTTGACCGGCACCCGCCCGCCGATGTGGGTGTACTGCGCGCCCAACTCGGTACGGCCCCGCTCGGTCAGCGTCGGCGTGCCGTCGGCGCCCCGGGTGAAGTGCTGGCCCTCCACGCCGTACTCGCGCAGCTCGAACTCACGGCTGCCGAACGGCGCGGCACACCAGTTGAGCACCCGCAGCAGCTCGTCGACGCGCTCGGCGGACAGGTCCTTCTTGAGGAAGGTGTAGAAGATCGGCTTCTCGCTGCCCCAGATGACCGGTTGGGCGCCCGGCGCGCCGAAGACCGGCAGCGGCTGCATGTTGAAGGTGGGCAGTTCCTTGACCCGTTCGCTCTGCATGCCCTGCCAGGCGCCGAGCCCGTCCCGGTACATCAGGATCTTGCCGGAGTTGAAGAGCTGCTTCTCGTCGGCGCCCTTGCTGGCCACCGTGTCCGGATGCACCAGGCCCTCGGCGAACAGCCGGGCGGTGAACTCCAGCGCCGCCTCGAAGGCCGGGTCCTCGAACTTGTGCTGTAGGCGGCCGTCGGGCATCTTGCGCCAGCGCTCGTGACAGCCGAAGTACTGCTGCACCATCTCGAAGACGCTGCCGAAGGCCCACACACCCTTGGCCGGGTCGGTGGCCTTCTTGCCGAACTCGTACAGCTCGTCGGGGCTGGCCGGGGCGGCCAGCCCGGCGGCGTCGAGCAGATCCTTGCGGTAGAACATGGCCCACGCGAACGGCCCGTCGGTGGGAAACGGCACGGCGTAGAGCCGCCCACCCCAGACCGAGTACTCCCAGGCGCCGCTGGGCAGCGCCGCCAGATACGGGTACTTCGCCGCGTTGTCGCCCTGGAGGTGGTCGGTCAGGTCGGTGAACAACGCCTTGACCGCGTCGGAGAACCGGGCGACCTTGTCCACCTCCCAGTTCGGCGCGGACAGCAGCTCCGGCACGTCGCGGGCGCCGAGCATGGCGTTGAGTTTGTCGGCGTAGGTCAGGCCGTCCTGGAGGCTGGGGTTGACCTCGACGCCGAGCTTGCCGTTGACCGCGGCGAGGTAGGAGTTGCGCCCCAGCGGCGGCGGAGTCGGGCCCCACCACGGACTCATCGTCTGGATCGGCGGGCCGCCCCGGCCGGGCTGCTCGGTGACCGCGTCGACGAGTTCGCGGGGGTAGCTGAGGTAGCCGTCCGGGATCGGGCCCTCGCCGGGGATGTCCGGCTTGAGCAGCTCGACCCGCTGGTAGGTGGGCAGCACCGCCTTGATGGCGTCGGCGCTGGTGGCGCTGCCCTGGCTGCCGGCCTCCTTGCTGCAACCGGCCAGGGCGCCGCCGCCCACGGTCGCGGCGGCGCCGAGGCCGATCAGCCGCAGCATGGTGCGGCGGTCGGTGGATGTGCGCGGAGAAGGTGTCACGGCGCACTCCCTTCGTCGTCGATAACGGTTTGCGGAGCGGGGGACTCCGGCTAGGATTAGTTGGGGTTCTAGCCGAACAAACTAATCGACGGCTATCCCGTCCCACAAGACAGGGCGTGCCGGCGGCCCGGACGGCGTGGTCGGTCCCGCCACCGCGGTACGCGATGATGGACGCGCGCGCCACGACACCGGCGCAGGGAGCGGGCAGATCGTGATCAGCATCCAGAACGAGCCGCAGCCGACCGACCTCGGTGACGTGCGGGTCGCCAACCGCGCGGTGGTCCTGCGGCACGTCCGCCTGCACGCCCCCTGCTCCCGCGCCGACATCGCCGCCCGCACCGGCCTCAACAAGGCCACCGTTTCCAGCCTCGTCAGCGAGCTGATCGACCAGCGGCTGGTCCGCGAGACCGGGCTCACCGAGAACCGGGTCGGCCGTCCCGCGACGATGCTGGTGCTCGACGGTGAGCCGTACGCCGCACTCGGCCTGCAGGTCGGCGCCGACGAACTGGTCGCGGTCGCCATCGACCTCGGCGGCAACCGGCTGCTCACCTGGCGTCGGGCCTTCGCCGCCGACACCGCCTCCCCCGCCGAGACCCTGCGCGCCCTGACCGCCCTGGCCCGCCGCGCGATCGGCCGGGTCACCGCACAGGGCCGCACCATGCTCGGCCTCACCGTCGGGGTGCCCGGGCTGGTCGACCCCGCCGGGGCGGTCCCGCTGTCCGACGCCCTCGGCTGGCGGGACGTTGCGGTCGCCGACGACCTGCGCGCGGCCCTGCGGGAACCCACCTTCACCGTCGGCGTGGACACCGTCGCCAACCTCGCGGCACTGGCCGAACAGCGACACGGCGCGTACGCGGGCACCGCCGACCTGGTGCACCTGGCCGGCGGCATCACCGTCGGCGCCGGGATCATCGCCGCCGGCCGGCTGCTGCGCGGTGGACGCGGCTTCGCCGGCGGCATCGGCCACCTGCCCGTGGACCCGACCGGGCCGCCCTGCGACTGCGGCGGCCGAGGCTGCCTGACCACCCTGGTCGGACTGCCCGCCGTGGTCCGCCGACTGCTGCCCGACGCCGAGGCCGACGGCCCGGTCACCGACTACCTGCCCGAGCTGACCCGGATCGTGACATTGGCCCGCCAGGACGACCCCACGGTGTGCAACGGCCTGGCCGAGACCGGCCGGCACCTCGGCCGTGGCGTGGCCGTCCTGGCCGACCTGCTCAACCCGGAGGCGGTGGTGCTCGGCGACCACTTCGCCACCCTGGCGCCCTGGCTGCTGCCGGCGGCCCGCTCCGAGCTCGCCGCGCGGGCCCACGCCCCCGGCGCCGGCGGCGTCCGGCTCGACGCCTCCACCCTGGACACCGCGGCGGCGCTCGGCGGTGCCACCGCGGCCCTGGCCGCCGTCGAGGCCGGACGGTTGCCGACCCGCTGACCTGGGCACCGCGCACCGAGTCTTGACCGGACCGGTCGATGGTGCCAACCTCGAAGCGAGCCGCTCCGCTCGGGCACCCGGGGCGGCTTGCTTTCCACGGCTCGTCGAAGCGCTTCACCTGCGTCCGGGACGACGACCGTCACCCCACCGTCACCTGCGATGCCGCTCGGCCGTCCGCCGTCGAAGCGCTTCGACCTCCGGCGCGCCGGGCACTGGAAGGCGATCCACCATGACCGACCCCACCCTGCCCGCACCCCGGGACCGGATCGATGACCTGCTGGCCCGGCTCACCATGCCCGAGAAGGTCGGCCTGCTGCACCAGTGGCAGGCAGCGGTCCCCCGGCTCGACCTGCCCCCGTTCAAGACCGGCACCGAAGCGCTGCACGGCGTCGCCTGGCTCGGCACGGCCACCGTGTTCCCCCAGGTCATCGGCCTGGCCAGCAGTTGGGACCCGGACCTGATCCGGGCCGTCGGCGCGGCCGTCGGCACCGAGGTCCGCGCCAAGAACCACGCCGACCCGCAGCGCGTCGGCCTCAACGTCTGGGCACCCGTGGTCAACCCGCTGCGCGACCCGCGCTGGGGCCGCAACGAGGAGGGCTGGTCGGAGGACCCGTGGCTGACCGGCCGGCTCGCCACCGCCTACGCGCGGGGGCTGTGCGGTGACCATCCCGAGCGGCTGCGGACCGCCCCCACGGTCAAGCACTTCCTCGGCTACAACAACGAGACCGACCGGGCCACCACCTCCAGCGACCTGCCGCCCCGGGTGCTGCACGAGTACGAACTGCCCGCCTTCCGGGCCCCGATCGCCGCCGGTGTCGCGGTCGGCGCGATGGCGTCGTACAACCTGGTCGACGGGGTGCCGGCGCACCTGAGCCCACTCATCGACGGCGAACTGCGCCGGTGGGCGTCGGACGAAATGCTGGTGGTCGGCGACGCGGGCGCGGTCGGCAACCTCACCGACGTGCAGGACCAGACACCCGACCACGTGCACGGATTCGCCGCCGCCCTGCGTGCCGGGATCGACAGCTTCACCGAGAACCACACCGACAGCGCCCCCACCCGGCGGTGGTTGGCCGAGGCACTCGACCGGGGCCTGATCTCGGCGTCCGACGTGGATCGGGCGGTACGGCGCATCCTGTCGGTACGGCTGCGCCTGGGTGACCTGGACCCGCCGCACGACGACCCGTACGCCGCCACCCCCGCCGACGTCGTCGACTGCCCGGCCCACCGCGACCTGGCCCGGCAGGCCGCCCGCGACTCCGTGGTGCTGCTGCGCAACACCGGCCTGCTGCCCCTGCCCGCCGGCACCCGGGTCGCCGTGCTCGGCCCGCTGGCCGACACCGTCTACGAGGACTGGTACAGCGGCACCCTGCCGTACGCGGTCACCACCTACCAGGGGTTGGCCGGGCGGCTGCCGCAGGTCACCACGCACCCGGGCACCGACCGCGTCGCGCTGCGCGCCGGTGACCGGTACGTGGGCTGCCCGGACACCGCCGACGGCGGCCCGCTGACCCTCGGCGCCGACGCCGCCCACTTCGACGTGTTCGACTGGGGACGCGACACGGTGGCGCTGCGGGCCGTCGGCAACGGCCGGCACGTCGGCGTCGACGACGACGGCGCCCTGCGCAACGACCGCCCCGGACCGGGCGGCTGGGTGGTGCGCGAGACGTTCCAGTTCGACCCGCTGCCCGCCGGCACCGTCCTGCTGCGTCACCTGGCCACCGACCGGTACGTCACCGTCGACGCCGACGGGCGACTGCGCGTCGACGGCGACGACCGGCAGGCCGCCACCGCCTTCGGCATCGACCTGGTGACCGACGGCGCGGCCGAGGCCGCCGCGCTGGCCGCCGACGCCGACGTGGCGGTGGTGGCGTTGGGCAACCACCCGATGGTCAACGGCCGCGAGACCGAGGACCGGGTGGACCTGGCCCTGCCCGCCCGGCAGGAGGCCATGCTGCGTGCCGTGCACGCCGCCAATCCGCACACCGTGCTGGTGGTGACCAGCAGCTACCCGTACGCGATCGGGTGGGCGCAGCAGCACCTGCCGGCGGTGCTCTGGTCCGCGCACGGCGGGCAGGAGCACGGCCGGGCGCTGACCGACGTGCTGCTCGGTGACGCCGACCCGGCCGGCCGGCTCACCCAGACCTGGTACGCCGACACCGCCGACCTGCCCGACCTGCTCGACTACGACGTGATCGGCGCGGACTCCACCTACCTGTACTTCCGGGGCGAGCCGCTGTACCCGTTCGGCCACGGCCTGTCCTACGCCCGCTTCGACTACGCCGACCTGCGGCTGAGCGCCGACACCGCGTCGGTCGACGAGACCGTCGAGGTGAGCGTGGAGGTCACCAACAGCGGCACCCGGCCGGGCGTGGAGGTGGTGCAGCTCTACACCCGGCAACGCCGCTCCCGGGTCAAGCAGCCGCTGCGGCAACTGCGGGACTTCGACCGGATCACCCTGGCTCCCGGACAGAGCCGCAGGGTCACGCTGCGGCTGCGCACCGCCGAGCTGGGCTGGTGGGACGCCGACCGGGGCGCGCTCGTGGTGGAGGACGCCACCCACAGCGTGCTGGTCGGCCGCTCCGCCACCGACGTCCGGCTGATCGGCGCGCTGGCGGTACGCGGCGACACGGCGGCCCGGTCGGCGCGGCTGCACAGCGCGAGCGGGGCCCGGTGAGCCGGCGGGCGTCGGGTCAGCCCACCATCGCCGACGTGGCCCGGCACGCGGGTGTCGCGGTGAGCACCGTGTCGTACGTGCTCAGCGGCAAGCGGGCCATCTCCGAGCTGACCCGCAACCGGGTGCTGGCCAGCATCCGGGTGCTCGGCTACCACCCGAACGCCGGGGCGCGGGCGCTGGCCAGCCGCCGCTCCAACGTGATCGCCCTGGTGCTGCCGCTGCGCTCGGGCATCCAGGTGCCGGTGGTGATGCAGTTCGCCACGGCGGTGGTGACCTCGGCCCGCCGTCACGACCACGACGTGCTGCTGGTGACCTCCGACGAGGGGCCGGAGGGGCTGCGTCGGGTCGCCGCCGGGGCGCTCGTCGACGGGGTGCTGGTGATGGACGTGGAGTTGCACGACGTGCGGGTGCCGCTGCTGCGGGGGCTGGGTCGCCCCAGCGTCCTGATCGGCGTACCCGCCGACACCGCCGGCCTGACCTGTGTGGACCTGGACTTCCACCGGGCCGGCCAGGTGTGCGTGGAGCACCTGGCTGGCCTCGGGCACCGGCGGGTGGCGCTGCTGGGTGCGCCGGCCGCCGTCTACGACCGGGGCACCGGGTTCGCCCACCGGACGCGGGCCGGTGTGGTGGAGGCGGCTGCCTCGCACGGCGTGGAGGCGGTGACGATGCCGTGCGAGGAGAACGCCGCCGACGTACGCCGTCGGGTGGTGGAGTTGTTCGCCCGGCACCCCGACCTGTCCGGCCTGGTGGTGCAGAACGAGTCGGCCGTGGGCGCGGTGCAGGCGGCACTGGCCGGGTTGGGGCGGCGGGTGCCGCACGACGTGTCGATGGTGGCGGTCTGCCCGGACCAGTTCGCCGAGCACGCCGGTCCCCGGCTCACCTCGGTGCCGGTGCCCGCCGAGGAGATCGGTCGCCAGGCGGTGGCGTTGCTGATGCGCAAGTTGGCCGAGGAACCGGTGCCGGAGACGACGCTGTTGGAGCCCCGGTTGACGGTGCGGGACAGCACCGCCGCCCCGGCGGTCGACACGGCCTCGTACGGCGGTGCGGCACCGGTGCGGTGACGGGCCGACGGGACGGTGGTGGACGGCTCACTAGACTGCCCGTTCGATGGACGTCCAGCCCGCCCCCACCGCCGACACCCGCCCCTGCGCCCACTGCGGCCGCGACGTGCCGCAGCGCGTCGGCGCGGGCCGTCCGTTCCGGTACTGCCGGGACAACGACGGCGCCTGCCAGCGGGCCTCCCGCAACAGCCGGATGCGCCACCGCAACGCCCCCGGCCTGCCCGGTCAGGTGGCCCGCACATGGGAGGCGGTGGACCGGCTCGACCAGATCGTCGAGACGTTGACCGAGGCCCTGCACGCCGAGCTGTCCCCGTCGGGGGTGCAGCGTCAGGTGGCGCAGGTCCGGGCGGAGACCGCCGGTGAGGTCGCGGCGGCGCAGGCCGAGCGGGACGAGGCGGTGCGGGCCGCCGAGGACGCCGCCGCCCGCGCCGAACGGGACCGCCGGGCGGCCGAGACCGCCGCCGTCGACCGGGACGCCGCGCGCGCCGAGGCCGCCGGGTCCCTGGCCCGGGCCGACGCCGCCGACCAGCGTGCCGAGGCCGCCGAGACGGCCCGGGACGAGGCGCGGCGCGCGGCGGTGGCCGCCGAGGCGCTGCGCACGCAGGCCGAGGCCGACCGGGACACCGCCCGCGCGCAGGCGGACACCCTGCGGGCCGATCTGGACACCGCCCACCGTCGCGTCGCCGACCGCACTGCCGAGCGGGACACCGCCCGCGCCGAGGCCGAACGGGTCGCCCACGCCCTCGGCGAGGCCGCCGCCGAGGTGGAGCGGCTGCGGACCGTGACGGACCGGGCCAACGCCGCCGCCGACCAGGCCCGCGCCGACGTGGAGCAGGCCCGGACCCACCTCGCCCAGGCCCGCGCCGACGCCGAGCAGGCCCGGTCCGAGGCGGCGCGGGCCCGTGCCGCCGCCGACGCCGACCGGGCCCAGGTCGCGGCGGCCCAGGCGGAGGTGGCGGCGGTGCAGGCCGAGATCGAGCGGACCCGCACCCAGGCGACCGCCGACCGGGACCGGGCCCAGGCGGTGGCCCGGCAGGCCGCCGGGGACCTGGCCGCCGCGCTCGCCGACGTCAGCACGCTAAGCGCCGACCTGGCCGCCGCCCGGGCCGCCGCGGGCACCGCCGAGCGGGGGCTCGACGACGTGACGGTACGCCTGCGCGCCACCGAGGCCGACCGGGACGACGCCCGCCAGCGGGTGGCGCAGTTGGCCGCCCAGGTGGCGGAGCTGGCCACCGCCCTGACCCGCCGCGCCACCTCCTGACCCGCCGCCCGCACACCCTTGTTGATCAAGAGGTTCGGGCGCGAATGGTGGCCCTGTCCCCGCCCAAACCTCTTGATCGACGCATGCCGGGGCGGTCGCGTGTGTCGAGGGCTGGGAAGGGGGCGGCGGGGTGGGCGGGGACTCGCCGATGATGGGCGGATGGGGAAGACCTACGAACGCATCGACGGTCGGCTGCGGGACTTCATCGAGGCCCAGCCGATGTTCTTCACCGCGACCGCGCCGCTTTCCGGTGACGGCACGGTCAACCTGTCGCCGAAGGGCCTGCGGGGGTGCCTGGCGGTCCTCGACGAACTGACCGTGGCCTACCTCGACTTCGCCGGCAGCAACGCCGAGACCATCGCCCATCTGCGGGAGAACGGCCGGATCACGCTGATGTGGTGTGCCTTCTCCGGGCCGCCGTCGATCGTGCGGGTGCACGGGCGGGGCGAGCCGGTGTTCCGCGACGACCCCCGCTTCCCGGGGCTGCTGGCCCGCTTCCCGGACATCGACAGCACCGCGCACGGGCTGCGGGCGGTCATCGTGGTGCACGCCCGGCTGATCCGCGACACCTGCGGGTTCGCGGTGCCGCTGATGACCTACGACGCCGACCGGGACCTGCACGGCCGCCGGTTCGCCCGGGAGGACGACGCGTCGCTGGACGCCTACTTCGCCGGCAAGGACGACGTCGCCACCAGCATCGACGGCCTGCCCGGGCTGCCGCTGCCGCTGCCACCGACGCCCCGGGCGGGTTGATCACGGCGCGCCGCCGCCCACCGGCCCCGGCCCGGTGCGTGCGAGGGCTACGATCTCCGCTGGCGGCGACGGTCCGCCGAGACGACCCGGCGGGCGGACCCGACCGGGTACGCGTTGCGGCCCGCTACCCTTGACCCGTACCCGCCGTGCTGCCGGACGTCAAGACGGCGGCCACGGGGAATGGCCCGGCGACGGCGGACCGTTACACCGATAGGACCAGCACCACCACAGAGGGGAAGTCGATCATGGGCGAGCGCATGCTGCGCGGTAGCCGACTGGGCGCGGTCAGCTACGAATCCGATCGCAACACGGAGCTCGCGCCGCGGCAGACCCGCGAGTACCTGTGCGCCAAGGGTCACCAGTTCGAGGTGCCGTTCGCCGTCGACGCCGAGGTGCCCACCACCTGGGAGTGCAAGTTCGACGGCAGCGTGGCACGGCTGGTCGACGGCAGCGAGCCGGAGCAGAAGAAGGCCAAGCCGCCGCGTACCCACTGGGACATGCTGCTGGAGCGGCGTTCGATCGCCGAGCTGGAGGACATCCTCGCCGAACGGCTCCAGGAGGTCCGGACCCGTCGCGGTCGCGCCTGACCGGTCACACCACCGACGCCCCGGGAGATCATCTCCCGGGGCGTCGTCGTGCGCGGTGTCGCGTTCAGCGCGGCTCCACGATCTCGCCCTCGATGGCGCGCCCGTCGTCGACGACCGGCTGCTGCTGCGGCGGGGTCTGCGGGGCGGGGGCGGGCTGCTCACCGGCCGGCTGCTGCGGCGCACCCCGGTACACGTGCACCCGGCGCGGCCCGAACAGGTCACCGGCGGTCATCGACGACACCCGCCGCTCGGCGGACCGTTGGATGCCGCCACGGGCCAGCCGGCGCACCGGCGGCACCAGCAGCACCAATCCCACCACTCCGCTGACCAGCCCCGGGGTGGCCAGCAGCAGCGCACCGAGCAGCCCGATCAGCCCGTCGGTGACCTGACCGCCGGGGGGCCGACCGGACTGCGCCGCGTCCCGGAAGCCCCGCCAGGCCCGGATCCCCTCGCGGCGTAGCAGGACCAGTCCCAGCAGCGAGGCCGCGAACACCAGCAGCGTCGCCGCGCCGAAGCCGATCGCCCGGCCCACCACCACGAACACGGCCAGTTCCGCTGCCAGGGACACCAGCAGGGCCAACGGTACGAACCTCACTGTCCGGCGCATCTCACCCCATCCGCCTCACGGCGCTCGTCATCGGACGGCGCGCCCGGCGGGGCGCAGCCGTCCCGTCCATCCAGCATGACACGCTCCGGCTCACGGCCAGCGGGCCCGCCCCACCGTGGCCGCCTGCCAACCCTGCCGCACCGCGCTACGCCGGTCGCGTACCGCCCAGCCGGTGATGCGCCACAGCGCCTCGGCCACGATCAGCGGGCTCATCTTGCTGTCGCCGCGTTCCCGCTCGGCGAACGTGATCGGCACCTCCACGATCCGCGCCCCCGCCCGGTGCGCCAACCGGGACAGCTCCACCTGGAACGAGTACCCCTGCGAGCACACCGACTCCAGGTCCACCGTGTCGAGCACACCGGCCCGGTACACCCGGTAGCCGCCGGTGGCATCGGCCACCGGCATACCCAGCGCCAGCCGCGCGTACAGGTTGCCGCACCGCGACAGCAGCAGCCGCCGCAGCGGCCAGTTCAGCACCCGGGCGCCCCGCGTCCACCGCGACCCGATCACCACGTCGGCGTGCCGGGCGGCGTTCAGCAGCGCCGGCAGGTCCTCCGGGGCGTGCGAGCCGTCGGCGTCCATCTCCACCACCGCGTCGTAGCCGCGTTGGCGCGCCCACGCGAACCCGGCCAGGTACGCCGCACCGAGGCCCTGCTTGCCCTCCCGGTGCAGCACGTGCACATGCGCGTCACCGCGCGCCAGACCGTCGGCGATACGGCCGGTGCCGTCGGGACTGTTGTCGTCGGCGACGAGGATCTCCACCTGCGGCGCGGCGGCCCGCACCCGCCGCACGATCGCGCTGACGTTGTCGGCCTCGTTGTAGGTCGGGATGACCACCAGCACCCGACCCACACCGGGCACCCCGGTCGCGGCCGGACGGATGTCGGTCCTGCGCATCACCGCTGCCCCTCTCCGGGCAGCCGCCGGTCATCCGGCTCGGCCGCCCCACCGGCGCCGCACCAGGGCCGCCCCGACCAACGCGGCCACGGACAGCCCGGCCAGCACCACCTCGGGCAGCACCCCGACCCGGGTGGCGAGGGTGCGCCCCTCGGTCAGCCGCAGCTCACGCACCACGACCGCCTGGGTGTTGAACCCGGTGGCGTCGCTTACCCGCCCGTCCGGGGAGACGAACCCGGACACCCCGACCGTGGAGGCCATCAACGCGGGCCGACCGTGCTCGACGGCCCGCAACCGGACCATCGCCAACTGCTGGCGGGCCTCGGCCTCGTCGAAGGTGGCGTTGTTGGTCTGCACCACCAGCACCTGCGCCCCACCGACCACGGTGTCGCGCACCAGCCCGTCGTAGGCCACCTCGAAACAGATCACGTCGCCGAGCACCGCCGCCGGGGTCCGCACCACCCCCGGTGCGGTGCCGGCCACGAAGTCGGCCCGGACCCGGTCGACCTGGTCGCTGACCATCCGGGCGATACGCCGCAACGGCACATACTCGGCGAACGGCACCGGATGCCGCTTGACGTAGAGCTGCTCCAGGTCGGGGCCGCTGCCCGGCCGCCACAGCAGGCCCGCGTTGCGCACCTGCCCCTGCTCGGGGCCGGTCAGCACCGCACCGACCAGGATCGGTACGTCGATCGCGTCGGCGGCCTCGGAGATGCGGATGTTGGCCGACGGGTTGCGCAGCGGGTCGATGTCGCTGGAGTTCTCCGGCCACACCACCAGGTCCGGGCGGGCCCGGGTGCCGGCGGCCACCTCACCGGCCAGGGCGATAGTGGCGTTCACGTGGTTGTTCAGCACCGCCTGCCGTTGGGCGTTGAAGTCCAACCCGAGGCGGGGCACGTTGCCCTGCACGATCGCCACGGTCACCGTGTCACCGGTGGCCGTGGTGCTCACCGGCACCAGCAGCCCCCCGCCGACCAGCAGCACCAGCGCCGCCGCGCATCCGGCGGCCGGGGTCCACCAGCGGGCACCGGCGGCCCGCCGGGCCCGCTGAGTCCACCACACGCCGGTCACCAGCAGCCCACCGGCCGTGGCGACCGCGAACGTCACCAGCGGGGCACCGCCGACGGCCGCCAACCCCAGCAGCGGCGAGCCGTCCTGACCGAACGCCAGCCGCCCCCACGGGAACCCCCCGAACGGGGTGCGGTCCCGCAGCGCCTCCTGCCCCACCCACAGCACACCGGTCAGCGCCGGCCACCCCGCCGGATACCGGTCGGCCAGCGGCGACACCCACGCGGTGCCCAGACCCAGCAACGCCAGGTAGCCGGCCTGCAACAGCGACAGCAGCACCCACGGCAGGTAACCGGTGTGCAGGTTCGTCCAGGACAGCAGCGGCGCGAACAGCGCCAGCCCGGCCAGGAAACCCAGACCCGCCCCGGCCCGCAGTCGCCGCCGGTGCGTCGCGGCGGCCAGCAGCGCCACCCCGACCGGCGCCAGCGGCCACCACCCGTACGGCGGGAACGCCACCAGCAGCGCCAACCCGGCGGCCACCGCCATCCCCACCGCCACCGGCAGGGGCAGCGGCCGGGGCGTACCGGCCGACCGGCAGGCGGCGGGCCGGACGGTGTCGGCGCGGTCCGCGGTCGTCACGGGGGCGTCAGGCGGGGTCACGCGCCGAAGGCTACCCGCCCGACGGACCCCGACACCGACGCGGTCACCGGCCTCGTCGCCGCCGGTGACCGCGCCCCCCGCTACCGCCCCTGCGGCGGCCACGTGGGGTGTCTCAGCGGCGGCGGGCCACCAGCACCGCGTCGCGGACGACCGTCTCCCGGCCGTCGTGCACCGCCGTACGGGGGCGGCTCTGCGTCACCAGCACCTCGAACCGCTGCGGGTCCAGGTCCGCGGCGACCTGCTCGGCGGTGAACATCATCTCCGGGTAGCGGGCGCGGTGACCGCCGACGTGCGTGTCACCGGGGTCGTGCCCGACGATCAGCAGCCGCCCGCCCGGGGCCACCGCCTCGGCCAGCCGCGCGAACATCTCCCGCCGCGCGTCCGGCGGAAGCTGCATGAACTGCGCCGACACCAGGTCGTACGCGCCCGGCGGCGGCGACCAGCTCAGCAGGTCCGCGTGCGTGAAATCAATGCGCGCGGCGACCTGCGCACCGGCGTCGCGGGCGTGCGCGGCGGCCCGCTCCAGGGCGGTGGCGGAGATGTCCACGCCGGTGACCTGCCACCCCTGTTCGGCCAGCCACACCGCGTCGGCGCCCTCACCGCTGCCCACGTCCAACGCCCGGCCCGGCGCGGTGCCCGCCACCTCGGCGACGAGCTGCGCGTTGGGTCGGCCGCTCCACATCGACGTCCGCGACCGGTACCGCTCCTCCCAGGCCGCCTCGGTGAACATCTCCTCCCGTTGCCGCCGACGCGCGGCCACCGCGAGGCGGGTGTCCTCCTCGACCAGGTCGGCGTTGATCGCCGCCCCGGCCGTCAGGCCCGCCCCGGCGGCCCGGATGACCTGCGCCGACACGTCGGTGACGTTGCCGGCCACCCACACCCCGGGCACCGTGGTGGCGCCGGTCGCGTCGGCCGCGATGCGCCGGCCGATCACGTGCCCGGACATCTCCACATCCTCCGGGACCAGCCCGAGCGACTCCAGCAGCGCCGACCGGGCGGTCATGCCCGTCGCCACCACCAGCGCGTCGAGCGCCACGACCTCCCCGGAGGCGAGCCGTACGCCGGTGAGCCGGTCCTCGGCCACCGTCACCGCCGTCACCTCGCCCGGCACCACCCCGACCTCGCGGGCCGCCAACCGCTCGGCCTGCTCGGCGTCCGGCGTCGGCCCCTGGTGCGTCAGCAGCAGCACGTGCGGGCTCCACTGCCGCCACAGCAGCGCCTGGTGCACCGCGAGGGGCCCGGTCGCCAACACCCCGACGCGCCGGTCCCGCACCTCCCACCCGTGGCAGTACGGGCAGTGCAGCACGTCCCGGCCCCACCGCTGCGCCAACCCCGGCACCGGCGGCAGCTCGTCGACCAGGCCGGTGGTGACCAGCAGCCGCCGTGCCCGGACCCGCCGGTCGCCGTCGACGGTCACGACGAAGGCGTCCCCGTCGCGGGTCACCGCCTCGACCCGCCCGTCCACCACGTGCCCGCCGTGCCCGGTGACCTCGGCACGGCCGGTCGCCGTCAACTCCGTCGGCGGCGAGCCCTCCCGACCCAGATAGTTGTGCACCCGGTCGGCGGGCGCGTTGCGGGGCGCTCCCGCGTCCACCACCAGCACCGAGCGGCGCGCCCGCGCCAGGGCCAACGCCCCGGCCAGCCCGGCCGCGCCGCCGCCGACCACCACCACGTCGTATCCGTCGTCCATGCGTACCCCCTCGTGACCTGTGCGGCTCCACGCTGCACCCCGCCCGCCGAAACGACAAGTAATGTTGCCGCTATGGCAAACGACGAAGCGACGGTGCTCGCGGAGGTCGGCCCCCGGCTCCGCGCCCTACGCAAACGACGCGGCACCACCCTGAGTGAACTCGCCGACACCACCGGCATCTCCGTCAGCACCCTGTCCCGACTCGAATCCGGCCACCGCCGCCCCACCCTGGAACTACTCCTGCCACTGGCCCGCGCCCACCAGGTGCCCCTGGACGAACTCGTCGGCGCGCCCGCCGTCGGCGACCCCCGGGTCCGCCCCCGACCGATCGTCCGCCACGGCATGACGTTCCTGCCGCTGACCCGCCGCCCCGGCGGCGTCCAGGCGTTCAAGCAGATCCTGCCGCCACACACCCCCGCCGACCCGCAACCGGCCTCCCACGAGGGCTACGAATGGCTGTACGTGCTCTCCGGCCGCATCCGGCTGCGCCTGGGCGACAACGAGATAACCTTGCACCCCGGCGAGGTCGCCGAGTTCGACACCCGCGTGCCGCACTCCGTCGCCAACCCCGACCCGACCCCCGCCGAAGTCCTCAACCTGTACGGCCCCCAAGGCGAACGCCTGCACGTACGGGCCCGACCCGCCACCGACTGACCACACGAAATCGGGGCGCGGCATACGCCGCGCCCCGATGCTCCCAGGCCCTTCCCAGCCGGTGCGGCGGGAATGAGGCACGCCGACCTTCGGACCGACCAGACGGTGACTGGCTGTCCCCGTCGGGCCGTTGTCTACTGGCCGTGCACCCCACCCTGCCCGTACACCGGTAACCGCGGCCGGTTCGCGCCGCCCCGCCGACCCCCGCCCGCTGGACCTGGCCGCCGCGACAACCGTCGCTCGGCCAGCGGACGAAGGGACGAAGCGAACAACAGCCGCTTCCCGTGGTAGGACTCAAAGACGGTACGTGGCGCACCCCCGACCTTGTCAACCCACCCCCGACGAGTCGCCACACCGGCACGGCGTGTCGCGCTCACCGTCACCGTCCGCAGTCGACCCGACACCGGTCACGCCGACACCAGCGGCCCCAGCAACGCCCGCGCCGCCCCCGGATGCTCCGCCGCCAACAACCCCGCCGCCGCCAACACGTAGTCGACGTCCACCACCGCCCGCGCCGCCCTCGGCACCGCCCACCCACCCGCGTGATCACCCAACACCGCCCGCCACACCGGCGACACCTCACCGTCGCGGGCATGCCGCAACACCCCACCCGAGCCCACCAGCAGCCGCACGTCCCGCAGATCCCGACCGGCCCGCTCACCGGTGCCCACACCCCGGGCGTGCCGCCGCACCGCCACCGTCGCCGCCAACGCCGCCAACCGGCCGTCCGACGCCCGCCCCGCCGCATCCGACGGCAGGAAACCCGGATCCGCGGCCCGCACCGCCGCCTCGGCCGCCAACGCCTCCCGCTCGCCGTCACCGACCAGCCGCTCCTCCACGGCCGCCCGCACGACCCCCGGCGCGCTCCACCGCATCCCCAGATCCCCCTCCACCGTCCGCGCCCGCCACAACGCCCCGGCCACCTCCCGACCCGGCCCATCGGCCCGCTCGTCCGGAGTCAACACCGAATACACGTCCGTGGTGGCGCCCCCCACGTCCACCACCACCAGATCGCCACCGACCGCGTCCGCCAACACCTCCACCCCGGTCAGCACCGCATCCGGCGTCGCCGCCCGCACCAGCCGCCCGAACCGCGCCCCCCGCGACAGACGCTTACCGCCGATCACATGCCGCAGGAACACCTGCCGGATCGCCGCCCGCGCCGACAACGGCGCCAACACCCCGATGCGCGGCAACACGTTGTCGGCCACCGTCACCGGCACCCCCGCACCGGCCAACACCGCCGCCAACTCCGCGCGCACGTCGACGTTGCCGGCCAACACCACCGGCACCCGCCACCGCGCCCGCGCCAACCGCGTCGCGTTGTGGGTCAGCGTCTCGGCGTCCCCACCGTCGGTGCCACCCACCAGCAACACCACGTCCGGCCGCGCCGCCCGCAACCCGGCCAGCTCCGCCCGCCCCAACCGGCCGGCGGCCACATGCACCACGTCGGCCCCCGCCGACAACCCCACCCGCCGACCCGCCTGCGCCGTCACCAACGGCTCGTACCCCACCACCGCCAACCGCAGCCCACCACCGGCCGACGAACACACGAACCACGGCACGTCCCGACCACCCACCCCGGTCGCCGCCACCGCCGCGTCCAGACCGTGCAGCACGTCCGTACCCACCGTCGTCGGCACCGACGCCGCCGCCACCAACCCACCACCGGCCAGGTCGACCACCGCCACCTTCGTGAACGTCGACCCGACGTCGGCGCAGACCGCGACACTCATACCGGCGCGGGCACGACCACCGTGCCGGTCGCCGACACCGCCACCACCGGCACCTCCAACACCTCCGCCGCCGACCCACCCCGATCCGGCCGCCCCCGACACACCACCCGCGCCTCGAAGTCCAACGTCCGGCTGCGGGAACCCACCCGCGTCACCGTCGCCACCACCTCCAGCACGTCACCGGCCCGCATCGGCGCCCGGAACTGCACATCCGAGTACGACGCGAACAACCCCTCGTCCCCGTCCGTACGGATGCACACCTCCGTGGCCACGTCACCGAACAATCCCAACGCGTACGCCCCATCGACCAGGTTCCCCGCGTAATGCGCGTGCGTGTACGGCACATACCGCCGATGCGTCACCGTCAACCCCACCCGAGGATCCGTCATGCCGCCCCCACCTTCCGACCCGTCACCAACGCGTGCACCAGATACGACGCCACCTCACCCGGCGTGGTGCCCCGACCGAAGATCCGATCCACCCCCAACTCGGTCGCCTGCGACTCGTCGAACCGCGGCCCACCCACGATCAACAACGGCCGCCGCCCCACCGGCAACGCCTCCCGGAACGCCGCCGACATCTCCCGCGTGTTGTGCAGATGCGCGTCCCGCTGCGTCACCACCTGCGACACCAACACCGCATCCGCCCGCGCCGCCCGCGCCGCCTCCACCAACTCCGGCACACTCACCTGCGCACCCAGGTTCGTCACCGACAACTCCCGGTAGTACTCCAGACCCTTCTCCCCCGCGATCCCCTTCACGTTCAGGATCGCGTCGATGCCCACCGTGTGCGCATCCGTGCCGATACACGCCCCCACCACCGACAACTTGCGCCGCAACCGCCGCTTCACCACCGCGTTGACCTCCTTGGCCGACAGCAGCGGAAAGTCCCGCTCCACCACCTGCACCGCCGACAGGTCCACCAGATGATTCACCCGCCCGTACACCACGAAGAACGTGAACCCGTCACCCATCTGCTTCGCGTGCACCAACAACGCCGGATCCATCCCCATCCGGTTCGCCAACTGGATCGCCGCACCCTCGGCCCGCTTGTCGTGCGGCACCGGCAACGTGAACGACACCTGCACCATGCCGTCACCGGTGGTGTCCCCGTACGGCCGCACCACCGGCCCCTGCGACGCGCTCACGCCACCGCCTCCAGGATCTCCGTCGCCGGGTTGTAGTAGTCGGCCTCGTGCGCCGCCACCCCGTCCAACCCCTTGCCCCGATCCGCCGGTCGCTTCATGATCCCGAACGTGCCCTCGGCGATCGCCGTCAACAACGACCGCTCACCGATGCGCTCCAACAACTTCACCGCCTCACCCAGCACACGGTGCGCCCGCTGCTGGATGAACCCACCCGGCGCCGGCACGAAGTCCTCGTGCAACCCACCGGCGGCACCCAACACGTACCGCACGTTCTGCAGGGCGATGTCCCGATCCGACAACCACGGCGTCACCACCGCCTCCGTCATCATCCCCACCAGCAGGATCCCCTGCCCCGTCATGGCACCCACCAGGTTGAAGAACCCGTCCAGCAGATTGCCCCGGAACACGTCACCGGTCATGTGCTTCGTCGGCGGCATCCACTTCAACGGCGCATCCGGGAACAACTCCCGCGCCAACAACGCGTGCGCCAACTCCAACCGGAACGACTCCGGCACCTCCGGATTGATCTCGAACGCGTGCCCCAACCCCAACTGCCAGTCCGCCAACCCCGCCTCGTGCGCGAAGTACTCGTTCAACAACTGCGACACCGTCACCGTGTGCGCCTCGTCCACCGCGTCCGCAGTGGTCAGATAGTTGTCCTCACCGGTGTTGATGACGATCCCCGCCCGCGCGTGCACCTGCCGCGAGAACCGCTGGTCCACGAACGTCCGGATCGGATTGATGTCCCGGAACAGAATCCCGTACATCGAATCGTTGAGCATCATGTCCAGCCGCTCCAGGCCCGCGAGCGTCGCCATCTCCGGCATGCACAACCCCGACGCGTAATTCGTCAACCGCACATACCGGCCCAACTCCCGCGACGACTCGTCCAACGCCGCCCGCATCAACCGGAAGTTCTCCTGCGTCGCGTACGTCCCCGCGAACCCCTCCCGGGTCGCCCCCTCCGGCACGTAGTCCAACAACGACTGACCCGTCGACCGGATCACCGCGATCACGTCCGCACCCGCCCGCGCCGCCGCCTGCGCCTGCGGAATGTCCTCGTAGATGTCCCCCGTCGCCACGATCAGATACACCCACGGCCGCCGCACCGGATCCCCGAACCGCCGCACCAACCGATCCCGCTCCGCCCGCCGCCGATCGATCCGCCGCACCCCCGCCGCCACCGCCCGCCGCGCCGCCCGCCGCGCCACCGTCGCCGACCTCCCCGACGGCACCACGAACCGCACCGACCCCGCCGCCGCCTTCTGCGCCAGCAACGTCACATCCGAGATCTCCTCACGCGCCAACGCCTCGAACACCGGCGCCGCCACCCCGTGCCCCAACCCCACATCCGCCACCACCGCGTCCACCAACCGGTTCACCCACGGGATACCGTCCGGATCGGCCCCCGCCACCCCGGCCAACCGCAACACCGCACGCTCCACCGACACCGTGGTGTGCCCCCGCGCCAACTCCACCACCGGCTGCCCGACCCGCCGCGCCAACTCCCGCGCCCGCGCCACCACCACCGGATCCAGATCCAGCTTCCCGCCCGAGAACCCACTCACCTGCGTCACGACGACCCTTCCTCGTAGATCACCTCACCGCGCAACACCGTCGCCCGGCACACCGGCAACGGCGTCGGATCCTGCACCCCCCGCACCTGCGGATCCTCGGCCTCCAACACCGGCAACCCCCGCAGCACCCCCGTCGGCGACGACCACACCGCGAACGTCGCCGGCGCCCCCAACGCCAACACCCCCTCGCTGTCCCGATGCACCGCCCGCCAACCACCCCGCGTATGCGCCGCGAACGCCGCCCGCACACTCATCCGCTGCGCCGGATTGTGATGCGCCACCGCCGCCCGCACCGAACCCCACGGATCCAACGGCGTCACCGGCGAATCCGACCCGAACGCCAACGACACCCCCACCCCGTGCATCGCCCCCATCGGATTCGACGCCAACGACCGCGCCAACCCCAACCGCGCCTCGTACATCCGACCCGCACCACCCCACAACCGGTCGAACGCCGGCTGCATCGACGCCACCACCCCGAACTCCACGAACCCCGCGATCAACCGCCGATCCACGATCTCCGCATGCTCGATCCGATGCCGCGCCGCACGCACCCGCTCCGTCCCGAGCTTCTCCGCCGCCCCCGCGAACCCCGCCAACACCGTCGAGATCGCCGCATCCCCGATCGCATGGAACCCGCCCTGCATCCCGTGCGCCGCACAGTCCAACAAATGATCACGAACCTGCTCCGCCGTCAGATACCCGTGACCACACCCCTCCCCGTCCACGTACGCCGCCGACACGTGCGCCGTCCGCGACCCCAACGCCCCGTCCGCGAACAGATCCCCACCCGCACCCACCGCACCCAACTCCCGCGCCCGCGCCGCACCACCCAACTCACCCCAGTACCCGTACACCTCCGGCACCCCCGCACCCGACAGCGCCAACAGACCCGTGAAGTCCTCCTCGTCCGAGATCTCCGGCCCACCGCACTCGTGCACCGCCGCGATCCCCAACGACGCCGCATGCCGCAACGCCACCCCCTGGGCCGCCACCCGCTGCGCCCGCGACACCGACGCCCGCGCCACCGCCCGCACCACGTGATGCGCGTCCCGCCGCAACCACCCCGACGCGTCGAACCCCGGCGCCGCCACCGCCTCCGGACACGCCGCCAGCAACGCCGACGACACCAGCGCCGAATGAATCGACGCCTGCGACAGATACACCCGCCGCCCACCGGCCGCCCGACCCACCTCCGCCGCCCCCGGCGGCACCGGCACCGACCACGTCGACTCGTCCCACCCGTGCCCCAACACCACCGCGTCCGCCGGCAACCCCGCCGCGAACACCGACACCGCCTCCAACAACTGTTCCGCCGACCGCACCCCGGACAGATCCAGCCCCGACAACGCCAACCCCGTGTCACTCACGTGCACGTGCGCGTCCACGAACGCCGGCGTCACCAACGCCCCACCCAGATCCACCACCCGGTCCGCGGCCGGCGCGTCCGCCCCGGCACCCAACCAGACGATCCGACCGTTCCGCACCAACAGCGCCGTCGCAGACGGATCAGCCGGGCAGTGCAACACGCCGGCCCGATACAACATCGAGGGGTTCATCGTCATGACCTCAGTCTGCCGCCAACCGGGCCTCGAAGAGCCCACGCACCCCCGGCACCTCACGCAGCAGACCCAACGCCAACTCCGCGTGCCCCGGCACATACCCGTTACCGACCAGCATCGTCACGTCCGCCGCCAGGCCCTCCGCACCCAACGCCGCCGCCGCGAAACTCGTCGCCATCGAGAAGAACACCACCGTCCCCCCGTCCGCGGTCGCCAACACCGCACCGTGCTCACAACCCGGCACGTCCACGCAGACCACCGTCACGTCGGCTGGCACCCCCAACGCCGAGGTCACCGCCACCGACAACGCCACCGGATCCCGCGCGTCGGTCACCGCCACCTCGTCGGCCAGGCCCGCCGCCACCAGCGCGTCGCGCTCCGCGACCGTCGGCACCACCCCGACCGTACGACCGGCACCCGCCCGCCGCGCCGCCGCCAACGACAACGAACCGCTCTTGCCCGCACCACCGACCACCGCCACCGCGACCGGCCCGGACCCCGCCCGCTCCGCCACGTACCGCCGCACCACCCGCTCCGTCAACGCCGGTGCCCCACACACGTCCAGCACCGCCAACGACAACTGCGGATCCAGGTCCTCCGGCAGCACCGCCGCGATCGACCGGGCGAACAGGATCGCCCACCCCTCGCACGGCACCTGCTCACTGAGCCCGTCCCACCGCGCCAACCCGTCGGTGACCACCAACGGCGTCAACGTCAACGACACCAGCGACGCCACCCGCTCACCGGCCTTGAGACCCAACGGCGACCGCCGCCCCGCCTGCGCCACCGTGCCGATCAGCATCCCGCCCGACCCGGTCACCGGATTCTGCATCTTGCCCCGCGTCGCGATGATGTCGAGCACCTCGGCGCGCACCGCGTCACCGTCGCCACCGTGCTTGTCGCGCAACTGACGGAAACTCGCCGCGTCCAGGTTCAGCCGCTCGACCGAGATCCGCACCTCGTTCGGGCCGATCTCCGACCGCGCGTCCAACCGCCAGGCCGCCTGCGGCAGCACCCCCGCCGGTTCCACGACACGGTGCAGACCCACTGGTGACGTCACGCCAACCTCCTGTCCGGCCGCCCGAAGCCCCGACATCAACTCGCATGACGGGAAAACTTCCGGCAGAATAATTCCTGTACCGAATATTTTCCAGTAACCTTCGGTCCGCTGACGAACCCGGACCGACCTGCACCCAGGTCGGACGACGCACACCCGCAGGAGGGGCCGTGACCCAGACCCAACCGCCGGTGCAGACCACCCCGGCAACACCCGAGCCGGCCCCCACCACCGCACCCACCGGCCAGCCCTACGAATACCGCCGCCACCGCCTCGTCGAACCCGACTGGACCCGCTTCCCCGGCTGGCGCCACGTCACCCGCGACCAGTGGGAGAGCGCCCAGTGGCAGCGCGTCAACTGCATCAAGAACATCAAGCAACTCCGCGCCCTGCTCGGCGACACCGTCGACGAGAGCTTCTACACCGACCTCGACGCCGACCAACGCGCCCTGGCCACCATGTCCATGCTCGTACCACCCCAAATGATCAACACCATGGTGCCGGACGCCCCACCCACCACCGAGACGCTGCTGGCCGACCCGATCCGGCGCTACATGATCCCCGTCGCCTCGGACCGCCGCACCGACTGGCCCTCCCACCCGTACGCCACCCGCGACTCCCTGCACGAACACGACATGTGGGTCGCCGAGGGCCTCACCCACCGCTACCCCACCAAGGTCCTCGCCGAACTGCTCTCCACCTGCCCGCAGTACTGCGGGCACTGCACCCGCATGGACCTGGTCGGCAACTCCACCCCCGCGGTCGACAAACTGAAACTCACCCTCAAACCCGTCGACCGGTACGACGCCCACATCACCTACCTCAAAGCCCACCCCGGCGTACGCGACGTCGTGGTCTCCGGCGGCGACGTGGCCAACGTCCCGTGGCGCAATCTCGAGTCGTACCTGATGCGCCTGCTGGAGATCGAGACCATCCGCGACATCCGGCTCGCCACCAAGGCGCTCATGGGCCTGCCCCAGCACTGGTTGCAGCCCGACGTCGTGGAGGGGCTGGAGCGGGTCGCCCGCACCGCCGCCCGACGGGGCGTCAACCTGGCCATTCACACCCACGTCAACCACGCCCAGTCGCTCACCCCGCTGGTCGCCAAGGCCACCCAGACCGCGCTCGACGTCGGCGTACGCGACGTCCGCAACCAGGGCGTGCTGATGCGCGGCGTCAACGCCAGCACCACCGACCTGCTCGACCTCTGCTTCGCGCTCCAGGGCGAGGCGGGCATCCTGCCGTACTACTTCTACATGTGCGACATGATCCCCAACGCCGAGCACTGGCGGGTCCCGGTCTGGCACGCCCAGCAGCTCCAGCACGACATCATGGGCTACCTGCCCGGCTACGCCACCCCCCGGATCGTCTGCGACGTGCCCTTCGTCGGCAAGCGGTGGGTACACATGATCACCGAGTACGACCGCGAACGCGGCATCTCCTACTGGACGAAGAACTACCGCACCTCCATCGAGTCCACCGACCTGGAGGCGCTCAACAAGCGGTACGCGTACTACGACCCGATCGACACCCTGCCGGACGCCGGTCGCCAGTGGTGGCAGACCCACCGCGACGACTGACCCGACCCGGCGTCGCCCGGGCGGCACCTCCTCCCCGACCCGTGCCACGCCGCGAAGCGGGCCACCGGAACGATCCGGTGGCCCGCTTCGGCGTACGTGCGGTCACTTCTTGGTGAAGGCGTCCTTGGCGTCGCGGCCGGCGTCCTTGACCTTCTCACCGGCCTGACGGGTACGGGCCTCGGACTGCTCGCTGGCGCCCTCGGCACGCATGCGCTCGTTGTCGGTCATGTCGCCGACGCGCTCCTTGGCGGCGCCGCTCAGTTCCTCGACCTTGTTCTTCGCCTTGTCGGTGAAGCTCATGTCGCCTCCCTGCCTGCCTCGGCGGCGCAGCGATCCGCTGCGCTCCTCACGCTCGTGTCCCCTCATCCGATGATCTGAAACTGTTCTCGGAGCGGTGGTGCTGTGCACATCCGCTCGGGCGTCCTAGGAAGCTAGGTGTGGTTGTTTTTCGCTGGTCGTGCCCGCCTCGGTGGCCTCCCTCCTACCTGATCCGTCCGTGCCGTCAGCTCGACAGCGCCCGAACCCGACAGGAGTCGGCGGCCACGAAAGACGCCAACACCCAGGCGCAAACGGCACCGTCCGGTGGAGAGCAGGTGGCGCGCCTCAGGGCGACTCCTCGGCGGCTCGTAGCGCCAGGACCGGCCAGTCCGCCAGGTCGGTGAGCATCTGACGGTCGTGGGTGGCCACCACCACCGCCGCCGAGGTTCCCCGCAACGCGTCGGTCAACTCGTCCACCAGCAGCGCCGATAGGTGGTTGGTGGGCTCGTCGAGGATCAGCAGGTCGGGTAGCTCGGCCAGCCGCAGCGCCAGGTTCAACCGCCGCTGCTGCCCCTGGGACATCCGGCCCACCGGCGTACGCAGCGCCTCCCGGTCCAGCAGGTGTGTCGCGCCCAGCGGCAGCCGGTCGCCCTCGCGGAGCCGCCCTGCGGACTGGAGCCGACCCACGTGCTGGTCGTACAGGTCGCGGGCGAGGGCGGCCGGGGGCCAGGCGGGCACCTCCTGACCCAGGTACGCGACGCGGGCCCGCCCCAGGTGCCGGACCTCGCCGGTGGAGGGTTCGAGGTTCTGGGCGAGCACCTCGAGCAGGGTCGACTTGCCGGCCCCGTTCGGCCCGGTCACCAGCAACCGCTCCCCACCGTCCAGGGTGAGCGTGACCGGCTGGTGCAGCCGCCCGGCCACCGTCACGTCGTCGCAGCGCAACAGCGGCACCCCGGGCCGGGTCCGCAGCTCGGGCCAGCGCAGACGCAGCGGCGGCTCGGGCACGGTGAGCCGGTGGGCGTCGAGATCCTCCTGCCGACGACGCAACGCCTGCACCACCCCGGGCGCCCGGGACTGACGCTGATGCTTACCGTGCCCCTTCTCCGGCCGCCAACCGGTGCTGAGCCGCTGCCGCGCCTCGTTCACCGCCTCGGCCAGCCGCTGGTGTTCGGCCTGCTGGGCCTCGTAGTCGTGCAGCCAGCGTTCCCGCTCGCGGCGACGGCCCTCCTGCCAGCCGGCGTACCCACCGGCGAAGACCCGTGGGCGGCCGTCCTCGCTGGGGTCGAGGTCGAGGAACTCCTCGGCCACGTCACCGAGCAGGGCCTGGTCGTGGCTGACCAGCACCACCCCGCCCGCGTGCTGACGCAGTCGCAGGGTGAGGAAGGCCAGGCTGTCGGCGTCGAGATGGTTGGTCGGCTCGTCCAGCACCAGCAGGTCGTGCCGCGCCCCGAGCAGGCAGGCCAGCCGGACCCGGTAGCGCTGGCCGACCGACAACGTCGACAGCGGGCGCTGCCGGTCCGGGCAGGCGTCCAGCCCGGCCAGTGCCACGTCCACGCGGCGTTCCGCGTCCCAGGCGTCCAGGCGGGTGGCGGCGTCCAGCGCGACGGCGTACGCGGTGTCCGCGCCGGGACGCCCCTCGGCCAGTCCCGTCGCCGCGTCGTCGAGCGCCCGTACCGCCTCCTGGGACTCCCGGATGGCGGCGGCGACCAGGGTGCCCACCGTCTCACCGTGGCGCGCCTCCAGCGCCTGCCGGGCCACGCCGAGCGTGCCCGTCCGTTCCACCGTGCCCTGGTCCGGGGTGAGTTCCCCGATCAGCACCCGGAGCAGGGTCGTCTTGCCCCGGCCGTTCTCGCCGACGACCGCCAGCCGCGAGCGGGCGGAGACGGTCACGCTGACGTCGGACAGCACCACCCGTCCGCCCAGCACCACGCGTACGCCCTCGGCCCGGACATGCGCCCGGTCACCGGCCGGCAGGCCGGGGGTCGCGTCCTGGGTGGGGTTCAGTTCAAGATTGTTCACTCTGCGCTCTTCGGCTCGTCGTGGAGCCGGGCAGCGCGATCAGGCCGCCCGGCGGGAACACCAGGACGGCGAGACAGAGCGGAGCTGGAAGAAGCCGGTCAACCCTGCCGCCGTCAGCGGCCGGACCAGGGCTTCATCGAGAAGGCACAGGAGTACATGCCCACGATCCTATCCGACTCCTGGTTGACTGAGGACATGAGCGAGATCCTGCTCGTCCGGCACGGCGAGACCACCTGGAGCGCGAGCCGCCGGCACACCTCGTACACGGATCTGGAACTGACTCCCGACGGCGAGCGGCAGGCCCGCGCGCTCGGTCCGGCGCTCGCCGGCCGGCGGTTCGTCGCGGTGCTGAGCAGCCCGCGCCGCCGGGCGCTGCTCACCGCGCAACTGGCCGGGCTGACCGTCACCGGCACCGACGAGGACCTGGCCGAGTGGAACTACGGCGAGTACGAGGGACGGACCACCGCCGAGATCCACGACGAACGGTCCAGTTGGAACGTGTGGACCGACGGGTGCCCCGGCGGGGAGTCGCCGAGCGAGGTCGGCGAACGTCTGGACCGGCTGCTCGCCACGGTGCATCCGCTGCTCGACCGGGGTTCCGTCGCGATCGTCGGGCACGCGCACTCGCTGCGGGTGCTGGGCGCCCGGTGGATCGGTCTGCCGCCGTCGGCCGGTGGGCTGCTCCGGCTGGACACCGCCACCATCAGCGTGCTCGGCCACGAGCACGGCCGACGGGTCATCCTCCGGTGGAACCAGCCGCCTCCCCCGCCGCCCGCGACCGAGGGCGGTTCGGCGGCTCGCCACTGATCTTCGGCGGACGCCCCTCGTACGGGGTGGAGAGCACCACCGTCGTGCGGGTGGTGACGTTCGCCGCGGTCCGGATCTCCTGGAGTACGCGTTCCAGGTCGACCGGACCGGCCACCCGGACCAGCAGCAGATAGAAGTCCTCCCCGGCCACCGAGTAGCACGAGTCGATCTCCGGCAGGTGCGCGAGCCGTTCCGGGGCGTCGTCGGGCTGCGACGGGTCGAACGGCCGGATCGCCACGAACGCGGTCAGCGGCAGGTCGAGCGCCTCGAACGAGACCCGCGCGGTGTAGCCCTTGACCACACCGCGCTGCTCCAGGCGACGTACCCGCTGGTGCACGGCCGAGACGGACAGGCCGACCTTCTCCGCGAGATCCGTGTACGACTGCCGGCCGTCGGTGGTCAGCGCGGCGACGATGGCCCGGTCGATCTCCTCCACGGCGTGCAACCTACCGGGAAAGACCGGTCGGCGCGACGACGAAACCACCGGAGGGCACGCGCGGTCACTCCTTCGCCAGGGCCCGGGAGATCACCAGACGCTGGATCTGGTTGGTGCCCTCCACGATCTGGAGCACCTTGGCCTCCCGCATGTAGCGCTCCACCGGGTGGTCGGCCACGTATCCGGCGCCGCCGAGCACCTGCACCGCGTCGGTGGTCACCCGCATCGCCATGTCGGTGGCGAAGAGTTTCGCCTTGGCCGCCTCGATCGAGTACGGCCGACCGGCGTCGCGCAGCCGGGCGGCGGCGAGCGTCAACGCCCGCGCGGCGGAGATCTGGGTGGCCAGGTCGGCGAGGGTGAAGCCGAGGCCCTGGAAGTCGATGACGGCGCGGCCGAACTGGCGACGTTCCCGCGCGTAGCCGACCGCGTAGTCCAGCGCCGCCTGGGCCAGACCGACCGCGCAGGCGGCGATGCCGAGGCGGCCGGAGTCCAGGGCGGACATCGCGATGGTGAAGCCGGCGCCCTCGCCACCGATCAGCCGGTCCGCCGACACCCGCGCGTCATCGAACGCGAGTTGCGCCACCGGTGACGACCGCAGTCCCATGGTGCGCTCGGCGGCCTGCGGGTGGAGACCGGGGGTGGACCGGTCGAGCAGCAGGCAGGAGATGCCCCGCGCGCCGGGTCCGCCGGTACGGCAGAAGACGTTGTAGAAGTCGGCCACCTGGGCGTGGGTGATCCACGCCTTGGTGCCGGTGACCACGTACGCGTCGCCGTCGCGGACCGCCTTCGTGGTCAGCGCGGCGGCGTCCGATCCGCCCTGCGGTTCGGAGAGGCAGTACGCGCCGAGCAACTCGCCGCCGATCATGTCGGGGAGCAGCTTGCGCTGGGCGTCGTCGCCGAACGTGGCGACCGGGTGGCAGGAGAGCGTGTGCACGCTGACCGCCTCGGCGACCGCCAGCCAGCGGCTCGCCAGGATCTCCAGCACCTGGAGGTAGACCTCGTACGGCTGGGCGGCCCCGCCGTACTCCTCCGGGTAGGGCAGACCGAGCAGACCAGCCCGGCCCAGGGTGCGCAGCAGCTCGCGGGGGAACTCGGCGCGCTGCTCGAACTCGACGGCCTTCGGGGCCAGCTCGCGGTCGGCGAGTTCGGTGGCCAGCTCCAGCAGGTCGTGGGCCTCTTCGGTGGGCAGGATCCGGTCGACAGTCATAGCGTGGTGAGCTCCGTGGGATGGTGGTGAGCCGTCGTACGCCGTGGCAGCTTCTGGCTCCCACCCAGCCAGCTTAACGTTCGTTCGGGTGGCGGGCACGGACGGTGCGGTCGTGTCGACGACCCCGACCGGCCTCGTAGTCAGCCCATCAGCCAGAGGCAGAACGGGTGACCGTCCGGGTCCAGGCAGACCCGTACGTCGTCCTGCGGCTGGAACTCGGCCAGCGTGGCACCGCAGGCCAGCGCGTGCTCCAGGGCGGCGTCCAGGTCATCGACCCCGATCTCCAGGTGCATCATCATCTGCTGCCGGTCCGCCTCGGCGGGCCAGGTCGGTCGCACGTACGCCCGCTCGCGCTGGAAGGCCAACGCCAGGCCACCGTCGGCACTGCGCAGCACGACGTCGTCGGCCTCCTCCACCTCGATCTCCCCGCCCAGCAACCGCACGTAGAACCGGGCCAGCGCGGCCGGGTCCGGGCTGTCCAGGTTGACTCCGGTCAGGGCCAGCCGGGTCGGTACGCGCATCGGTCCTCCTCGTCCGGTCGTGCCGTCGACCGCGAACGTCGGTGGGATGTGCCAGGCTGTCGGGCGTGGCACAGCAGACCCCGATCATGCTCGTCGACGCGCCCAGTCTCTACTTCCGGGCCTACTTCGGCATCCCCGAGTCAGCCGCGCGGACCGCCGACGGCCAGCCGGTCAACGCCGTACGCGGATTCCTCGACATGCTCGCCCAACTGGTCCGCACCCGGCGGCCGGGCCGGATGGTGTGCGCGATGGACCACGACTGGCGGCCGGACTGGCGGGTCGCGCTGCTGCCGTCGTACAAGGCGCACCGGGTGGCGCCCGAGGGCGGCGAGGTCGTGCCGGACACCCTCAGCCCGCAGGTGCCGATGATCCTGGACGTGCTCGACGCCTTCGGCATCACCGTGGTCGGCGCGACCGGATACGAGGCCGACGACGTGCTGGGCACCCTCTCGGTCACCCAGCCCGGGCCGGTCGAGGTGGTCTCCGGCGACCGTGACCTGTTCCAGCTCGTCGACGACGCCCGTGGGGTGCGGCTGCTCTACATCGGGCGGGGCGTGGCCAAGCTGGACGACTGCGACGACACGGCGGTCCGGTCCCGCTACGGGGTGGCCGCCGACCGGTACGCCGACTTCGCCGCACTGCGCGGCGACCCCAGCGACGGGCTGCCGGGCGTGGCCGGCGTCGGCGAGAAGACCGCCGCCCGACTCATCGAGCGGTACGGCGACATCGACGGCATCCTGGCCGCCCTGGACGATCCGGCCTCCGGTTTCGCGCCCGGCCTACGCACCAAGCTCGACGCCGCCCGCGACTACCTGGCGGTGGCGCCGAAGGTGGTCCGGGTCGCCCTGGACGTGCCACTACCGCCGCTGCCCACCGAGCTGCCGTCCGCACCGGCCGACCCGGAGCGCCTGGTCGAGCTGGCCGAGCGGTGGAACCTGGCCGGCTCCACCCGCCGCCTGGTCGACGCCCTCGCCAACCGCACCACGACGGATTAGCGCTCGGCGCGGCACCGCTACGACGTGCCGTCGACAATGGTCTGCTCGTACCGCAGCTCGTGCAGGTGGCTGCCCTTCACCAGTACCGACACCTCCACGGGTCGACCCGCAGCCGACCGGATCACCCGTAGCTGCCGAAGCACCGGGACGTAACCGGGCAGGTTCAGCGTCTCGATCTCTTCGGTGGTGGGCATCCGGGCCGAGACGTGGTCGCTCATACGCTGCTGAGCATGGCCGATCTCCGCCAGCACCCTCGGCGCTCCACCGGAGATCTTCCGACGCTCGGCCAGTTCGGTTCCCACCGCGATCGAGGACGGGTAGTACGACCACGACAGCTCGACCGGCTCGCCGCGGTGACGCAGGATGCGGTGCCGGAGCACAGCGCGTTCATCGGCGTCGAGTTCCAGTTCCCGCGCCACGTCGGCGGGTGGCACGACCTCCGCGACCCGGAGAAGGTGATAGCTGTAGTCGCCGGTCGACGGCGCGACGTAGGCCATCGCCTCGATCGGTAGTGCTTGCCGATGCCGGACGAACACTCCCTTGCCCACCTCGCTGTGCAGGAGCCCTTCCGCCTTGAGCGCGGCAAGGGCACGTTGCACCGTCGCGGTGGCGGCATCGAACTGCTGGACCAGCGTCGGGATGGACGGCAGGCGAGAGCCCGCAGGCAGATCACCCGACATGATGCGGGCGCGGAGGTCGGCCGCGATCTGCTCGTGGCGAGGTCGCCCGTCGCGTCCGCCGTTCATATGCCGTATCCCAATCCGCTAGTCGAGTGACATCTGATATCGCAGGCGTCGGCCCGCTGGCGTCATCGTCATGACGCTCACCTCGATCGGTACACCCTCGTGAGTGGTCAGCACACGCGTCAGGCCGAGGACCCACTCTCCGTCGGTGAGATCCAGCACCTGCCGTTCGGCAGCCTCGGGCTCCCGCGTGTAGACGTCTTCCGTGGCTTGCTTGGGAACATAGCCCAACTCGGCGAGGAGGCGGATCGCGCCTCCCCGGATCTTGCGTGGTTCGGCGAGCGCGGTGTCGCGGGCGATGGTCACCGGATAGTAGGAGTCGGTCAGCTCCACAGGCTGATCGTCGAGCAAGATGAGCCGACGACGGACGACCGCCGGAGTGCCTTCCTCCACGCCGAGCGCCGCCGCGATCGCCGCAGCCGGGACCACCTCTCCGACGTGCAGCAGGCGTTGCGTGCCGACGCCACCCTGCTGCGCCGCGTCGGCCGCCCAGGCATCGCCGTGCTGGTCGGGGCGTGGTCGGAGATACGGCATCGAGACACTGAGCCAGCCCGCTTCACTCATCTCCCACTCCTACCGCAATCGACCACGCGCCAAGGCTAGAACGTGTCGATCACACCGGCAATCAGTCCTTGTTGCCTTATTCGAAAGGCAGTAAGGTTGTCGCTACCGAGGCAGACCGTTGCGGGCGAGCCGCCGCCGGTCGCAGCCGTGCCCCTGCGACCGGCGGCCCCGCCCACCCTTGCCGGACAGGAGTGGACGATGGGTGTGAGCGGTGGAGTTCCGTTCCGGACAGGCGACGTGGTGCAGGTGGCCGAGCAGCACTACTGCTATGGCCTGGGCTGTCTGACCTTCCGGATCCTGGAGGTCGGGCGGCGGGAGCGACACAGCGACGGACTGTGGATCCACCTTCGCGGCGTCGACCTCGGCGACCCGTCCGGTCCTCGGCAGCGCCGGATCCTGGCCCGCCTCGATGCCGTCCAGCCCACGCCTCCGGGCCCGGTCGCCCACATCGCCGCCCGACCGGGCTGGGAATGCCTCGGCTGCGGGCAGGACTGGCCGTGCCCGGACCGACGACGCCGACTGCTGAAACGGTACGACCGCGAGCGGATGACCCTCAGCATCTACCTCGGTGCACAACTCGCGGACGCCTCGGCAGACCTTCCCGACGTACCGCCCGGCGTGCTCTACCGGCGTTTCCTCGGCTGGCTACCCGATCGACACGAAGGCCCCGGAACACTGTGACCGGCATTTCCGGCGGCGGTCCGGGTCGTCAGACC
Organism: Micromonospora sp. NPDC049900; assembly: GCF_044461025.1. Lineage (NCBI taxonomy): Bacteria > Bacillati > Actinomycetota > Actinomycetes > Micromonosporales > Micromonosporaceae > Micromonospora > Micromonospora sp. NPDC049900. Next base: position 104,959 of record NZ_JBITKM010000008.1, read on the forward strand.
ACTTCCCGCAGGTAGCCGTCGATCGCGGCGGCCAGGACGTCCGCGCCGGGACGCGCCCAGACCTCCGCGTTGAAGACCTCCACCTCGATCGGGCCGGTGTAGCCGGCTGCGTCGACCGCCTCGCGCATCCGGCGCAGCTCGATGCAGCCGTCGCCGGGCAGCGCCCGCCCCAGCAGCACGCCCTCGGGCAGCGGGGTGATCCAGTCGCAGACCTGGAACGAGGCGATCCACTCCCCCGCGCGGGCGATCTGGTCGTGGACGGTGTCGTCCCACCACACGTGGTAGGCGTCGACCACCACACCGACCACGCTCGGGTCGAACCGTTCGGCGATGTCGAGCGCCTGCCCGAGGGTGGCGATGACGCATCGGTCGGCGCTGAACATCGGGTGCAGCGGCTCGATGGCGAGTGTCACCCCGGCGGTGTCGGCGTACGGGGCCAGGTCGGCGATGGCGTCGGCCACCCGCGCGCGGGCCCCGTCGATGTCCTTGCTGCCGGGCGGTAGGCCGCCGGAGACCAGCACCAGCACCGGCGCGCCGAGGGCGGCGGCCTCGTCGACGGCGCGCCGGTTCTCGTCCCACCAGTCGTCGGCGGTGAAGAACCCGCCCCGGCACAGTGTGGTGACCGCCAACCCGGCGTCGCGGACCAGCTTGGCGGCGCGGTCCAGGCCGTATTCGGCGACCGGCTCCCGCCACAGGCCGATGCCGGGCACCCCGGCGGCGACGCACCCGGCCACCACGTCGGGCAGCGCCCAGTGCGTGGCGGTGGCCTGGTTGAACGAGAAACGGGCCAGCTCCGGGCGACCGGCGGTCACTGGGCCACCCCCGCCACCTGGAAGAAGGCCCGGGCGCGGGCGGCGGCCTGCTCGGCGTCGGGCAGCAGACCGGCGGCGTCGGCCAGGGTGAGCAGGGTGGCCAGGTGCGCCGGTGACCGGCCGGACTGGAGGCCACCGACCATGGTGAAGTGGTCCTGGTGGCCGGCGAGCCAGGCGAGGAAGACGATGCCGGTCTTGTAATACCAGGTCGGGGCCGCGAACAGGTGCCGGGCCAGCGGCACGGTGGGCGCGAAGATCTCGTCGTACGCGGTCAGGTCGCCCCGGTCGAGGGCGGCGAACGCGGCCGAGGCGGCCGGTGCGATGGCCGCGAAGACGCCCAGCAGCGCGTCGGAGTAGCCGTCCGCGTCGCCCCGGATCAGCTCCGGGTAGTGGAAGTCGTCGCCGGTGTAGAGACGTACGCCCGCCGGGAGTCGGCGGCGCAACGCCACCTCGCGCCCGGCGTCGAGCAGCGACACCTTGATCCCGTCCACCCGGGCGGCGTGCGTCTTGAGCAGCTCCACCACGGTGTCGGCGGCCAGGTCCAGGTCGGTCGAGCCCCAGTAGCCGGTCAACGCCGGGTCGAACATCGGGCCGAGCCAGTGCAGCACCACCGGCCGGTCGGCGGCGGACAGCAGGTCGTCGTACACCCGCAGGTAGTCCTCCGGGCCGCGGGCGGCGGCGGCCAGGTGGCGGCTGCACATCAGCACCGGCACCGCACCGGCGGCCTGCACGTCGTCGAGCTGTTCGCGGTAGGCGGCGGTGACCTCGGCGAGGGTGACCGGTCCGGCCGGCAACTGGTCGGTGGCGACCCCGGCGACGATCCGGCCGTCGGCCGCCCGGGCCTCGGCAGCGCTGCGCCGGATCAGTTCCCGGGTGGCCGGATAGTCCAGGCCCATGCCACGCTGCGCGGTGTCCATCGCCTCGGCCACCCCCAGCCCGTACGACCAGAGGTGGCGACGGAAGGCGAGGGTGCTCTCCCAGTCGACCACAGCGGGCGTACCCGGGGTGTTGTCGGCCTGCGGGTCGGCCACCACGTGCGCGGCGGCGTACGCGATCCGGCTGCGCGGCGGCCCCTCCGGGCGGGGATGTCCGGTCCCACCGGCCAGCCGCAGTCGCCGACCACCGGGCAGGTTCACCTCGGTGGCGCTCACAGCGACAGCTCCGGGATCTCGACGCGGCGCCCCTCGCGGGCCGACACCAGGCCCAGCTCGGCCAGTTGCACGCCGCGCGCCCCTGCCAGGAAGTCCCACGGGAACGGCTCGCCGACCGCGACGTGCCGCAGGAACGCCTCCCACTGCACCTTGAAGCCGTTGTCGAACTCCTCGTTGTCCGGCACCTCGGTCCACTGGGCGCGGAAGTCCTCGGTGGCCGGTAGGTCCGGGTTCCACACCGGCTTCGGGGTGGCCGCGCGGTGCTGCACCCGGCAGCGACGCAGTCCGGCCACGGCGCTGCCGTGCGTGCCGTCGACCTGGAACTCGACCAGTTCGTCCCGGTGCACCCGGACGCACCAGGAGGAGTTGAGCTGGGCGATCACGCCGCCGGCCAGCTCGAACACGGCGTACGCGGCATCGTCGGCGGTGGCCGCGTAGGGGCGGCCCCGCTCGTCGACGCGTTGCGGGATGTGCGTGGCGACGGTGGCCGAGACGCTGCGGACCTCGCCGAAGAGTTCCGCCAGCACGTAGTGCCAGTGCGGGAACATGTCGACCACGATGCCGCCGCCGTCCTCGGCTCGGTAGTTCCACGAGGGACGCTGGGCGGGTTGCCAGTCGCCCTCGAAGACCCAGTAGCCGAAGTCGCCGCGCACCGACAACACCTGACCGAAGAAGCCACCGTCGAGCAGCCGCTTGAGCTTGCGCAGCCCGGGCAGGAAGAGTTTGTCCTGCACCACGCCGGTGCGGATGCCGGCGGCGTTCGCGGCGTGGGCCAGGTCCAGGGCGGCGGAGGTCTCCTCGGCCAGCGGCTTCTCGGTGTAGATGTGCTTACCGGACTCGATGGCCTGCCGGATCGCCTTCTCCCGCTGCTGGGTGACCTGCGCGTCGAAGTAGATCTCGACGTCGTCGCGGGCCAGCGCCGAGGTCAGGTCGGTGGTCCAGTCGGTCAGGGCGTGCCGTTCGGCGATCTCCCGCAGCTTGGCCTCGCTGCGGCCGACCAGCACGAGGTGCGGCCAGAGGGTGGTGCCGTCGGGCAGCCGTACGCCGCCGGCGTCGCGGATGGCCAGCAGGGAGCGCACCAGATGCTGCCGGTATCCCATCCGGCCGGTGACGCCGTTCACGATGATGCCGATCGACCTGCGGGTCATGGGGATCCTTCCGTCACACACGCACAGGTAAGCGCTTTCCCGCGTAGCCTAGGCCGGGCCACCGGGCCGAGGCAAGCGCTCTCCCGGCAGCGATACTTCCGGCCCCCACCACCTCCCGACCACCGTCGAACACCGGAACGGCACCTGGCACACCGCGCTGAGCAGGGCCGCGACCAGCAGCGTGAGCTGCCGGAACCGGCCCCCGAGCGGGAGACCCCGACTGCGGTACGGTGACGCTGGCCGCAGGCGCGCGGCGTGAGCGCAAGGGGGCGGTACGTGGCGACTCTGTCCGATGTGGCCCGGCGGGCCGGCGTCTCCCCCGCCACCGCTTCTCGGGTGATCAACGGCAGCAGCAAGCCGGTCACCGACGAGTTGCGGGAGCGGGTGCTCCAGGCCGTCGCCGAGTTGCAGTACGTACCCAACGCCCACGCCCAACTGCTCGCCCGCTCGCACCGGGGCGCGGTCGGCGTGATCGTGCACGACGTCTCCGACCCGTACTTCTCCGAGATCACCCGGGGTCTGCAACGGGTCGCCACCGACCAGGGTCGACTACTGATGATCTGCAACAGCTACCGCGACCCGGAGCGCGAACTGGAGTACGTCGAACTGCTGCGCGGGCACCAGGTGGCCGCCATCATCCTGGCCGGCTCCGGCTACCACGACGCGGAGTTCACCCGCCTGCTCAACGGCAAGCTGGCCGCGTACGAGGCGACCGGCGGGCGGGTCGCGGTGATCGGTCGGCACGAGCACTCCGGCGACGCGGTGATGCCCGACAACCGCAGCGGCGCCCGACTGCTCGGGCAGGAGCTGTGCCGGCTGGGCCACGAGCGGATCGGCGTGGTGGCCGGTCCGCAGGTGCTGACCACCACCACCGACCGGTTGACCGGGCTGCGCGAGGCGCTCACCGCGCACGGCCGGGATCTGCCGGAGCACCGCGTCCGGTACGCCGAGTTCGACCGCGACGGCGGTGCCGCCGCCACCGCCGCCCTGCTCGACGCGGAACCGGAGCTGACCGCCATCGCGGCGCTCAACGACTCGATGGCGATCGGCGCGCTGGCGCTGCTGCGCTCGCGCGGGCTGGCGGTGCCCGACCGGGTCACCGTCGTCGGCTTCGACGACATGCCGATGGCCCGGGACGTCACCCCGACGTTGACCACGATCCGGCTGCCGCTGGTGGAGATGGGCGCGCGGGCGATGGCGCTGGCCCTGGACCCGGGCGCGGACCGCCCCCGGGTGGAGTCGCTAGCCGCCGAGCTGGTCCGCCGGGACAGTTCCGCCCCGCCACCGGGCTGACCGCCGGGCCGCCGCCATCGGGTTGCGCGGCTGATATAGACGTAGTGTCATGCGTAGATTACTGATCTCCGCCGCGCTCGCCGTGGCGATGGTGGCCGGTGCCACCGGGCCGGCGGTGGCTGCCCCTCCGGACAGCCCCGCGCCCCGGCCCGCCGCCACCGGCTGGTCCATGGCCGGCGGCGAGCTGACCTGGCGTTCGAGCAGCCGGGTGCCGGTCGGTGGTGCCGGGGTCGAGTTCTGGTCCGGTGACCGGCGGCTCGGCCAGGCGCGTCCGCACCCGGACGGACGCACGTTCAGCCTGCCGTTGACCGGGTCGGTCGAACCCGACCAGCTCAGCGTGCGGGCCGGCGGCAGGCGGCTCGACGGGGCGGCTCCGCCGGCCGCCCGCCGGTCGGGTCCGGTCGCCGCCGTACCCGCCCCGCAGCCCGCCGCCGCCGTCGATCCCGGAGTCCCCGGACCCCACGGACAGATCACCGGCGAGTACGACCTGCCCGCCGTCACGCTGCCGGACTTCCCGGAGAAGGTGGAGATGCGCGCGGTGGTGGTCGCGCCGCAGGGGGCCTCCGGTGCCCGACCGCTCGCGGTGTTCCTGCACGGCCGCCACACGAACTGCTACCAGAGTGGTGCCGACGATCTGTTCCTCCAGTGGCCGTGCCCGGTCGGCACCGAGCCGATCCCGAGCCACCGGGGCTACCTCCAGGCGCAGCGGCTGCTCGCCTCGCAGGGCTACCTGACGGTCTCCATCTCGGCCAACGGGATCAACGGCCAGGACTGGGCCCTCGAGGACGGCGGGGCCCAGGCCCGCTCCTCGCTGGTCCGGCTGCACCTGGCGAAGTGGGCCGACTGGGCCGGTGCCGGACGTGCCACCGCGCCGGAGATCGTGCGCGCGGCACCCCGCGCCGACCTGTCCCGGGTGCTCCTGGTGGGTCACTCCCGGGGCGGCGAGGGCGTCAACCGCGCCGCGATGGACTCACTCACCCCGCCGCCGGCCGCCGTCGACGGCTACTCGGGCCGGGTCCGCTGGACGGTACGCGGTCTGCTGCTGATCGGTCCGACCATGGCCGGGCACAACCCGGTGCCGGACGTCCCGTCGGCGACGATCCTGCCCGGCTGCGACGGTGACGTCCTCGACCTCGAGGGCCAGATGTTCGTGGACGCGACACGCGGCGTCAGCTCCGGCGGCGCCCTGCACAGCGCGCTCTACGTCATCGGCGCCAACCACAACTACTTCAACACCGAGTGGACGCCCGGACAGGCGGTGGCCCCGTCGTGGGACGACTTCTTCACCGACGACGGTGGACCGGACCCCGTCTGTGATCCCGGCACCCCGACCCGGCTCACCGCCGCGCAGCAGCAGACCGTCGGCGCCACCTACGTCGCCGCCGCCGCACGGCTCTTCGTCGCGGGCGACGACCGGGTCCGACCGCTGCTCGACGGCAGTGGCCGACGCGCCCCCTCGGCCGACCCGGCCCGGGTGCTCAGTCACGCGCTCGGCGGCAACCGCACGCCGGTCCTGACGCCGGACCCGTCGACCACGCTCTCCGGCGGGGCCCGCCTCTGCGACCAGGTCACCGACGATCCGCAGCGGTCCTGCCTCGACCCGGACGACCGTGATGCACAGTTCGCGCACTTCGTGCCGTTCCGCTGGACCGTGCCCGACGTCGACCGGTACGCGGCCGAGCTGACCTGGTCCCGCGCCGGCACCCCGATCCGGCTGACGCCGCCCCGGCCGGTCTCCGTCGCCGGTGCCCGGGAACTGGCACTCCGCGTCATCGTCCCGCCGAACACCACCGACACCCGGTGGGACGTGACCGTGGTCGGCACGGACGGACGGCGTACCCGGCTCGGTGCCGTCCGGGTCGACGGCCTGCCCGGGACCGGGTACACGACCTCGTACTGGGCGCAGGAGGTGCGGGTACCGCTGAAGGGCGCCCCCACCCGGCTCGCCGCGATCGAGATCACCCCGCGCAGCGCGAACGGCCGCGCCTGGCTGCTCGACGCGTGGGGATGGTCGCCGGGCACCCCCGACCCACGCCCGGCCCGCCTGCCCCGCCTCGACGTCGGCACCCTTGAGGTGTCCGAGGGCGACTCCGGCACCCGGACGCACAAGATCCCGGTGTCGTTGACCGGACGCGGCAGCGGCGCGGTACGGCTGTACCTGCTCGACCCGGTGACCCTCGAGACGCGCATCTGGACGGCCACCGTGCGACCCGGTCAGCGCAGCATCCCGGTGCCCGTCGAGGTGCCCGGTGACACGCTGTGGAACTACACCGAGCAGTACGCCTTGTCTGTCAAGACGGACCGGGGTGTCGTGGTCGGCGACTACGTCGGTGGACTCGACGTCCGCAACGACGACCCGGTGCCGGTGCTCACCGTCGAGTCCCGCGAGGTACGCGTCGCCGAGGGCGAACTGTTGAGCTGGCGCTTCTCGGCCTCCGAGCCGACCGAGCAGGGGCTGTTCCTGTCCGCCTGGCCGCAGGCGCCCAGCTCCGGACCCGAGCTGTCCACCCTGGACGTGGACCCGGACTGGTTCACCGACCACGCGTACGAGTCGGTGCAGCCGGAACGGCCGCTGTCGCAGACATGGCTGACGCCGTACCTGGTGATTCCGGCCGAGACCGGCGTCGGTGAGGTCATCGTGCCGACGATCGCCGACTCGGTGACCGAGCCGGACGAGTGGATCGAGCTGACCTTCGCCGAGCCCGAGGGCGGGCCGATCGTGGACGTGGTGCTGACCGGAGTGGTGACCGGCGGCTGAGCGGCGGCACCGGACGCATACCCTGGTCCGGTGCCGCCGCTCAGCCCCACCCAACAGATCCTCACCGCCGACGACGTGACCGACTACGTCCGGGCCTCGTTCGGCCCCGACCGCAAGGTCCGCGACTGCGCGCCGCTGACCGGCGGCGGCTTCGCCACCGTGTGGTGGGTCCACCTCGACGACGACCGCGAAGTCGTGCTCAAGGTGGGCCCGCCGCCCACCGCCCGGCTGCTGCGGTACGAGACCGGGCTGCTCGCCGCCGAGGCCCGCTACTTCCGGCTGGTCGCCACCGGAGCGCCGACGGTGCCGGTGCCGACCGTGCTGCACCACGGGGTGCACCCGCGCCTCGGCGAGTGGCTGGTCACCAGCCGGCTGCCCGGCCGCGCCCTGCCCGACCTGGACGTCGACGACGCACCGGCCCGCGCCGACCTGGGCGCGGCGACGGCAGCCGTGCACCGCATCACCGGCGACCGGTTCGGCTACGACGCGGACCGGACCGGCGGGACGACGTGGCGGGCGGCGTTCACGGCGATCATCGAGGATCTGCTCGCCGACGCCGCCGACTGGGACATCGCGCTGCCCGTCCCGCCGCAGCGGTTCCGCACGCTGGTCGCCCGGCACGGTGACCTGCTCGACCAGGTACGCCGACCGGCGCTGCTGCACTTCGACTGTTGGGACGGCAACGTGCTGGCCGCGCCGGACGACACCGGCGCGTACCGGATGTGCGGGCTGGTCGACGGCGAACGGTTCCTCTACGGCGACCCGCTGCTGGACCTGGTCTCACCGCTGCTGTTCCGGCGCGCCGAGGACGAGCCGACGCACCCGTTCCTGCGCGGGTACGCCGAGGCCACCGGCACGCCACTGGTCTTCGACGACGGGGTACGCCGCCGGTTGGCGTTGTACCGGATGCACCTGCACCTGCTGATGACCGTGGAGATGCCCAGCCGGGGCATCACGCCCGACAACGACCCGGGGCGGCACACGATCCTGGCCGACCTGTTGACGCGGGACCTGGCCGACCTGTCCGACGACTGACCCGCCCTGCCACGGTCGGCAGGACGGGTCACCGGCTCACCGCGCGGGCGCGAAGGGGGCCAGCGGGTTGGGCAGGGCGCCGACGAGTTGCAGGGCGGCCGACGGGTCGGACAGGTCGACCATCTGCTGGTTGTCGCGCAGTTGCAGCCGGTTGAGGCAGGACAGCGCGAACTCCGGGGCGAACAGGTCGTAGCGGGCCAGCCGGTCGGCCAGGTGCGGCACCTGGTCGGCGTACGCGGTGGCGCAGTCGGCGACCGCCCGCCAGAACGTCTCCTCGTCCACCACGCCCTGCGCGACCAGGGTGGCGCTGAGGAAGCGGAAGAAGCAGTCGAAGACGTCGGTGAAGATGGAGAGCAGCTTCATGTCCTCCGGGATGTCGGCCCGGATGCGCTCCACGGTCGCCGGCAGCTCCGCGTCGGCGCTCATCACCACGATCTCCTCGGCGATGTCCTTGAAGATCACCCGTTCGACCGCGCCGTCGCGCAGCACCAGGATGACGTTCTCGCCGTGCGGCATGAAGGCCAGGTCGTAGGCGTAGAAGGCGTGCAGCAGCGGGGTCAGGTAGGCGTTCAGGTAGCGGCGCAGCCACTCCGTCGGCGCGAGCTTCGAGGCGGCGACGAGTTCGGCGGCGAACGAGCGGCCGTCGGCGTCGACGTGCAGCAGCGACGCCATGGTGGCCAGCCGTTCGTCGGGGGCGAGGCCGGGCACCGGGCTCTCCCGCCAGAGCGCCGCCAGCATCTTGCGGTACGGCGAGTAGCGGTCGGTCGCCGCCTCGTACTGCCGGTGCCGGTAGCCGACGGCGGCCCGCTCCCGCAGGATGGTCAGGCCGGTGGCGCCGAACACCGCGTCCCCGGCGACCAACTCGGCGAGCCAGTCGTTGATCGCCGGAGTGGCCTCCATGTACGCGGCCGACAGCCCCCGCATGAAGCCCATGTTCAGCACCGACAGGGCGGTCTTGACGTAGTGCCGCTGCGGTGCGCTGACGTTGAAGAAGGTCCGGATGGACTGCTGGGCCAGGTATTCGTCCGGCCCCTCGCCGAGGTACACCAGGCGGCGGCGGGCCACCTCACCGGCGAAGGTCACCGACGTCTTGTTCCACCACTGCCACGGGTGCACCGGCATGAGCAGGTAGTCGTCCAGGTCCAGGCCGAGTTCGCGCATCGTGTCGCTGAACCGGTCCAGGGTCGCCTCGCCCAGTTCCGCCCGCAGGAAGCTCGCGTACTCCAGGTCGGCGGCGCAGGTGAAGCGGGCGTGGTCGCGGTGCGCGGCCACCCAGACGAGGCGTACCGGCCGGGCCGCCTCCGGGGCGAACCGGTGGTACTCGTCGACGCCGAAGCCGAGCCGGCCGTTGTTGGCCACGAAGCACGGGTGGCCCTCGGTCATCGACGTCTCGATCACCTGGAAGTCGGCCTCGACCAGCTCGGCGGCGCTCGGCAGCGCGCGGTCCAGCTTGTACGCGGCACCGGCCAGCGTGGAGGTGATCTCCTCCAGGTAGACCGGCAGGATCCGGTCGGCGAGCCCCAACGCGTCGCGCAGTTCCAGACAGAGGTCGACGGCGTCCAGCGGCAGCGACTCGTCACCCCGGTGCCGGGTGATGCTGCCCGGGTCGATGTCCCAGTGCTCCAGCGCCAGCACCCGCGCCGCGAAGCGGTACCGCACCGCGCCGGAGTCGCCGCTCACCGCGTACCACCGGCGGCCGTACGCGTCGGCGGGCCCGGCGCTCGGGTCGACCGGCTCGGGGGTCAGCAGCCGCTCGTGGGTGAACTCCGCGAGGGCCTTGCGCACCAGCAGCCGGTTGACCCGCTCCCAGGTCTGCGGACGCAGGTGCGCGACCGGTGCGGACGAGGCGGGGGTGGTCACGATGACGCTCCTTCGTTACGGGTCGCGGCGACGAACCGCTCCCGGGTGCAGATGCTCAACAGGGCCGTCTTCTCCGGCTTGGCGATCGGGCCGACCACCTCGAACCCGACCGCCGCGTTGAGCGCGTGCACGGCGGTGTTGCGCACGTCCGGCTCGACCACGACCCGACGGGTGGCGGGGTCGGTGAGGAGCCAGGCCAGCACGGTGGTGATCACAGCGGTGGTGAAGCCGTGCACCGGGGTGTCGGTGGGCGCGCAGAGGAAGTGCATGCCCACGTCGCCGGGCTGCGCGTCGTACAGGCCGACCAGCTCCACCCGGGCCGGGTCGTACCGTTCGGCGAGGAACGCCGGCTCGCCGCGCCACAGCCCGAGGTACGCGTCGTGGTGCGGGTGGGCGGCGATCGTGCCGTACTCGGCCGCGACCCGGTCCACGTCGGCGTCCTGCATCATCCAGAACGCCGCCTTCGGGTGGGTGACCCAGCGGTGCAGCAGCGGCGCGTCGGCGGCCACGTCGAGCGTACGCAGGGCGAACTCGCCCAGCCCCGGATCGTGCCGGGTGAACACGATCTCGGTCACGCGGGCACCCCGAACTCCTGGAACGTGATCGACTTCTCGATCGGGTACGGCTCCCGACCGAGCAGCTCACGGATGATCCAGGCGTTGCGGTACGGGCCCATCCCCAGGTCGGGCGAGGTGATGCTGTGCGTGTGCGTGCCACCGTTCTGGAGGAAGACGCCGCGTCCGGTCTGGTCGATGCTGTAGTTGCGGGCGACGTCGAGCCGACCGTGCCCGTCGAAGCGCAGCCGGTCCCGGATCGGGTCCAGGTATGCCGGCACCCGGTAGTGGTAGCCGGTGGCCAGCACCAGCCCCTCGGTCTCCAGCGTGAAGTCGCGTTCCTGCTCGACGTGGCGCAGCGCCAGCGTGTGCACCCCGGCGGCCTCGTCGTAGCGCACCCCGGTCAGCTCGGTGTTGGTCAGCAGGCGGGTGTCCACCGGCCCGTGCACGCTGGTGGCGTAGAGCAGGTCGAAGATGCCGTCGATCAGGTCGGCGGAGATCCCCTTGAACAGGCCCTTCTGCTCGGACTCCAACCGGTAGCGGGTCGCCTCGGGCAGCGCGTGGAAGTAGTCCACGTAGTCCGGTGAGGTCATCTCCAGGGTGAGCTTGGTGTACTCCAGCGGGAAGAACCGGGGTGAGCGGGTCACCCAGTTCAGCCGGTAGCCGTAGGTGTGGATGTCGCCGAGCAGGTCGTGGTAGATCTCGGCGGCGCTCTGGCCACTGCCGACCACGGTGATGCTGCGCTTCGCGCGCAGCGCGTCCCGGTTGGGCAGGTAGCGCGAGTTGTGCACCGCGTCGGAGGTCAGCCCGGCGCAGGCGGGCGGCAGGTGCGGCGGCGTGCCGGTGCCGAGCACCACGTGCCGGGCCCGGTGCGTGACGGTGCTGCCGTCGACGGTGGCGCTCACCACGTACCGGTCGTCGGCCGGGTCGTACTCGACGGCGGTCACCTGGTGGCCGAAGCGCAGGTTGGACAGCTTCCCGGCGGCCCACCGGCAGTACGCGTCGTACTCGACCCGCAGCGGGTAGAAGTTCTCCCGGATGTAGAAGGGGTAGAGCCGACCGATCTCCTTCAGATAGCTGAGGAAGGAGTACGGCGAGGTGGGGTCGGCCAGGGTCACCAGGTCGGCCATGAACGGGGTCTGTAGGCGGGACGACTCCAGCAGCATCCCGGGGTGCCAGGACACGTCGTCGCGGGCCTCCAGGAACAGTCCGTCGAGGTCGGCGATCGGCGCGGTCAGGCAGGCCAGGCCGAGGTTGTACGGGCCGAGACCGATCCCGATGAAGTCGTAGCTGGACATCCGGCCCTCCAGGCTCGGGTTCTCCGGCGGCATGTCAGCCGACCGGGCAGGTCAGGTCAACGGCGGGCGTGCCGGCGTGGGCGTGCACGTACCGGCCGGCGTGCTCGGCGATCAGGTCCAGCACGTACCCGACATCCTCGCGCGTGGTGTGCGGATTGAGAACGGTGAACTTGAGGTACTGCCGACCGTCCACCTTGGTCCCCGCGACGACGGCCAGGCCGGAGGCGGCCAGTGCCTCCCGGGCCCGCAGGTTGGCCGCGTCCGCCAGGTCCCGGCCGGGGCCGCCGGGCAGCCAGCGGAACACCACGGTGCTCAGCGGCGAGCGGGTCAGCACCTCGAAGCGGGGGTCGGCGGCGACCATCTCGAAGGCGTCGTCGGCCCGGTCGCAGACCTCGTCGAACAGCTCACCGACCGCGTCCGGGCCCATCACCCGCAGGGTCAGCCAGAGCTTGAGGGCGTCGAAGCGCCGGGTGGTCTGCATGCTCTTGTCGACCTGGTTGGGGATGCGCTGGGCGACCATCCGGGCCGGGTTGAGGTAGTCGGCGTGCCAGGTGACGTGCCGCAGCGTCCGCCCGTCGCGGACCAGCACCGCGCTGGAACTGACCGGCTGGAAGAAGGACTTGTGGTAGTCGACGGTCACCGAGTCGGCCCGCTCGATGCCGTCGAGCAGGTGCCGGCGGGTCGGCGAGACCAGCAGCCCGCAGCCGTACGCGGCGTCGACGTGCAGCCACACCCCGGCGGTGGCGCACACCTCGGCGATCTCGTCGAGCGGGTCGATGGTGCCGAAGTCGGTGGTGCCGGCGGTGGCCACGACCGCCATCACCGGCAGGCCGTCGCGTCGGCAGCGGGAGATCTCGTGGCGGACCGCGCCGGACCGCATCCGCCGGTCCGGGCCGGTCTCCACCAGCACGATCGCGTCCGGGGCCAGACCGAGCAGCTTGGCCGCCTTCTGCACGCTGAAGTGACCGGCCGCGGAGGCGATGATCCGCAGCCGGGGCAGCAGGATGCGCCGGTCGGCGGGGGTGGCACCGGCCAGGGCCTCCTCCCGGGCCAGCAGCAGGGCGTGCAGGTTGGACTGGGTGCCGCCGCTGGTGAACACCCCGTCGGCGGTCGGGCCGAACCCGATCCGGCCGGCCGTCCAGTCGACCAGCCGCCGCTCGATGAGGGTGCCGCCGGCGCTCTGGTCCCAGGTGTCCATCGAGGAGTTCACGGCGCTGAGCACCGCCTCGCCGAGCAGCGCCGGGAGGACCACCGGACAGTTCAGGTGGGCCAGGTAGCGGGGGTGGTGGAAGTAGACCGCGTCACGCAGGTAGACCTCCTCCAACTCGTCCAGGGCGGCGGTGGCGTCACCCAGCGGGCGGTCCAGGTCGACCGCGTCGACCAGCGGCGCCAACTCGTCCGGGCGTACGCCGGTGCAGGGTCCGGTCGCCTCGGCCACCCGCCGGGCCACCCGCTCGGTGCCGGCCGCCACGACACGCTGGTACTCCTCGACTGTGCCGGCGTGGAACAGGTGGGTACGGGCTGTTGTGGGCCCGTTCGGCGGCCGGGTCGGCGTTGCCTCGGCGGTGTGCACCGGCAGGGTCATGGACGTCCTCCACGCTCGGCGGATCAGGTGTCGGGCAGGCGGAAGCCGCCGCTCGTACGTCGAGCGGCGGGGCGCTGCGGTCTCGGCGGGTGGTGGCATGGACGGCCGGCGGGATGAGGCGCGGGTCGCCCGGAGGCGTCAGGCGAGCAGTCGCGCACCCGGCGGCGGGGTGGCGGTCGGCACGAGGCCGGAAATGGCGGATGCGAAGCGAGGTCGACCGATGTGAGCGCTTCGCGGAAGACCGAAAGTGATCGGCGAGTCGGCTCCATCACGACCGGTGGTCCCGCCGAATGCGGCAGCAGTGCCGGCGGCGAGTGGGCCCCTGGACGGGGAGCGGCGGACGGAGACGGGATCAGGCATCGCGTCGTCTTTCGATCAGGGTCGAGAGGACCTTGGACAACCGCGGTTAGGTTAACCTAACCTAACCGGCTGTCAAGTCCCGCTCGGCGTTTCGCACCACACAGGAGCTCACACTGTCCGTCATCGAGCCACCACCCGATCCCCCCACCGCCGGTCCCCGCCGCTGTCCTGCGCACCGGTACGGTTACGCCGTGGACGAGCGGCGGATGACCGGACCATCCGCGCACAGTGGACGCCGCTACCGGGACCGGTACGGCATCCCGCACCTACGCGCCGACGACCCCGGCTCGCTGGCGTACGCGCAGGGTCGGGTGACCGCCCTGGACCGGGCCTGGCAGATCGAGGTGGAGCGGCACCGCTCGCAGGGCACCAGCGCCGCCTTCCTCGGCCCGGACGCGCTCGCCTGGGACCGGTTCGCGCGGCAGGTCCGGCTCGCCGACACCGCGCGCCGCTGCCACGCGGCGCTGGACCCGGCCACGGCCGAGTGGGTCGGCCGGTACGTCGACGGCGTCAACAGCGGTCTCGCCGAGGGCGCGGCCCGGGCGCCCGAGTTCGCCACCACCGGCCTGTCCCCCGGCACCTGGCAGCCGTGGACACCGCTGGCCGTCTGGCTCGGCCACCACGTGCTCTTCGCCGGGCTGCCCACCAAACTCTGGCGCGAACACGTGGCGCGAAAGCTCGGTCCGGCGGCGGCCCGCCTGTTCGCCGTCGACGGGCAGGTGACCTCCGGCAGCAACGGCTGGCTGGTCACCGGCGACCGGACCGCCACCGGTGCGGCGCTGATCGCCGGTGACCCGCACCGGTTCATCGAGGCGCCCGGCATCTACCAGCAGATCCGCCTGGCCTGCCCGGAGTACGACGTGCTCGGCTTCGCCGTGCCCGGCGTGCCGGGCCTGCCGCACTTCGGGCACGCCGGTGCGGTGGCCTGGGCCATCACCAACGCGATGTCCGACTACCAGGACCTGTACGCCGAGCGGCTGCGCCGGGTCGGCGACGCGGTCGAGGCGTACGGGCCGGACGGGTGGCGACCGGCGTACCGGCAGGTCGAGACCGTCGAGGTGGCCGGTGCCGACCCGGTCGAGGTCGAGGTGATCGAGACCGAGCGCGGGCCGGTGGTCTCCGGCGGCCCGGACCACGACCCGGAGCTGGCCGTCAGCCTGCGTCACCCGCCCCGGGTCACCGGTGACCTCGGCTTCGCCGTGCTGCCCGCGCTGCTGCGCGCCCGCACCGTCGGCGACCTGGACGCCGCGCTGGACGGCTGGGTCGAGCCGGTCAACGTGGTGCTCGCCGCCGACACCGACGGTGGGCTGCTGCACCGGGTCGCCGGGCGGGTGCCCCGACGGCATGAGGACAACGGGCTGCGGGTGGTGCCCGGCTGGTCGGCGGAGCACACCTGGCACGGCTGGCACGACACCCCGCAGTCCCCGGTCGACGGGGTGGCGGTGATGGCCAACGAACGCGGCATCTCCGCCGACCTCGGGGTCGAGTTCGCCCCGCCGTACCGGGCCGACCGGATCCGTACGCTGCTCACCGCCGGCACAAGCTGGCGGGCGGAGCAGATGGCCGCCGTACACACCGACACCCACCTGGCCGGAGCCGAACCGCTGCTCGCCGTGCTCGCCGACCTGGACGGGCTCAGCGCCGACGCCGACGCCCTGCGGACCCGGCTGCTGGCGTGGGACCGCCGGATGGCCGCCGACAGCGTCGACGCGGCGGCCTTCGCCGACCTGCGCTCGGCGGTGGCCCGGCGGCTCGCCGCCCACCCGGCGCTGGCCGTGCTGGCCGAGCCGCCGGCCCACCCGGAGGTGTTCCACCCCTGGCTGGCGCTGGTGCCCCGGGTCGGGTACGCGGTGGTCCCGCTGCTGCACGCCGATCTGCCGGGCGTGGACCGCGACGCGCTGGTGCGGGCGGCGGCCGAGGAGGTCGCCGCGACCGGCGACAGCCGCCGGTGGGGTGAGCGGCACCGGCTGCTGCCGTGGCGGGCCCTGCCCGATCCGGCCGCCCCACCCGGTCCGGAGCTGTCCGGCGACGGCGACTGCGTGCTGGCCACCTCCAGCGTGCCCGGCGTCACCGACCTGTGCCTACGCGGCCCGGCCGCCCGCTACGTGTGGGACCTGGCCCGCCGCGAGGACAGCCGGTGGGTGGTGCCGCTCGGCGCCACCGGCACCGGAGAGCACCGCGACGACCAGCTCACCCACTGGTTGCGCGGCGAACTGGTCGAGGTGACCTGCGACTGGGACCGCCTCACCGAGGAGCACGATGACTGACCCGCACCACCACACGCGACACGTCCCCGGTTTCGGCACCGTCACCTTCCGGCCGGTCGACCCGGACGCCGACGCGGACGTCATCCACGGCTGGGTCAGCCAGGACCGGGCCCGCTTCTGGGGCATGCGCGACGCCGACCGCGACCGGGTCGCGGAGGTCTACCGGTACGTCGACTCGCTGCCCACCCACCACGCGTACCTGACGCTGCGGGACGGGGACCCGGTCGCGCTGTTCCAGGGCTACCAGCCGGAACACGACCCGGTCGGCGAGTGCTACCCGGTACGCCCCGGCGACTACGGCGGCCACCTGCTGATCGGCACCCCGGTACGCCCCGAGCCCGGCTTCACCGGCACGCTGCTCGCCGAGTTCGTCGCGTTCGTCTTCACCGACCCCACCCGACAGCGGCTCATCATGGAGCCCGACGCCCGCAACGACAAGGCGATCGCCCGGCTCCGGCGGGCCGGTTTCGTCGAGGGCCCGTTGATCGACCTGCCGCACAAGCAGGCCCGCCTGATGCTCCTGGACCGCCCCGATGACCAGGCCGGCCCCATCTGACCATCAGCTCACCACCGCCCTGTCCGTGTGGTCGCGCACTCGATCCAGGATCGAGTGGTCAGCCCGCGGGCCCGATGCCACTGGATCCTGGATCGAGCGTGATCTTGAGCACGTCGGCGCTCAGGCCGTCTGGCAGCGCTCCGACAGGGCGTAGCGGGTGAGCACCACGTCCCCGATCTGGCGCGCCTCCACCACCTGGGCCCGCCGCCCCGGGTGCCAGGGGAACCGGCCCTCGCCGACGAACCGGGGTGCCCGCCGGTCCCCCACGAAGAACGGCGCCACCACCAGGTGCAGTTCGTCGGCCAGCCCGGCGGCGAGGAACTGACCGTGCACCACCGCCCCGCCCTCCACCAGCAGTCGACGTATCCCCCGGCCGGCGAGGTCGGCCAGCGCCCGACCCAGGTCGATCGGGTCACCGGCGTCGACCACGGTGGCCAGGTCACCGAGGCGGTGCCGGGTCTTCTCCAGCGCCCCGCTGGCACAGTAGACGATCCGGTCGGTGTCGCCGACGGTGAAGAACCGGGCGGTCGGGTCCAGGTCACCGCAGCCGGTCAGGGTCACCCGGGTCGGTGACTCCGGCAGGCCCCGGGCCACCCGGTCGGCCCGACGCCGGTCGCAGCGGACCAGCAGTCGGGGGTCGTCACGACGGACCGTACCGGCCCCGACCAGGATCGCGTCGCAGTCGGCGCGGACCGCGTCGACCCGGTCGAGGTCCGCGTCGTTGGAGAGCAGCAGCCGTTCCTCGGTGGCGTCGTCGATGTAGCCGTCGATCGAGGTCGCGCAGCTCAGCAGCACGTACGGGCGCTGCGCCGTCGCCGGGGCGGTCACCGGACGAAGGGAAGATCGACGGCGCGGGCGGCCCGGCTGGCCTTGGCCGCGAGGTAGTCGGCGTTGGCCGGGGAGAGGAAGACACCGGTGGGCACCTGCTCGGTGACCGTCACCCCGAGGCGTCCCAACTGCTCGGTCTTCTCCGGGTTGTTGCTGAGCACCGCGATCGGCCCGACGCCGAGCGCGACGAGCATCTGCGCGGCCACCGTGTAGTCGCGCTCGTCCTCCTCGTGCCCCAGCGCCACGTTGGCCTCGAAGGTGTCCAGCCCGGCGTCCTGCAACGCGTACGCGTCGAGCTTGGCGTACAGGCCGATGCCCCGGCCCTCCTGACGCAGATAGAGCAGGTACCCACCGACCTCGGCGATCCGCTGCACCGCCTCCCGCAACTGGGGGCCGCAGTCACAGCGCTGGCTGCCGAAGACGTCGCCGGTGAGGCACTCGCTGTGCGGACGGACCAGCGGCACCGCCCCACCCTGCTCGGCGTCGCCGAGCGCGAACGCGAGGTGTTCCCGGCCGTCGACCAGGCCGTCGAAGGTGAACAACCGGGCGGTGGTGGCGTAGCCGTCGGGGAACCGCAGCGGCACGGTGACCTGCGTCCGGATGGTGGCGAGAGGCAGTGAGTCGGACATGGGTCTCCTCGTCATACGGTGGCGGGTACACGGACACGTCGAGCCAGCAGCACGGCCGCTCCGGGCAGGCTCGCGACGAGCACGAGAGCGCCGTACACGGTCGCCGCGGCCACCCCCTCGGCGGCGGTCAGGCCGGCGGCGGCGAACGCCCACGCGGCCACCCCCTCGCGCGGACCGAAACCGGCGACGTTCGCCGGCACGGCCATCGCGAGCAGGGCAAGCAGGGTCAGCGGCAACAGCAGGGTCAGCGGCGCGGTGGAGCCCGCCGTCCGCGCCGCCAGCAGGAACGTCGCCAGATGTCCGCCGATCGCGAGCGCGGAGGCGACCAGCACACCCAGCCAGGTACGCCGGCCCAGCAGGCCGTGGCGCACGTCGGAGACGGCCGTACCGATCGCGCGGGTGATCCGGGTGGCGCCCGACTGCGGCAGCACCCGGGCCGTCAGCACCACGCCGAGCAGCACCGCGACCGCCACCGCGGTCGCCACCGGCAGGTACGGCCGCACCGGCGAGGGGAACACGAACAACAGCACCACCGCGACCGCGACCAGCACCACCTGGCCGGCGACGCGCTCCCAGACCACCGCCCGGATGCCGCGTCCCACGTCACCGACGTCACGGCCGTGGCGTACCGCCCGGTGCACGTCGCCGAGGATCCCGCCGGGCAGGGTGGCGTTCAGGAAGATCGCCCGGTAGCAGTGCGCGACCGCCTCCCGCAGCGGCAGCCCGACGCCGAGACCACCGGCGACCAGGCTCCACCGCCAGGCGACACAGACCGTGGTGAACAGGCCGATGGCGAGCGCGGCGGCCAGCGCGGGCGCGTCGATCAGCCGTAGCCCGGCCAGGAACGGTCCCGTTCCCAGCCAGAGGAGCAGGCCGACGATCACGGCGAGCCCCAGCGCCAGTCGCGCCCATCCCCAGAGCGACCGACCCGCCGGGGCGGCCGTGGAGACGGCGCCACCAGCTAACTCCCCCACGCGTGCCTCCCCGGCATGGCGATCTTCCCTGACTGTACGCACGTAGTCGGACGGCCACCGGTTCAATGGCACAGCGCCAGCAGGTCGACGTGATCGACCTGTACCCCGAGACGACCGGTTCTAGCCTCCTCGCGCCGACGCCGCTCGTACTCGGTGGTGCGGTCGGTCAGCTCGGGCCGCTGCTCACGGGCGGCGTCCAACCAGCCGGTGAACCACTGCTCGGCCAGGTCGGCGTGCTCCGGGCCGAGCCGCCACGGGCTGGGCTGCACCCGCACCGGCACCCCGTGCCGGGCGAAGGCGGCGGTGCAGGCCTCGGCCGCGTCCGGGCCGAGCAGGTGCCGGCCCGCCACGGCGCGCCGCTGATGGGCGTTGAACGCCTCCGCCACCTCGTCGTCGAGCGGGTCGGACGGGGTCAGCCGTACCCCGCCGGTCACCGAGATCAGGAACAGCGTCCGGGTGCCGGCGCCGACACAGGCCGCCACGACGCGGTCGACCTCCTCGGCGGTCAGCATGTCGAGCAGCGCCGAGGCGGTGACCAGGGCGGTGCCGGCCAGGTCGTCGGCGGTCAGCCGGGTCAGGTCCCCCGCCTCGGACCGTACCGTCACCGCGCTGCCGTCGGCGGCGGTGTCGGGCATGTCCGCGCAGGCCCGGGCCAGCAGGTCCGGGTCCCGGTCGTGCAGCACCCAGTGCTGCGGTCCGGGCAGCAGCGGGGCCAGCCAGCGGCCCAGCGAGCCGGTGCCCGCGCCGAAATCGTGTACGACGTGCGGGCCGTCGCCGGTCAGGGTGGCCCGGACCGCGTCGACCAGGTCCGTCGACCGGGCCGCCACGTCGGCGGGTTCGCGCAGCGAGAGCCACTGCGCGAAACCCGGCGGAAGCGCGATGCTCATGCCACCACCCTGACCTGATGATTCACTCGCTGACGCTCGTTCATGCCGGCACTCCGCTCCGCTGCGTGCCACCATGAAGCACCAGTGCCCTGACCTGATGATTCACTCGCTGACGCTCGTTCATGACGCCAATGCCTCCTCGATGGCGGTGGTGATCCGGGTGGTGGTGGCCGTCCAGTCGTCGAGCGTGTCGCGACGTCGCAGGGCGGCGGTACGCAGGCGAACCCGCAGCGCCGCGTCGTCCAGCCAGTGCCGCAGCGCGTCGGCCAGCGCCTGCGGGTCCTCGGCCGGCACGAGCAGCCCCGGCCGTACGCCGTCGGGGGTGTGCCCGAGCGCGGCAGGCAGCCCACCGACGGCCGAGGCCAGCACCGGCACGCCACGGGCCAGCGCCTCGGTGACCACCATCCCGTACGTCTCGCCCCGGGACGGGTGCACCAGCAGGTCGGCGGCGGCGTACGCGGCGGCGAGCCGGTCGCCGGTGAGCGGACCCGCCAGCCGTACCCGGTCGGCGAGGCGGTGCGCGGCGAGCCGGGTCCGCAGCCGGTCGACGAAGGGCGGGTCCCGGTGCAGCGGTCCCGCGCAGGTCAGCGTCCAGTTCCGGTCGGCGACCGCCGCGAGCGCCTCGACCAGCACGTCGTGGCCCTTGTGCGCGGCGACGGCCGCGACGCAGAGCAGTGCCGAGCCCTCCGGCGACCCGGGCGCGGGCGGAGCCGGGTCGACGCCGGGTGCGGCCACGTGCACCCGCTCGGCGGGCAACGCGTACCGCTCCAGCAGCCGGTCGCGGGTCCAGGCGCTGGTGGCGACGACGGTGCTGGCCGTCGCCAGCGCGCGGGCCTCGGCGTCGTCGTCACGGGGCAGGTGCACCAGCGGGACCAGGCGCAGCCGTCGGGCGTGTGCCGCGAGCGCGTCCGGGACCACCGAGGCGACGAGTCCGTCGATCAGGACCGGCGCACCGTCGGGGAGCCCGGCCAGCACCTCGGCCAGCGCGGCGTGCTCGGCCGGGGACGGCTGCGGCCAGCCGCCGGGCACGGCGTGTTCGCGGACCGGCCAACCGGCGGCGGCCAGACCGGCGCAGACGCGCCGGTCGTAGCCGTTGCCGCCGCTGGGTGCGGCCGGGTCGTCGATGTCGCCGGGCAGGATCACGTGCAGGGTCGGCACGTGATCCTCGCCCGACGGAGGTGTATGCGGCACGAGCACGTCAGGCGGCGCCCCCGCCGGTCCCGCCCGGCAGTGACCGTTCGTAGGCGGCCCACGCCACGTGCGACTCGTGCAGGGTGACGGTGATGCCGGTCAGCCCGTGCGCGCCCGCGCCGAGCGCGCCGGAGGCCACCGCGTCGGCGAGCCGGTCGGCGATGGTCCGGGCCAGCACCTCGGTGGTGGTGTTCGTGCCGGCGAAGGCCGGCTCGTCGTCGAGGTTGCGGTAGTTCAGCTCGCCGAGTACCGCCTTGAGCTGGTCGGTGGCCAGTCCGATGTCGACGACGATGCCGTCGGCGTCGAGGTCGGGGCGGCTGAAGGAGGCGTCGACCACGAACGTCGCGCCGTGCAGCCGCTGGGCGGGGCCGAAGACCTCGCCCCGGAAACTGTGGGCGACCATGATGTGGTCACGGACGGTCACGCTGAACACGGTTCACTCCCCGTCGTAGGTGATGAGATGGCAGAGCGCGGGCAGGGTGCCCCCGCTCAGGCGGTGCAGGACGTCGGGCAGTTCCCCGAACGGCGACCGTCCGGTGATCAACGCGTCGAACGCCGGGTCGGCGAGCAGGTCGAGCGCGAGGGCCATCCGGTCGGCGTAACTGCGGCTGCTGCGCCGGGCGGGGGCGACCATGCCGACCTGGCTGCTACGGATGGTGAGTCGTCCCGAGTGGAACGCGGCACCGAGTGAGAGCTGCACCGGGCGGTCGCCGTACCAGCTCAGTTCGAGCACCGTGCCCTCGGGCGCGAGCAGGTCCAGGCCGCGTTGCAGCCCGGCGGCGGTGGCGCTGGCGTGCACCACGAGGTCACGTCCCCCGGTGGCGGTCTGCGGAGTGGCGAAGTCCACACCGAGCGCGGCGGCCACCTCGGCGCGGCTCGGGTCGGTGTCGACGAGTTCCACCCGTACCCCGGGGAAGCGGGCCAGCAGGGCGGTCACCGCGCAGCCGACCATGCCGCCGCCGATCACGGTGACCCGGTCGCCGACCAGCGGCGGCGCGTCCCAGAGCGCGTTGACGGCGGTCTCCACCGTGCCGGCCAGCACCGCACGGGCCGCCGGCACGTTCTCCGGTACGACGGTGACCGCGTCGACCGGCACCACGTACGCGCTCTGGTGCGGGTGCAGGCAGAACACCGTACGCCCGCGCAGCTTCTCCGGCCCCTGTTCGACGGTGCCGACGCTCAGGTAGCCGTACTTGACCGGGGCCGGGAAGTCGCCCTCCTGGAACGGGGCGCGCATGGTGTCGTACTGGCTCTCGGGGACCGCGCCGGTGAACACGAGCGTCTCGGTGCCCCGGCTCACGCCCGAGAAAAGGGCCCGGACCAGCACCTCTTCCGGGCCGGGTGCCGGTAGCTCCGCCGAGCGGATCTCACCCTGGCCTGGCAGGGTGAGCCAGAAGGCGCGAGCCGTTCGGGTCACCGAGTTCTCCTTTGCCTGGGTCCGGACCGAACCGATCCGTCATGTTTTCCGTACATCCTTGACAGGGGTCGTCGATCATAAACACGGAGGCACGGTGTCCACAGTTCGAACCGGTCCGCAAATCGGGCTGATCGTTCAGATCGTCCTGCTGGCGGGGCTCGCCGCGAGCGTCGGTCTCGGCGTCACCGGCTGGGTGGCCGGGCTCGCGTACGGCACGGTGACCTGCGTGGTTCTCGTACGTGGCCTGCGCGGGTCCGGCTCGGACCGGCTCGGACCGGCCGACTGGGTGACGATGGGTCGGGGGCTGCTGGTCGGCGGGGTGACCGCGTTGATCGCGGACGCGTTGATCGCCGGCCGCCCGGCGCCGGTGGTGCTGCTGGTCACGATGACCGGGGTGGCGCTGGCACTGGACGCCGTCGACGGCAAGGTGGCCCGCCACACCGGCACCTCCAGCGCGCTCGGCGCCCGGTTCGACATGGAGGTCGACTCGTTCCTGGTGCTGATGCTGAGCTGCTACGTCGCCCCGTCGGTCGGGGTGTGGGTGCTCGCCATCGGCCTGATGCGGTACGCCTTCCTGGTCGCGAGCTGGGCACTGCCCTGGATGGACCGGCAACTGCCGCCCCGGTACTGGCGTAAGGTGGTCGCCGCGGTCCAGGGGATCATGCTCGCGGTCGCCGCGTCCCAGGTGCTGCCCGGGCCGCTGACCACCCTCGTGCTGGTCGCCGCGCTCGGCATGCTGGTCGAGTCGTTCGGGCGCGACGTCGGATGGCTGTGGCGGCAACGCGCGCCTCGGGTCGTACCCGCGGTGGTGGTCCTGCCGGCACCGGTCGTCGCCCGTCGGGTCGACCGGATCGAGGACCGCGACATGCCACCCGCGCCTGTCCTGTCGCTGCGCTGACCCGGGAGAAGCAGTTGTCGATCTCCGACCCGGCCCCCACGCCGGGCACCGACCACGCCCGCACCACCGAGCCCACCGAGCGACCGGACGACGCGACAGCGACCCCGCCCGCACCGGAGGTCGCCGGGACGGCCGACGAGCCGACGACGGCGCCCAGCCGACGGCGGGCGGTGCTGGCCCGGGTGGTGACCGTGCTGGCCGCCCTGCTGGTGCTGGCCACGCTGACGCTGCCCAACCGGCCGTGGCAGTTGGAGCCGGGCACGTTCCTGCGGATCCCGCTGGAGGCGCTGCTGCTGGCCGCGCTGCTGCTGGCGCTGCCCGGCCGACCGCGCCGGGTGGTGGCCGCCGTCTCCGGTGTGCTGCTCGGCCTCGTCGCCATGGTGAAGGTCGGTGACCTGGGCTTCTACTCGTCGCTGGGTCGCCCCTTCGACCTGGTGCTGGACTGGTCGCTGCTCGGGCCGGCGTTCTCGTTCGTGGCCGAGTCGATCGGTCGTCCGGGTGCCATCGCGATCGCCGTCGGGGTCGGCCTGCTGCTGCTGGGCATCCCCGTGCTGACCGCGATGTCCACGGTCCGGTTGTCCGGGGTGCTGGCCCGCAACCGCACCGGCACCACCCGGGCCGTCGCGTCGCTGGTGGTGGTCTGGGTGGTGCTCGCCGCCTTCGGGGCCCGGATCGTGCCGGGCGTGTACGTGGCCGACTCCAACGCGACCACCCTGGTCCAGGAGCACGCCGTCGAGGTGCACGCGCGGCTGCACGACCGGGCGGCGTTCACCGACGAGATCAACGTGGACCCGTTCCGCGACGTACCCGGCGACCAGTTGCTGACCGGGTTGCGCGGCAAGAACGTGCTGATCACCTTCGTGGAGAGCTACGGCCGGGACGCCGTCGCCGACCCCGACTTCGCCTCGATCCAGCGGGTGCTCGACGAGGGGGCCGGGCGGCTGTCGGCAGCCGGTTTCTCGTCCCGCAGCGGTTTCCTCACCTCGCCGACCATCGGCGGGGCGAGCTGGTTGGCGCACGCCACGCTGCTCTCCGGGCTCTGGATCGACAACAACCAGCGGCACCGCAACCTGCTCGCCACCGACCGGTTCACCCTGGGTGACGCGTTCCAGCGCGCCCAGTGGCGTACGGTCGGGGTGATGCCGGCGGTCAACCAGGCGTGGCCGGAGGGGGCGTTCTACGGGTACGAGAAGTTCTACAGCGGCCCCGATCTCGGCTACCAGGGGCCGAAGTTCGCCTTCGCCCCGATGCCCGACCAGTTCGCCATCCACCAGTTCCACCAGCGGGAGCTGACCGGCCCCCGGGACCGCCCGGTGATGGCCGAGTTGGCGCTGGTCTCCAGCCACTCCCCCTGGACCAGGGTGCCGTCGGTGGTGGACTGGGACGACATCGACGACGGCGAGGTGTTCCAGCGGGGCATCATCGGCACCCCGGCCGCGCAGGCCCGCACCGGCTACCGGCACTCGATCAACTACACACTGCGTACCCTGATCTCCTACCTGGAGCGGTACGGCAATGACGACACGGTGATGGTCATCGTCGGTGACCACCAGCCGGCTCCGGTGGTGACCGGGGAGAACCCCAGCCCGGACGTACCGATCCACATCGTGGCCAAGGACCCGGCGGTGTTCGCGCAGATCGAGGACTGGAAGTGGCAGGAGGGTCTGACCCCGGACGCCGACGCCCCGGTCTGGCGGATGGACACCTTCCGCGACCGGTTCCTGACCGCCTTCGGCCCGGGCAACTCCCGCTCCCACGCACAGGGCCGCTGACCGGTCCGTGTTCCCGCACCGGCCGTCGGCGGCCGGTGCGGGAACACGACTCAGCCGGGTTTGCGGGCGACCAGGACGTCGCGGACGATCGCCTGGTCGACCCGGTGGGACAGCCCCGTCCAGGGGCCCTCGTCGCGCACGTCGAGACCGGCTGCGGCCAGCCGCTCGGCGGCGGCCTCCCGCCGGGCCACGTTGGTGTTCCAGGAGATGCCGAGGGCGCCGCCGGGGCGCAGCAGCCGCACCCAGCCGGGCACGGCGGCGTCGAGCAGCGCGAGCGGGTCGCGGGCCAGGCCGGTCTCGGCGGTACGACTGCCGTGCTGCACCCCGTACGGGGCGTCGGCCACCACCACGTCGACGCTCTCCGGGCGGAAGAACTCCCCGACCCGGGTGGTGTCGGCGTTGACCACGTCCACGGTCTGCACGTCACCGGCCCGCTGCGCCTCCTTCGAGGCGGCCACCTCCACCCGCAGCCGTTTGCCGACCACCTTGCGTTCCCGGCGGACCGGCCCGGACTCCAACACCCGGTGCTTGACCCGCTTGCGCTTGAGCCAGGTGCTGAGGAACGTCTGGTACGCCTCGAAGTCCTTGCTGTCGCGGTCCAGGCCGGCGGCGTCGAAGCCGTACATCATCGCCTGGTTGACCGTGGTGCCCCGGCCGCAGAGCGGGTCGAGCACCCGGAACCGCCGGGTGAGCAGGTCGTCGGCCCAGGCCGAGGCGAGCAGGGTGACGTTGAGCAGCAGCTTGGTGAACTGCTCGTTGGTCTTGCCCGGGTACTTCTGAATGGTGACCAGGTCGTCGTCGAAGCGGTCCAGGCGGCTCAGCGGCACCGGCCGCAGCAGGTCACCGACGAACTCGAACAGCGCGTACGCGCTGGACAGGTTGGCCAGCAGCGCGGTGTCCCGCTCGCTCAGCCCGCCGTCGACCTCGAAGGTCACGTACGGCACCCCGCCGACGGCGACCGTCTCGACCGCCCCGATCCGTCCACCGAGCACGCTGCCGCCGAAGATCTCCAGCTCGGCCCGCGTCAGCTCCACCGCCGCCCCCGAGTACACCCGGTTACTCGAAGGCAGGATCAACACCCCATACCGCTCCACAACCAGGCACTATCCCACGCCCAGCGCCCCGCCGACGCCGCCCCCGGCCTGCCAACGCGATCATGGAGTTGTGGTACCACGGACGCCGCACCTCGCGGCCTTCCGGGCACCACAACTCCATGATCACGGGGACTCGTCAGACGGGGAGGCCGCCGACCTGGGTGTTGATCCAGGAACGGATGGAGGGGAGGTCACCGTAGATCGAGGGCGCGGTGGCGCAGGTGGAGCTGTTGTTGCCGGCCCGACTGGTCGCGCCGATCACCTGCCACACACCGTTGACCCGGCGCACCTGCGGGCCGCCCGAGTCGCCGTAGCAGGCCCCGGCGTTGCCGTTGGTGTTGTTGGTGCAGATCTCGTACGGACCGTTGATGCCGCTGCACCGGCTGTCGGCCACGATCGAGGTGTCCAGCTCGTTGGCCACCAGCGGCGCCGAGCCGCAGCCACGGGGTGCGCAGGTCTGACCCCACCCGATGATGCGGGTGGCGGTGCCGACGGCGCCGGAGGTGGACGGGATCACCGCCGGTGCGTAGCTGACCGAGCTGGAGAGCTGGAACAGCTTCACGTCGATGGTGGGGTTGTTGACGGCCCGGCTCACGCCGACCACGACGCCGCCGCTGCTGCGGTTGACGCTGCCCACCCGCACCGACGACGGGGTCGGGCAGTGCTTCGCGGTGACCACCCAGTTCGCCTTGATCAGTGTGCCGGTGCAGCCGGAGGTGTAGACCAGCCACGGGTAGTTCTCGGTGGCCGGCCGACCGCCGACCACGAAGGTGCCGACGTCGCCGTCCTCGGTCCAGGTGTACGACTGCGCCACCCCGGCGGTGCTGAGGCTGCCCGCGAAGAGCTGGTTGACCCGGCTGGCCTCGGCCGCGCTGGGGTTGGCGTTGGTGCAGGAGACCGGCGCGCTGCTGCCGGACATCAGGTCGGAACAGAGCCCGGTACGCCGGTCGGGCAGCCCGAGGATGTGACCGAACTCGTGGGTGGCGATGCGGGTGCGGTTATAGCCCTGGTCGACGGCCTGCCACCCCATCCAGATCCGGCCGGAGCCCAGCCCGGTGACCTGCGCCCGGGGCCAGCCGGTGTCGACCAGGATGGTGACGTTGGCCGGCGTGCCGGGGACCAGCCGGACGTTGCTGACCCGGCTGTTCCAGATCTGCGCGGCCTGGTCGAAGTTGGTCCGGAACTCGCCGGCCCGGCTGGCGTCGTAGTACACGGTCCGGGCCGCGGCGGCGCCGGTGGCGGTGACCACCTGCACGCCGGTCGCCGCCAGCACCGCCGCGAGCGCGGCGGTGGCCGCGCGCAGCAGTTGTCGTCGGATCATCAGGTACTCCCCTGCGGACTGCGCGGCGCGCCGATACGCCGCGATCGATGTCCGTGAATATTAATGGCCACCTCCCATCCGATGTCATCGCGAAAGCGTCATACCGCCCGGGAGTTGTCAACCGCGTGTCACGCGCAAGCAGGGGACCCCTGCTGACGTCTGAGGTATGGCAGGGGACCCCTGCCAACTCGACGTCAGTCGAGGATGCCCTCGTGCAGGGCGCGCAGCACCGCGTTCGTCCGGTCCCGCGCGCCGAGCTTGGTGAGGATGGTGGAGACGTGGTTCTTGACGGTCCCCTCCGCCAGGAACAGCACCTCGGCGATCTCCCGGTTGCTGTAGCCCTGCGCCACGAGCCGCAGCACCTCCTGCTCGCGTTCGGTCAGGCCGGGGACGGGTCCCGCGTGCGGCCCGGCCGGTGACGGTCCCGAACGGATCGCCCGCAGCATCCGGTCGGTGATCGACGGGGCGATCAGCGTCCCGCCGTCGGCGAGCGTGTGGATGGCCCGGGTGAGCTGGTCCAGCGTCACGTCCTTGAGCAGGTAGCCACGGGCGCCCGCCCGGAGCGCGGCGAGCACCAGGTCGTCGTCGTCGAACGTGGTCAGGACCAGCACCGGGATCTCGACCTCGGCGGCGCGGAGTCGTTCGAGCGTCCAGATGCCGTCGAAGCGGGGCATCCGCAGGTCGAGCAGGATCACGTCCGGCGCGGTCTCGGCGACGACCGTCAACGCGGCCCGCCCGTCGTCGGCCTCGCCGACCACGTCGATGTCGGCGACCTCCAGCAGCCCCCGGATGCCCTGCCGGATGAGCGTCTGGTCGTCGACCACCACCACCCGGGTCATGCCGCCGGCACCCGCGCGGTCACCCGGAACCCGGCCCGCCCGTCGACGGCGAGGTCACCGCCGAGCGCCTGGAAGCGTTCGCGCAACCCCCGCAGCCCGTTGCCGAGCACCAGGTCCGGTGCGCCGCACCCGTCGTCGCGGGCCTCCAGCACGGTGCCCCGGGCGTCGGCGGACACCGAGATCCACAACTCGCGTGCCCCGGCGTGCCGGATGGTGTTCGTGACGATCTCCTGGGTGGCCCGGACGAACGCCGCGCTCTCCTCCTCGTCCACCCGTACGGTCGGCGAGACGTCCACCGACACGTCGAGCCCCGGCAGGTCACGGGCCATCCGCCGCAACGCCTGCTCCAGGTCGGGCGGTTCGGTCCGCAGCCGGCCGACCGTGGCGCGTACGTCGCCGAGCAGCTCGCGGGCGACCCGGTTGGCCCGTTCCACGTGGGTCCGCGACGCCTCGCCGTCGAGGTGCCGGGCCGTCTCCAACTCCAGCGTCAGGACGGTCAACTGGTGACCGATCTGGTCGTGCAGCTCGCGGGAGATCCGCAGGCGTTCGGCCGTCCGGGCGGACTCGGACAGCAGCACGCTCGCGGCCTGCAACTCCACGTGCGCCTCGGCCAGCTCGCGGCGCATCCGCTGTTCCCGGAGCAGGGTGCTCGAACTGAGCATGCTGGCCAACTGGATCAGCAGGTAGAAGCCGATCACCACGACCGCCTCCGGTGACCGGAACACGGCCGACGGCAGGCTCACCGCGATCACCACGGTGTTCAGGGCGACGAGGACCAGCCCCACCCGCAGCGGCGCCAGGTACACGCTGACCGCCGAGGTGAGCACCAGCAGCACCGGCAGCAGTCCCGAGTTGGGCAGTGCCAGCAGCACCGCCCAGGACGCCAGCACGGCCACCGCGAACGACCCGGTCCGCAGCGGGCCGGGCCGCTCGACGGCGACCGAGGTGAGCAACGCGACGAGGTAGAGGACGAACAGCGCGGTCCACAGGACCAGGGGGATCTCGGGGCCGACGGCCCCGAACAACACGGGCGCGGCGACGGCGATCGCGACCACGAGCATCGCGATGCCGGACCACTCCTCCGTCCCGACGCGTCGCACGCCCCCACTCTAGGTCGGCCCGCCGCAGGCGTACCCGTGCCGGAAGTCATGCCCCCGAGAGGTGACTTCTGGGACAGGTGGCCAGGTCGGGGCGTCCGTAGCGTCGGGGCATGACCAACGCCGAACCGGCGATCCTCGCCGAGAACCTCGTCAAGAGTTACGGATCGACCCGGGCCGTGGCCGAGGTGAGTCTCCGGGTCGACGTCGGGGAGGCGGTCGGTGTCCTCGGCACCAACGGCGCCGGGAAGACGACGACGGTCGAGATGATCGCCGGGCTACGCGTACCCGAACGGGGGCGGGTACGCGTACTCGGACTCGATCCCCGGGCCGACCGGCGGCGCGTACGGCAGGTGCTCGGCGTGCAGCTCCAGCACGCGTACCTGCACGGCGCGTTGCGGGTCACCGAGTTGGTCGACCTGTACCGCAGCTTCTATCCCGACCCCCGGCCGACCGACGAGCTACTGGACATGGTCGACCTCACCGGACAGCGGAGGACGACGTTCGACAAGCTCTCCGGCGGCCAGCAGCAGCGGCTCTCGATCGCCCTCGCGCTGGTCGGCCGCCCGCGCGTGGTGATCCTCGACGAGCTGACCACCGGCCTGGACCCGAAGGCCCGCCGCCGCATGTGGGCGACGATCGAGCGGCTCCGCGCCGAGGGGATGACCATGCTGCTGGTCAGCCACGCCATGGAGGAGGTGGAGCGGCTCTGCGACCGGGTCGCCGTCCTCGACGCAGGCCGCGTCATCGCCACCGACACTCCCGCCGGGCTGGTCGCACAGACCGGCACCGCCAACCTGGACGACGCGTTCGTCGCGCTCACCGGCAAGGAACTCGACCTGGAGGAAGCCGCATGACCACCGTCGTCGCCCACCGACCGGGGACACGCGCGCTGCTGACGCTGATCCGCTGCGAGGCGAAGATGGTCGTACGGGACACCCCCGGCCTGGTCGTCCCGCTGTGCCTGCCCCTACTGATCATGCTGACCAGCGCCGGCTCGGCGAACGAACATGAGGTCGCGGGTGGGCTGACCGCGCTGGACCTGTTCGTCCTCCCGCTCGTGCTCACCATGGTCATCGCGCTGATCGGCATCATCAACATGCCGAGTTTCCTGGCCTACTACCGGCGCTCCGGCATCCTGCGCCGGCTCGGTGTCACGCCCGCCTCACCGGCCATGGTGCTGACCGCGCAGGTGATCGTCAGCGTGCTTCAGGCGGTCGTCGGCATCGCCGCCGCCGTCGCGCTCGCCTTCCTGGTGTTCGGCGCGAACGCACCGGTCGACGTCGGCGCGGCGCTCGGCGTGACGGCGCTGGCGATGGCCGCCATGTACAGCACCGGCATGATCGTCGCGGCGGTCGCGCCCACCCCGAACTCCGCCGTCGCCATCGGTCTGGTCGTGTTCTTCCTCCTCGGTGCCCTGGGCGGGATGTTCGGCGGACCGGACGCACTGCCGGGCCCACTCGCCGACATCGGTCGCTGGCTGCCGTTCGGTGCCACCGTGGAGGCTCTCGGCGCCGCCTGGGAGGGCACGCCGATCGGGGTCGGGCAACTGGCGGGTCTGGGCGTCACGGTCGTACTCGGCGCCACCGTGGCGGGCCTGTTGTTCCGCTGGGAGTGACCGCCGCGCCGCGCGGCCGGGGCCGTCCCGGAGCAGCCGCCACGGCGGGTGCCCCGGCGGCACCGTCAACGCCGCTTGCGGCGGTTCCTGGTCCGGGCCCGTCGCTGGTCACGCACGCCGCCCGGCAGTGCGGAGGCGGTCCCGGCGGCGTCGGCCTCCCTGGTCGGCCGTGGCACCGGCGGCAGGACGAGCGTCCCGACCTCCGGCACGGCCCCGGCGCGCGCGGCGGTCGGCGGACCGACCGGGACCGGTTCCGGCAGCCGCCGCTCCAGGTCCGTGATGATCGCCTGTACGCGGGCCAACTGCTCCCGCACCGACGGCTCGTCCTCGGCGTGACCACCGGTCGGCCGACCGGCCCGCTGGGCGGCGACCTGCTCGTCCTGGTGCGCCTCCTGCAACGCGGTCAGCACCAGTCCGACCAGCAGATTGGTCAACAGATAGCAGGCGGCCACCATGTAGGAGACGTAGTACAGCACCGCCCACTCGGTGACGTCACGGCCCGCCTGGAGCGTGTCGGTGATCCCGTCCAGCGACAGCAGCAGGAACAACGTGAGCATGGCCTGCCCGACGGTGCCGTACTCCTCCGGGTAGGCGGTGCCGAACAGCATCCAACCGAGCATCGCGTACCCGTACAGGAGCAGCGCGGTGACCAGCAGGAAACTGGCCAGTCCGGGCAGGCTGCGCCGGATGCCCACCAGGATCACCCGCAGGCTGGGAAAGAGCCGGAACGCGCGCACGATCCGGGCCAGCCGCAGCAACCGGAGCAGGGTCACGTTCTCCCGTACCCCGGGCAGCAGCGGCGCGGCCACGATCACCAGGTCGAACACGTTCCACCGGTCCCGGAAGAAGCCGGCCGGGGAGGTGGCGTGCGCACCGAACCGGATCAGCAGTTCCAGCACGAACAGCGCGATGCAGACGTACTCCACGGCACGCAGCGCCGTACCCACCGACGCCACCACGTTCCCGTACGTCTCCAGGCCCAAGGCCACCGCGTTCACGATGACCACGGCGAAGCTGGCCAGGTTGAACCAGGGCGCGCCGACGACGACCCCGCAGCGTACGGCGAGCCGGCGCAACGGACCACGGACAGTACGCGTCATGCCACTCCTCGACCGGCTCACGACCGGACGGCAGCCTATGACATCCCGGGACAGGCCGGGCAGCCGGACCGGCCACATAGGACGGATGCCTGGTCACCCCGGCGCGTCGTCCGGCACGGCGATCCGGTCTGGTGGCGACCTCCCGCGCGGGCCGCTGGTGACCTCGCGGATCGGTCTCTGCCCGGCGGGTCGGCCGCCACCCCCGCTGCGGTGGCCTCGACCGCGCGGTGGTGGTCTGGACGGCGGACCCTACGATCTTCGTCGTGTCTACCACCGCCGCAACCGAGTTCGCGGGCGCCTGGACCGCCGGACGGTCGGTCCGCCGCACCATGCTGCTGATGATCTTCGGCCTGCTCGCCGTCGCGCTGAACACCGGCATCGGGTACGCCACCGCCGGCACCCGGGCGATCCCCATCGTCACCGGCGTACTCCTCTGCCTGGCCTTCGCCACCGGCGTGCATCTCCTGCACCGGGCGACCTGGCTGGCCCTGCTCTCCCTGCTGCCGGCCCTGTTCGTCCTCGTCGGCTCGGTGCAGCTCGCCCCCGACCTGGCCTTGGAGCAGCGCGGCCTCCGCCAGCAGGTGACGATCGTCGACGCCGAGGCCAACGGCAAGCGGCACACCTTCACCCTGCACGGCACTACCGGCCCGCTCGACGAACCGCTCGTCTACCAGGGCAGCTCCCCCGGCTACCGGGTCGGTGACACCCTCACGGTGCTGACCGACCCGGACGGACGGATCGCCCTGCAGGACGCCGACCGGGTCGACTCCGCCGGCAAGGTGACCAGCCTCGCCCTGGGCGTCGTCGGCTGGACCGTTATCGCCCTGCTCGCGGGCTGGCGGGGCCACGTCCGCCGTCGCACCGGCCGCTACGCCGTCGCGGCCTTCTAGCGCCCGACCTCACCACACCGGACACTCCCACGCTGCCGAGGATTCTTCGCGTTCTCGTTGACTCGCGCCCGTCGACCATGAGATACATGGCCGCACGTCGATGGAGACATCGGCCCGGTAGCCGCCGTCCGGAGAGGCCAGAGATGACACCGCACGCACACCCGCCGGTCCGGCGACGTCGCACCCTGGCCCGAGCGCTGGCCGGGCTGGCCGCGTTCGCGGTCCTCGTGCCCGCCGCGCCCGCGTACGCCAACTCGCTGCCCAATCTGCCGCACCACGCGGGCGGCTACGAGTCGTCCTTCTCCCCCGCCTACGACTACGACACCGACGGCTGTTACGCGGTCTCGGCGATCAGCCCGGACGGACGGATCAACGGCGGGTTGCGGACCACCGGGGCGATCAACGGTAGCTGCCGGGACCGCTCCGACCTGGACATGTCGCAGACGTACGCGCGGTCGAAGTGCAACAACGGCTGGTGCGCGATCGTCTACGCCAGCTACTTCGAGAAGGACCAGGCGGTGCACGGCAGCGGTCTCGGCGGTCACCGGCACGACTGGGAGCACGTGATCTCCTGGGTCGACCAGGCGGCCGACCGGGTCGAGTACGTGACCACCACGCAGCACAGCAGCCGGCGCACCTACCCGCGCGCCCAGGTGCGCTTCGACGGCACGCATCCCAAGGTGGTCTATCACAAGGACGGCGCGTCGACGCACTTCTTCCGGCTCGCCAACGCCAACGACGAACCGCCGGAGAACCACTACGGCACCTGGCACTACCCGCCGGTGGTGGACTGGAACGGCTGGCCCAGCCTGGACCTGCGGAACAGTCTGATGGCGGCCGACTTCGGTGCGGCCAGCATCAAGATCAAGGACGGTGCGTTCGAGTACCTGCTCGGCGTCGCCAGGCCCGCCGGCATCCCGTTCGACCCGTACGCCTGAACCGGCTCACCGGTCGCCCAGCGACACCACCAGCTCCTGGGTGCGGTGGTCGGAGACGCCCCGCGCGTCGCCGAATCGGTAGGAGTGCACCCGGACCTGCGGCGAGGCCAGCGCCCAGTCGAGTCGCCACCAGTGCGGCCAGCCGGGCCGGGCCGCGAAGCTGGCCGGGTACGGCGTCGTCATGGCGTGGGCGGCGTCGCGCAGGCCGTCGGGCAGTTTGCGCAGGTCGCCCATTGCCGGCGTGGTGTTCAGGTCACCGGCGAGCAGCACCGGATGCGGGTTGTCGCGGACGTCGCGGGCCAGCGCGCGCCACTGCGGCTCCCGCTGCGCCCGTTGCTCGCGCAGGATGCGGTAGAAGGCGGCGTCGAACGGTCCGTGCTGTGGGGAGAGCTGCACCGGCAGGTGCAGGTTGTAGGCCGAGAGCACCCGACCGCCGCCCAGGTCCAGGTCGGTCCGCAGGGTCTTGTAGCGCCACTCGTCACCGGCCGCCGCGACCTCGGGCGGCAGGCCGACCGGCTCCAGCGGTGCCTGCCGCAGCACCGGCAGCCGGGAGAGGGTGACCAGCTCGCCGACGACCACCACCTGGAAGCCGGGGAACTCGGCGCGCAGCCGGTCGAGCGTCGCCTCCGTCGGCCGCCCCTGCTCGTACCAGTACTCCTGCAACAGGTAGACGTCGGCGTCGGCGTCGCGCAGCACGCGGTACATCGTCTCGGTCTCGCCGCCGGAGTCCCAGTAGCCGGTGTTCCAGGAGAAGACCCGTACCGCGTCGG
Source organism: Micromonospora sp. NPDC049900 (assembly GCF_044461025.1). Classification (NCBI taxonomy): domain Bacteria; kingdom Bacillati; phylum Actinomycetota; class Actinomycetes; order Micromonosporales; family Micromonosporaceae; genus Micromonospora; species Micromonospora sp. NPDC049900. The sequence continues at coordinate 139,899 of NZ_JBITKM010000008.1, forward strand.
TGGGGGCGGGTCCGTCACCGCCCTGCCACCAGCGCACGTTGACGCCGCCGAGCCCGGCACCGAGCAGCAGGCCCAGGGCGGCGAGCACCGACACCACGCGCCGACGGTGGCTCACCACCGCTCCGGCCGCCAGCACCAGGGGCACCAGCAGGAAGACCGGCGGCGGTACGGTGTCCACCGCGAGCCAGAGCCACCACCGTCCGCTCAGCGCCAGGTGCGCGACGGTGAAGGCGAGCCAGAGCCCGGCGGCGGCCGGCCACAGCACCGTCGGCCAGCGCCGCCGTACCGCGCGCCCGGGTGGCGTCGCGGTGTCGGCGGCGACCGGCGCGGCAGTGGTCACGCCGATTCCCACCGGGGCGTGCCGTCGATCGGGAACGAGGCGTCGTAGAGCTGCCGGAACGGCCGGGACAGCAGCCACTGCACGGCACCGGTCGCCACCCCGGCCGTGATCGTCACGTTGACCAGGAAGTGCAGCCCGGCGAAGCCGAGCAGGAACAGCGGCCCGTGCCGCCGCAGGACGAAGCGGTACATCCCGGCGTCGCAGGCCAGCGACGCCACCAGCAGGGCCGCCGGCAGCACCGCGCCCCACGGCCAGAACAGCAGCGGTACGACCAGCGCCGGCAGGGCGAGGAACGCAGCCAGGCTGCCCCATGCCCGGGAGGCGGTCTCGAAGCCCTTGCCGAAGCGCCGGGCGCGGGCGTACAGCGGGATCCGCAACCGTCCCCGGTGGAACAGCTTGCGCAGCAGGCCGGGCAGTTCGTGGTCGTGGTCGTGTCGGCCGCGCACCTCGGAGGTGAGCAGCATCCGGTACCGGCGGGTCAGCCGGTAGCCGTAGTCGACCTCCTCGGTCTGCCGCAGGGCCGGGTTGAACGGCCCGATCTCGTCGTACACGGCCCGTCGGATCACGCAGACGGCGGGGAAGAGGAACGACACGTCGCCCTCCGAGCTGATCGACCAGTAGTGATACTGGAGCCCACGGTAGCGGGAGACGAGCGTGTCGTGGATCAGCGGTTCGGCGTCCTGGATCCCGCAGACCGCCCCGACGTCGGGTGCGTCCCGCAGGATGCGGACCGCGTTGGCGACCGCATCGGGTGCCAACGCCAGGTCGGAGTCGACGTAGCAGATCAGCTCGCCCACGGTGTGCGCGGCACCGACGTTGCGGGCGGTGCCGCAGCCACCGTTGGCGCCGGTGCTGACCACGCGGACGCCGAGCGCCTCGGTCACCGCGACGGACTGGTCGGTGCTGCAGTCGTCGACCATCAGCACCTCGATGTTCGGGTAGGTCTGGTCGAGCACGGAGCGCAGGCAGAGGTCCAGTGACTCGGCGTAGTTGTAGTTCGGCACGATCACCGAGACCAGGGGTAGGGCGTTCATCGGGTGGCGACCTCCGGGCGGTCGTAGAGCCGGCGGAAGCGGGCGGAGGTCAGCCAGGCCAGCACGCCGCAGGCGGCGGCGACCGCGATGACCAGGTTCAGGAAGAAGTGCATCGCGACGAAGTAGACCAGGAATCCCCAGCCGCGTTCGGCCCGGACGAAGCGGTACATGGGCAGGTCACCGGCGACGAAGGCGGCGAACGCGGCCAGCGGCACCACCAGGGCCGCCGGGCCGAGCAGCAGCGGCAGCACGAGGCTGAGCAGGGTCAGCGGCGCGGCGATGCTGACCCAGGCCCGGGGGCCGCTGCGCAGTCCGCCGGGAAACTCGGGCTTGCTGGCGAACATCGGGATGTGCAACGCCGTCCGGGTGAACACCTTGCGGACCAGGACACCGAGTTCGTGGTCGTGGTCGTGCACACCCCGCACCCGTGGCGAGAGCAGGATCCGGTAGTGCTGCGCGAGCCGCATGCCGTAGTCGGCGTTCTCGGTCTCCCGCAGTCGGGGGTTGAACGGGCCGATCTCGGCGAACACCCGGGCCGGCACGGCCAGCAGCGCGGTGTAGAGCGTCATGATCTGCCCCTCGTCGGCGATCAGCCAGTAGGACTGCTGGAGGCAGCGGTACTCCTCCAGCAGGCTGTCCCGGATCAGCGGCACCGGGTCGTAGTTGCCGCACACCGCCCCGATCTCCGGGTCCGAGGTGAGCAGGTCGACCGCGTTGGCCACCGCGTCCGGGCGGGCCGCCACGTCGGAGTCGACGAAGAACAGGATCTCCCCCGCCGCGACCGCCGCGCCGAGGTTACGGGCCGCGGCCGGGCCGCTGTTGCTCGGCGTCCGCACGACCCGCGCGCCGTGGGCCTCGGCGACCGCCACCGAGTCGTCGGTGCTGCAGTCGTCCACCACGATAATCTCCAGGCGCGGGTATGTCTGCGCCCGCAGGGAGTCGAGGCAGAGCCGCAGCGCGCGGGCGTAGTTGTAGTTCGGCACGATGACCGACACCAGGGGAGGGCTCATCAGTCCATCCAGGTCAGCAGGTGGGGATAGCGGGCGTTGATCTGTGCCACGGCCAGCACGACGCCGATCAGCACGGCACAGCCGACGATCGTCCGGTCGCGCAGCAGGATCCGGATCGGGTCGCCGCCGGTCCGCAGCACCAGGACCGCCTGGAGGTAGCGGAACGCGGCCAGCAACCCCAGGGGTACGACGAGCGCCAGCACGGCCGGCGGATAGGCGGCGATCGGCGCGTCCAGGTGCAGGTACAGCAGGAAGGTGGTGCCGGCCAGCGAGGTGGTCAGGCCGAGCAGGTGGTCGGCGAGCAGCAGGTTGTAGCCGTGCAGGGCCGGCCGGTGCGGGGTGCCGAGGGCGGCCAGTTCGTGCCGTCGCTTGCCCAGGATGAGCACCAGGCAGCCACTGAACACGGCGGTGAGCAGCAGACTGGCGGGCACCGTCTCGGTGGCCGCGTACCCCTGTAGGACGCGCAGCACGAAGCCGGTGGAGACCACGCAGACGTCCAGCAGCGGCAGGTGCTTGAGCCACCGGCTGTAGGCGGCGCTCAGGGCCAGGTAGGCGATCAGCGGCCACCAGGTCATCTGCGGGCCGGTGACGGTCACCGCGACCAGTCCGACGGCGAGCAGCACCGCGTACGCCCAGGCGACCGGGACCGGGACGTGTCCGGCGGCGATCGGTCGGTGCTGCTTGTCGGGGTGTTCCCGGTCGAGGTGGCGGTCGGCGATGTCGTTGAGCACGTAGATCACCGACGAGGCGAGCGTGAACGCGACGATCGCCCAGAGGCACCGCCACAGTGCCGACGCCGTCCAGACCGGGGTGTCGACGAGGGCGAGCGGGACGGCCAGGAGGTTCTTGACGACGTGCCCCGGTCGGGCCAGGGCGAGCAGGTGGCGTGGCAGCAGGAGCGGGCGTACGACCCGGTCGGGGGCGACCGGGGCGACCGGCTCCACCACGGTCTCGGCGGCGGTCATCGCGGGCCGTCAGAAGAAGATCTTCGCGGCGGCCAGGGCACCCTGTCGCCACGGATCGCGGCTGGTCCGACCGCCCCGCGACGGTCGGTGACGCTGTCGCTGCGCCCGCCACCACTCGTAGGTGCGCAGGATGGCGTCCTGGTTGGAGAGTTTCGGCCGGAAGCCCAGCCGGTCCCGGGCCTTGTCGATGCTGACGTACGAGTCGGCCATCAGTTTGTGCAGCAGGCGTCCGTAGACGGGTGAGAGCCGGGTGCGTTCCAGCAGGCTGAGCGCGGCGAGCGCGGGGCGGGCGGGCAGCGAGATCACCCGTCGGCCGTGACCGGCGGCGTCCAGGACCGCCTGGAAGTCCTCGCGCAGCGTGCCGAACTGCTCGGCGGCGAGGTTGTACGTGTCGTTGGCGACGTCGTCGTCGGCGTGCAGGACGGTGACCACGGCGGTCACCAGGTCGTCCACGGCGAACATCTGGATCCGTACGTCGCCGCGTCCGAGGACGGGGAAGTTGCGGCCTTCCTCCGCCCACTCGAAGAGCATGGCGAACAGCCCCATCCGGCCGGGGCCGACGAAGGTCTTGGGCCGCAGCACCGCCACCGGCAGGCCGTCCGCGCGGTGCCGTTCGGCGATCTCCTCGGCGGCGGCCTTGGCCGCGCTGTAGGTGTCGACCGGACTGCGCGGGTACGCCTCGGTGGTGGGCACCTGCGTGGGCAGCCCGTAGACGGCGGTCGAGGAGACGTGCAGGACACGCTCCACCCCGGCCCGGCGCGCCGCGTCGAAGACCCCACGCGTGCCGTCGACGATCACCGACCGGATCTCGTCGGACGGATAGCTCGGCAGCGCCGCCGCACAGTGGATCACCACGGTGGCGCCGGTGAGGGCGCGGTCCAGCAGGGCCGGGTCCCGGATGTCGCCGACGTACCCGACAGTGGGTTCCGGCCGCAGGTCGACGCCGCGGACCTGGTGGCCGTCGGCGGCGAGCCGGTCGGCCAGCCGGGAGCCGAGCATCCCGGCGGCGCCGGTGACCACGATCACCACAGCGATCCCACCTTCTGCGTGACGAACCGGGTCACCAGCCGGGTCAGCCCCTGGTCGAGCAGATCGCCGAGGGCGTCCACGGCGCGTTGCGCGTCGGCCGGTTCGGTGACCAGCGACGGTCCGATGACCAGCGGGTTGCGGCCGTTGAGCGTGTAGTAGGTGAAGATGTCGTGGTCCCGGTAGAGCGCGTTGATGACGGCGCAGGTGACCAGCTTGGCCTTGAAGCGGGGGTCGCGGGCGACACCGGCCGGGGCGAGCCGGCCCACCAGGTCGAGGATCTTCGGCCCGCCGTCGATCTGCACGCCCCAGAGCGCCCCGGCGCCGGCCACTCGGCCGACCGCCTCCGGATGCTCCTTGGCGAGCCGGTGCAACCCCGGTTCGAGGACCCGTTCCAGCGCCCGCGCCCGTGCCGGGTAGTCGTCCTCCACCACGATGTTGATCGCCTCGATGGCGGTGACGCACTCCTCCCCCATGCCGTAGTACGTGGTGCTGGTGCTCTGCAACAGCGCGTCGGTCAGGTTGTCGTACGCCTTCCGGAACACCGGCTTGCGGGCGACGAAGGCGGATATGGACGACTTTCCGCCGCCGAACGATTTGCTCGTGGTCAGCACGTCCGGTATCAGATCCGGGTAACGCATGAAGTAGAAGAGGCTGCCCGTCTTGCCCCAGCCGGTGTAGATCTCGTCGAAGATGAGTACGATGTCGTGTCGATCGCAGAGTTCCCGAACGCCGCGAAGGAAGTCTTCGTCGCACCATTGAATGGTGGAGGCGCTGAAAGGTTCGACGATCAGGGCGTACACGTCGCCGGCATGGCGTTCGATAGCGGACCGGACCGATTCCAGATCCCCGTACGCGAATGGGACGATTCCCGGAATTGTCGGAAAGTTGAAGTGCGGCTGTCCGGTGAGCCCACCGGAACCGAGCAACTTCCCGTGAAAGCCGCAGTCCGCGCGAAGGATGGTGCCCCGTCGGCCACCGTGGTACTTGTAGGCCAGCTTGACCGCGCCCTCGACCGCCTCGGCACCGGAGTTGGGCAGGAACGACATGGACAGGTCACCGGGCAGCAACTGGGCCAGGTTGTGGCCGAGCGCCGCGAGGTAGGGCGAAAAGTACGTCTTGTGCACCTCCATTCGCCGGCGCTCGGCGAAGCGTTGCCGCGCCGCCACGATCCGTGGATGGTTGTGGCCGTGGTTGAGCACTCCCACGCCGCCGGTCAGGTCGAGGACGCGCCGGCCGTCCCGCAGGGTCAGGTACGCCCCCTCGGCCTGCTCCACCAATTCCCGGCCGAACCCGAACGACGTCATCAGATTGACCTGGCTCGCGTTCACGTACCGTCGATAGAGGTCGTGCACCTCGCGAACGGTGAACCGCTCGCATTCCTCGACACTGACGAGATTGGGCATGACGCGACGCTATCTATTGCCTCGCGATCTTTCCTGGACCGAGGCTGGATGCAACCTTGACTACGCAAGGCAACCCTTGCCAGGGCGGGCGTCGGATGGATAACTTGGTCAAGGCGCAACACAATTGCCGCCAGTCAATTCCTCTGCACATTAGCCAACACTCGTTGAGGTGCCCGTCATGCCGCCGACGGTGTCGGTAATCGTTCCCACCCACAACAGCGCTAAGACCCTGGGTGCGTGCCTCGCGGCGGTCCTCCGACAGCGTCACCCGGTCACCGAGGTCATCGTGGTCGACGACGCCAGCACCGACGACACCCGGGAGGTCGCCCGGCGCTTCCCGTGCCGACTGCTGGTCACCGACCGCAACGCCGGTCCGGCCGCCGCCCGCAACCGCGGCATCCGGGCCGCCACCGGCGACCTGCTGTTCTTCCTCGACTCGGACTGCGCCCCGGAACCGGACGCCCTGGGCAACGCCCTCGCCGTCCTGCGCGAGCAGCCCGACGTCGCCTGCGTGCACGGCATCTACGCGCTGGAACCGCTCTTCGACGACGGTCCGATCGAGGCGTACCGGCTCACGCACGGGCACTACTGGCGGCTACGCCACGTCGGGCGGGTCCGCACCACCCTCTTCGCGATCTGTCTCATCCGCCGCGAGGTCTTCGGCAGCGTCGGCCTCTTCGACGAGCGACTGCGCGCGTCCGAGGACGTCGAGCTCGGCGACCGGATGGGCGACCGGTACGGCATCGTCCTCACCGACACGGTGGTCTGCCGACACGACGACGACAGCCGACTCGGGGCTCTGCTGGCCAAACAGTTCCGCCGCTCGCAGATGCTGATCCCGGTGGCCCTGGCCGAGCGCGGGCCGGCCGGTATCCGCGCCAACAGCCCGCTGGGTCTGCTCACTGCGGCGGCGGTGCCTGCGCTGGTGCCGACGGCACCGCTCACCGGCGGTTGGCCGGTGCTGTCGCTGCTGTTCCTGATCCTGTTCACCATCGCCGAACCGGCGCTGCTGCGGTTCGTCCTGCGCCGACGAGGGCTGCCGTTCACGGTCTTCTTCTTCGCCGTGCACCTGCTGGTCCAGCTCGCCGTCGTCGCCGGGGCCGTGATCGGCGGGATCCGTCACCTCGCCGACCGCGACTTCGGACCGAGCCGGACGACCGTCGCGAAGCCGTCCCGATGAGCAGCCGCCGAGGACCCGTCACCCGGCTCGGCGCGCACCTGCACGCACAGGCGTTGCACTACCTCCTGTTCGCCTATCGCGGCGGGCAGACGCTGCGCCGTCGCGCGGCCCTCGGCGGCCCGCACTGGCCGGTGTTCGGCCTGGCCGGTGAGGAGATCGCGCTCACCGTCGACGACGGGCCGCACCCGCAGTGGACCCCCGCACTGCTCGACCTGCTCGACCGGCACCGGATACGCGCCACCTTCTTCCTCATCGGCGACCGGGTCCGCGAGCACCCGGACCTGGCCCGACGGGTCCTCGCCGCCGGTCACCTGATCGGCAACCACTCGCGGTCGCACCCGCAGCCGTTCGCCGCGCTGTCCCGACCCGAGATCGTCGCGGAGATCGCGCAGACCCAACGTGACATCGAGGACGCCCTCGGCATCTCCCCACGACTGTTCCGCGCACCCGGCGGCAACTGGTCACCGGCGGTCCTGCGGACCGTCGCCGAGCTCGGCCTCACCCCCGTCGACTGGACGGTGAACCCCAGCGACTGGCGTCGTCCAGGTGTCGCGCGGATCTCCCGCACGCTGTCGCGTACCCGGCCCGGGCAGATCATGCTCTGCCACGACGGTGGTGGTGACCGGTCGCAGACCGTCGCCGCCCTGGCCGAGGTGCTGCCCCGGCTGACCGCCCGTGGGCTGCGCTTCGCCACCGTCCCCGCACACGTGACGCCCCGGCCGCGCCGGGTGGGAGAAGGCCCCTGATGTCGCACGGTGAACTGTCCATCCTGCTCCTGGGTCCGGTACGGGCCCGCCGGGGAGACACCGTCCTCTACCTGGGCACCCCCCGACAGCGGGAGGTCCTGGCGGTGCTGGCGATGCGCAGCGGCATGGTGATGTCCGTCGCCCAGATCGTCGAGGCGATCTGGGTCGGCCGACGACCCGATTCGGTGGAGAACATGGTGCACACCTACATCGGCCGACTACGCCGGGCCCTCGAACCGCCCGGCGACCGGCCGGCCGTGGCCCGGGTGCTGCGCTCCACTCGGCCCGGCTACACCCTGGACGTGCCGCCCGACGCGGTGGACACCGTCCGCTTCGAGCAGGACGTCCGCCGGGCCCGCGCGGCCCGCGCCCAGGCCGACCTGACCGACGCGCTGTACCTGTTCCAGAGCAGCCTCGCCCGCTGGTCGGGGCGGGCCCTGCACGAGGCCACCGGCCCGCTGGCCGAGGCCGAACGGATCCGGCTGACCGAGCTGCGCCAGGACGTCCGGGAGGAGGCCACCGGCGTACGGCTGCTGCTCGGCGACATCGAGAACGTCGTCGCCGAGCTGCGCTGGATGCTGGCCGAGCACCCGATGCGGGAGCGGTTGTGGGAGCTGCTGCTCATCGCGCTCGGTCAGACGTCGCGGCGGGCCGAGGCGCTGACCGCCTTCCAGGACGCCCGGACCACGCTGGCCGACCGACTCGGGGTCGAACCGGGACACCGCCTTCAGGACCTGCACCGTCGGCTGCTGCGCAGCGAACCGGTGACGGTGTGGCCCTGGTGGGAGCGGCGCGTGCCGGTGTAGGCACCAGCCGGTGCTCAGGGCTCCGCGACGGCGGCGGGGGTGAGCACGAAGAACGCGTCCCGCCCGGCGTCACCGGCCTGCGACCCTCGCCAGACGGCCACGTCCAGCCCGCTGTCCCGGATCACGGCCACGAACTGTTGCGAGCGCTGCACGTCGTAGATCTGCACCAGGATCCGACCCCGCGTGGTGAGCCACCCCGGCAGCCGGCGCAGCAGGTCCGCCGCCTCGTCCACCGACAGGTAGTAGATGACCTCCCGCAACAGGATCGCGTCGTACCGGTCCGGCGGCACGTAGGTGCGGATGTCGGCCACCGCATAGGACGCGTCCGGCCGCCGCAACGCCCGGGCCGTCCCGATCGCCCGGCGGCTGATGTCCACCCCGTGGTAGTGCCGGTAACTGCCCCGGCGCAACGCCATGTTGACGCTGGTGCCGCAGCCCAGGTCCAGGATCGCCGGCTGCGGCGCCCACGTCTCGATCAGCGACAGCGGCACGCTGCCGTCGCCGGCCCGGTCGAGGTAACCCCACATGCCCAGCGCGTACTGGGCGTCCCAGAGCGCTGCGTTCAGCCGTGGACTGCGCCGGACCAGCGCCCGGACCGGTGCGCCCAGCAACCCCACCGTCGTCCGTAGCTTCGACACGTCCCTCACCGACCTCCCCCGCCGGGCCCACCCGGCGGCTGCCAACTGGAACGACTCACCCGACCGGCGCCGACCGCTCGACCGGTACCGGCCCGCTGAGCAGCGGCTCGTCGCGCCGCAACCGACGCCGGTGCAGGTACTGGGCCAGCAGCAGCCCTCCCCCTCCGACGGCCACCTCACTGAGCGCGCAGACCAGTCGGCTGACCAGCACCACCGGGGTGGCCACCGCCACCGGCAGCACGGTGGACAGCCCGATCATCAGCACCGCCTCCCGCACTCCCAGGCCGTCCGGGGCGACCATCACGGCCAGCCCGGCGACGGTCGCGGCGGCGAAACCGGCCACGCAGACCAGGTACGACCGCAGCGGCGGCGCGCCCGCGGCCACCGCGAGCAGCCACAGGTGGTGCCCGGAGACGAACCAGGACAGCGACTGCGCGGCCACGGCCCGCCGCAAACCCGCCGGGGTGGCGTGCACCTGCGGTGGTGGACGCCGCAGCAGCCGGGTCGCCAGGACCAGCGCCTTGTCGAGCAGGTCCGGCCGGACCACGAGCACGAGCAACGGGACACTGGCGAGCAGCAGCCACCAGGTGGCGCCGTCGAGCACCGCCGGACCGGCGGCGACCCCCAGCGTCATGCCGGTCATCGCCACCACCGCCCAGCTCAGCAGGAACACCCCGGCCAGCCGGACCGGCCCGACCTCGATCTCCCGGCCCATCCGCAGCAGCACCGGGAGGGCGACGAAGCGGCCGGGCACGAACTTGGTCAGGAACCCCACGAAGAACAGCCGGTACGCGGTCCACCTGTCCACCGGCGCGCCGAGGTCGACGAAGACGGCCCGCCAGGACGCCACCCCCAGCAGCAGCCCGACGGCGTTGACCAGCAGGGCGGCACCGACCGCCGCGCCCACCCGCCACGGGTCCAGGCGACCGGCCAGCGTCGCCACCGGAGTCCAGTCCTGGGAGCGCACGAACAGCACCAACCCGACGGTCAGCGCCACCACGAAGGCGACGGTGAAGGCCCGGTTGAGCCACCGCCACCAGCCGCCGCTCACCGGCGCGATCCCACGGTGGTCGGGCGGGAGGCACGGGCGCGTACCCGACGCGCCAGCGCGACACAGATCCCCAGGCCCATCCCGACGAACTCGGTCAGGTGGGTGAGCAGGCGCATCCCGGCGGCGAAGAACGCGAACCGGGGACCCCGGTGCCGGGCCGCGAACGCCAACAGGTCCCGGTCGGCCACGCCGACGGCCACCAGCAGGGCCAGCGGCAGCACCACCAGCCCGGGTGCCACCGCCACCAGCGGCGCGGTGAGCACGGCGAGTCCGGTGCCGGCCATGCCGACCACCGCGCCGACGTCGACCCGGTGCGGCGGGCGTCCGTCGGCGACCGACGGCTCCCAGCGGGCGGCCACGACCGCGTCGGCGTACGTCACCGCGCGGCGGAACAGTTCCGACAGGTACGGCCGGAGCCGGTCCACGTCGTCGTGGCGGCCGACCATCTCGGCACTGACCCGGATCTCGTAGCGGGCCGGCAGCCGGGTGCCGAACTCCACGTCCTCGGCGTCGCGCAGCCGCTCGTCGAAGCCCCCGACCAGCTCGAAGACCGTCTTCGGCACCGCCGTCAGCGCGAACATCGTGGTGGACGTGACCCCGGTGGCCCGACGTCGCCAGAAGTGCTCGAACAGCGTCTTGTACGCCTCGACCGGCCCGTCGTCGTAGAGCGGACGCAGGTCGTAGATGCCCTGCACCACGCCGCAGTCCGGATGCTGCCGCAGTACGCGTACCGCCGTGGCCAGCGTGCCGGGGGCCAGGGCGACGTCCGAGTCGACGAAGAGCAGCACGTCACCGGTCGCCCGGGCGGCACCGGCGTTACGGGCCGCCGACACTCCCCCGTTCACCGGCAGGGCCAGCACGGTGCAGCCGAACCCGGCGGCGATCCGCCGGGACCGGTCGGTGCTGGCGTCGTCGACCACGATCACCTCGGCCGGCGACTCGGTCTGCGCGTAGACCGCCGACAGGCAGTCGCCGAGGGTCCGTTCCTTGTTGTAGTTGGGCACCACCACGGACACCCTCACCGGCCCCACCCCTCTTCGCCGTCGGCCCGGGCACCGTCCGGCCGCCACGCCAGCCAGCCCAACGCCGCGTACCCGACGAGCACGTACAGGTTGCTGTGCAGCAGTTGCCAGCCGTGGAAGTGCAGGTCGACGCCGAGCAGCCCGATCACCGTCCAGGCGGCGCTGGCCACCAGCGCGGTCCAGAGCAGCACCGCGACCGCGACCGCGAGGCGGTTGCGTCGGCCACGCACCACGAGCAGCACCAGGGCCGGTACGCACCAGACCCAGTGGTGGTGCCAGGAGATGGGCGAGACGAGCAGGCCGGTCGTCGCGGCGGCCAGCACCCCGAGGAGTTCGGATCCGGCGCGGACGCAGCGGACCGCGACGACCAGCCCGGCCACCGTCGTCAGCGCCGCCAGGGGCAGCCAGACCGCCCGCACGTCGGCGGTGTCGCCGATCCGGGCCACCGCGCCGTGCAGCGACTGGTTCAGCACAGTCCGGGGATCACCGGTGACCCGGGCGGTGTCGAGCATGCCGCCGCCCCAGAAGCGGATCGAGTCGACCGGCCGCCACGCCAGACCGAGCCCGACGGTGGCGGCGAACGCGACCAGCGCGACCCCGGCGGCCCGCCAGCGACGCAGGCAGAGCAGGTAGACCACGAACAGCAACGGGGTGAGTTTGATACCGGCCGCGACGCCGACCCCGAGGCCGCGCCAGCGGCTGTCCGGATCGCCGGTCAGGTCCCACATCACCAGCAGCGCCAGGAACAGGCCCACCTGGCCGACCTGGAGGTGCCCGGCCACCGGGAAGACCGGCAGCACCGCGACCGTGCCCAGCAGGACCGGTCCGGGGCTGGTGTCCACACCGGCGGCCCGCAGCGTCATCCGGACCACGGCCGCCACGGCGGCGACGGAGGCCAGCGTCCAGAGCCCGATCCCGGTGGCGACGTCGAGGTACGCCAGCGGTTGCAGTAACAACGCGGCGAACGGTGGGTACGTGAAGCCCAACGCGATGCCGTCGGTACCCCGGTGGATCACGTCGTAGAGGGCGCCGTCACCGCCGGCGGCGGCGACCGCGCCCGCCCGGTAGACGGCGAGGTCGCCCCAGAACCGGCCGGTGCCGCGGTGCACGACGACCGCCGCCACGGCCACCAGCACCGCGAGCACCGACAGCGCGGCGGCCGGCAGCACCGTGGAGCGTCGGCGGGCCGGCCGGGAGCCGGTCGTCGGCGAGAGGGTCGTCACCGCATCCCCCTTCAGAGGTCGGCGGGACGACGGTAACAATCGATGCGGGAACGATTTCTGTAACTGATCTGGATTACCGACGGTGCGGGTCGGCCCCCGGCCGGCGTCCGCCCCCCGCGGACGCCGGCCGGCGTCTCATCCCTTGACGCAGACCACCTGCTTGAGGTGGGCGACCACCTCGACCAGGTCCTGCTGCTGTGCCATCACCTCGGTGATGTCCTTGTACGCACCGGGGATCTCGTCCACCACCCCGGCGTCCTTACGGCACTCCACCCCCGCCGTCTGTGCCGCCAGGTCGGCCGTGCTGAACGTCCGCTTCGCCTGTGCCCGGGACATCCGCCGTCCCGCGCCGTGCGAGGCCGAGCAGTACCCCCAGTCGTTGCCGCCGCCCCGCACGATGTAGGAACCGGTGCCCATCGAACCGGGGATGATGCCCAGCTCGCCCAGTCCCGCCCGGATCGCGCCCTTCCGCGTCACCAACACGTCCACCCCCTCGTAGTGCTCCTCGGCCACGTAGTTGTGGTGGCAACTGATCGGCTCGTCGTAGCCGACGTGCGGGAACCGGTCCCGCACCAGGTTCATCAGCACGGCGAGCATCACCGCACGGTTGCGCCGCGCGTACTCCTGCGCCCACCACAGGTCCCGGCGGTAGGCGTCCATCTCCGGCGTACCGGAGAGGAACACCGCCAGGTCCCGGTCGGGCAGGTCGGCGTTGTGCGGCAGCCGACGGGCCACCGCGATGTGCCGTTCGGCCAGTTCCTTGCCGATGTTGCGCGAGCCGGAGTGCAGCATCAGCCAGACCCGGCCCGGCTCCGTCCCGCCCTGCTCCAGGCAGACCTCGATGAAGTGGTTGCCGCCGCCGAGCGTGCCGAGCTGCCGCCGGGCGCGTGACTCCAACTGCTGCACCCGCCGGTCCAGGTCGGCGAAGCCCCGCCAGAAGTCGTCCCAGCCACGCTGTTCCAGGCCCCGGATCCGGCGCGGATCCACCGGCTCGTCGTGCTTGGCGAAGCCGACCGGAATGGCGTCCTCGATGGCCCGGCGCAGCCCGGCCAGGTCGTCGGGCAGGTCCGCGGCGGTCAGCGAGGTGCGAACCGCCGACATGCCGCAGCCGATGTCGACCCCGACCGCTGCCGGTGACACGGCCTGCCGCATGGCGATGACCGAACCCACCGTGGCGCCCTTGCCGTAGTGCACGTCCGGCATCACCGCGACGCCCTGCACCCACGGCAGCGCCCCGATGTTGCGGAGCTGCCGGGCGGCCTGCGGCTCGATGGCGTACGGGTCGGTCCAGACCCGTACCGGCGCCCGCGTTCCCGCGAGCAGGCTGAATCCCATGACGTACCCCCGAAGTGTGTGTCTGAGCCTCCTCGTCCGGGCACGGCCTCACCTCGGCCGACGCCGGGCAGGGGTGCGCGACCGGTGCCGTCCGGCACCGGTGCGACGAGTGGAGAAATGGGTGGACAGGACGAGGCCGCCCGGACCCGTGACGGGTGGGCGGCCTCGACGAACGGGCGGACGCGCTAGTGGTGGCGCGCCGGTCGTCGAGGCGGACGGAGGCGGGCGCCGCTCAGCGCCGCCGAATACCCGGACCGACAGGGTTCACCCCGGGGCGGCCAACCGTCCTGCGGTCTGACGTTCGTCGACACGGCGTACTCCTCTCGGCTCCGGTCCGATGTGACCTGATGCCGAGAAGAGTAGGGACCACCGCCGGTGGGCCGCAAACGATATTGAACGGCGCTCAGACGCGGGCGCCGTCGCCCTGGTCGCCGCCGACCCGGTCCAGGTGCGCGGCGAGTTCGTCGGTGAGCAGCAGATCGGCACGGATCTCGTCGTGCGGGTACGCGGCCCGACCGACCATGTGTGCCGCCACCGGCGCGGTGGCCAACTGGAAGACGCCCACCAGCACCAGGGTGGTGATGTCCACCCCGGTCCGCAGCCGCAGCGCGCAGCCGACCAGCACCAGCAGCAGCCCGAGGACCTGTGGCTTGGCCGCGGCGTGCATCCGGGTGAGCAGGTCGGGGAAGCGCACCAGCGCCACCCCGGCGGCGAGGCTGAGCAGCGCGCCGCTGATCAGGCAGACGGCGGCGACGATGTCGAGGATGGCGTCCGAGGTCATTTGGTGTCTCTCCGCGCGGCGAATCGGGCGACGCTGACCGACCCGACGAAGCCGAGGACCGCGAGGACCACCAGCACCGGCAGTGCGGTGGCGTCCCGGCTGTAGGCGGCCTCGGCGGCGATCGCGGTCACGATGATGGCCAGCAGGACGTCGGTGGCCACGGCCCGGTCGAGGATCGACGGGCCCCGGATGATGCGGATCAGGGTGAGTCCGCCCGCCACCGCGAGCAGCACGGTGACGGTCACGGCGACGACGGTCATGTCGCGGCCCCTTCCAGGTCGGCCGGTGGGGTCGGGTCGGGGTTCTGGCGGACGCGGCGCAGCTCGTCGGCGGAGCCGATGGCCTCGATGATGCGGGCCTCGAGGGCCAGCACCTCGCGCCGGAACTGTTCCACCTCGTCGAGGCTGTTCACGTTGATGACGTGGACGAACAGGGTGCCGGTGTTCCGGTCGGCCTCCAGGATCAGACTCCCCGGCACCAGCGACAACGCCTCGGCGGTGAGGGTGAGGTTGAGGTCCGTGTTCACCCGGAGCTGCACCGCGATGATGGCGCTGCGCGGGACGTGCCCGGGGCGGAACGCCAGCCAGGCGATCTGGACGGAGGCGACCACCAGGTCATAGAGGAAACGTGCCCAGAACCGCAGCATCCCCAACGGGTGGAGCCGACCGGCGAAGGTCACCGGCGGCAGCGGGAAGACCGCGATGAGGATCGCGGCCACCACCAGCCCGCTGATGATGTTGGCCCAGGAGAAGGTGCCCCAGAGGAGCACCCAGACGACGACCAGGACGGTCACCGCGACGATGCGGTTGCGGCGTCGCGCGGCCCGGGACAGTGGCGGGTTCGGCGCGTCGGTCGGCGGGGCTGGGGTCATCTGGTCGGGGCTCACGGCGTACCCCCTGGGAAGACGGCCTCGACATAGGGTGTGCGCCGCAGCAGGTCGTCGGCGGCGTCGGTGCTGAGGTCGAAGAGCGGTCCGGCCACCACGGTCAGCGCCAGCCCGAGCGCCACCAGGGCCACGGTCGGCGCGATCATCAGGCCGGGCAGCACGGCACCGCTCTGCCCGGTGGTGTTCACCTGCGGCTGGACCGCACCCTCCGTGCGGGAGGCCCGGTCGGAGTCACCGGAGTCCGGCATGTCCGGGTGCGGTGCCCGCCAGAACGCGAGGTTCCACACGCGGGCCACCGCGTAGAGGGTGAGCAGGCTGGTCACCAGACCACCGGCGACCAGGATCCAGGCCAGCACACCGCCGTCGGCGATACCCGCCTGCACCAGGCCGATCTTGCCGAGGAACCCGGAGAACGGTGGGATGCCGGCGAGATTCAGCGCGGGTACGAAGAAGAGGATGGCCAACACCGGCGACAGTCGTGCCAGTCCGCCGAGGCGGTCCATGGCGGTGCTGCCGCCGCGGCGTTCGACGAGGCCGGCGGCGAGGAACAGGGTCGTCTGGATGGTGATGTGGTGCACCACGTAGAAGATCGCCGCGGACAGGCCCAGCGACGAGGTGAGCCCCACGCCGAACAGCATGTACCCGATGTGGCTGATCAGGGTGAACGACAACAACCGCTTGATGTCGGACTGCGCCACCGCACCGAGGATGCCGACCAGCATGGTCAACACCGCCACCACCAGGAGCAGGGTGGCCGTACGGCCACCGGGGAACAGCAGCGTCTCGGTCCGGATGATCGCGTACACACCGACCTTGGTGAGCAGGCCGGCGAAGACCGCGGTGACCGGGGCCGGGGCGGTGGGATAGCTGTCCGGCAACCAGGCCGACAGCGGGAACACCGCCGCCTTGATGCCGAAGGCCAACAGGAGCATGCCCTGCAACACCAGGCGCATGTCGTCGGGCAGGGCGTCCAGCCGGTCGACGAGCTGGGCCAGGTTGAGCGTGCCGGTCGAGGAGTACACCAGACCGATGGCGACCAGGAAGATCACCGAGGAGAGCAGGCTGACCACGACGTACGTGGTGCCGGCCCGGATCCGGGTCTCGGTGCTGCCCAGGGTCAGCAGCACGTAGCTGGCGACCAGCAGGATCTCGAATCCGACGTAGAGGTTGAACAGGTCACCGGAGAGGAACGCGTTGCAGACACCGGCGGTCAGCACGAGATAGGTCGGGTGGTAGACCGACAGCGGCGTCTCCTCGTTGCCGTCGGCCATACCCTGCCCGATGCTGTAGACCAGCACGCAGAGGGTGACCGAGGCGGAGACCACCAGCATCAGCGCGGCGAGCTGGTCGGCGACCAGCACGATGCCCATCGGGGCGGCCCAGCCGCCCACCTCCACCACGAGCGGACCGTCGATGCTGGAGCGGACCAGCAGCATCGCGGCGACCGCGACGGTGGCGGTGAGCACGGTGAGGCTGACCCACCGCTGGGCACGTGGACGGCCCAGCAGGAGCAGTGTGATGGCCGCGCCGAGCAGCGGCATCACCACCGGCAGCGGAACGAGGTAGGTCATCCGGCCCTCCCCGCGTCGACCGAGGCGGTCCGGGACCGCTCCGTCTCGGTGTTCGCGTCGTCGTCGTCATCGTCGTCATCGCCGTCGACGTCGTCGTCCGGGACCTCGTCGCGTTCCGCGAGATCCATGATCCGGCGGTCCTCGACGTCGTCCTGCACCTCGTCGTGCCCGTTGAGGTGCCAGCTCCGGTAGGCCAGGGCGAGCAGGAAGGCGGTCATGCCCAGGGTGATGACGATGGCGGTGAGGATCATCGCCTGCGGCAACGGATCGCTCATCTCCTCCTGCGGGCTGTCCCCGACGATCGGCGGCGTGCCGGCACGACCGCCGGTGAGCAGCAGCATGTTGGCGCCGTTGCCGAGCAGGATGACGCCCATCAGGACCCGGGTCAGGCTGCGCTCCAGCAGCAACGTCACACCCGCGGCGACGAGGACGCCCACCACGATGACGTAGGTGAGGTTGGGGGTCACACCAGCTCCTTCTCGCGGATCTCGGCGTCCTCGGTCTCGTGTTGGCGGTCCATCTCGGCACCCAGGCTGCGCAGGATGTCCAGCACCAGCCCGACGACGATCAGGAAGACACCGACGTCGAAGAAGGCCGAGGTGACGAAGTGGATGTGCCCCAGCACCGGCAGGTGGAAGTCGAGCAGCGCGGTCTGGAGGAACTCTCCGCCGAGCAGCATCGCGGCCACGCCCGTGCCGACCGCGACGAAGAGTCCGGCGCCGAGGACCGCACCGGCGTCGACCGGTGCCGCGCCGTTGAGCTCGGTACGCCCACCGGCCAGGTACCGCACGGCCAGGGCGAGACCGGCGACCAGACCGGCGGCGAAACCGCCGCCCGGGGCGTTGTGGCCGCTGAACAGCAGGTAGATGGAGAACAGCACCATGGCGTGGAACAGCAGTCGGGTGACCACCTGGAGGATGACCGACTGGGAACGCGCGGTGGCCCCCGTGGTCAGCCAACGGGGCCGGGCCGACTCGGTCGGGTCCCCGCCGGGGATCTGACCGCGCCGGTCCAGGTCACGGGCGTGCCGGAAGATCAGGCTGGCCACACCGGTGGCGGCCACCACCAGCACCGCGATCTCCCCCATGGTGTCCCAAGCCCGGATGTCGACCAGGGTCACGTTGACCACGTTCTTGCCGCCGCCGTAGGAGACCGCCTCGTCGGGGAAGTCCACCGAGATGGGGATGGCCTGGCGGGCGCCGGTGGCGACGTACGCCATGCCGGCGGTGACCGCGCCGACCGCGACGCCGATGGCGACACGCCCCCGGCGGCTGGACCGGATCGGCCGTTCCGAGAACTTCTCCGGCAGGCGGCGCAGCACCAGCACGAACATCACGATCGTGACGGTCTCCACCAGGAACTGGGTCAACGCCAGGTCGGGCGCGCCGTGCAGGACGAACAGCAGCGCGATGCCGTAGCCGGCGACGCCGACCAGGATCATCGCGGTGAGCCGGCGCAGCGCGCGGGCGGCCATCACGGCGGCGATCACGACGACCGCGGCGGCGACCCCCTGCAACGGCGTGTCCCACAGGTGGAAGCGCTGTGGCCAGGGGCTGCCGGCGATCAGGGTGCCGCCGGGCAGGACGACCAGCACCACCAGGATGACGCCGAGATAGAAGGGCAGCGAACCACGCTGGGTGGCACCGGTCAGCTCGACCGCCAGGCGGTCGATGCCGCTGATGGCCTTCTTGTAGACGGAGGCGCCGTCGAACGGCAGGCGCAGCGTCGTCCGGACCCGTTCGCGCCGCATCAGGTGGAACAGACCGGCACCGGCGGCGACGGCCAGCGCCGACAGGCCCAGTGCCGGCGTCAGCCCGTGCCAGAGCGCCAGGTGGTAGCCGGGCTCGGCGGAGCGGTAGAGGTCGGCGTACGGGGCGAGCAGGCGGTCCACCGCCGGGGCGAACAGGCCGGCGGTGACACCGACGACCGCCAGCACCGCGGCCGGGGCGAGCAGGGACCAGGACACCGGCCGGGACTCGGTGGCCGGGGTGTCGGGCTTGTCGGCGAAGGCGCCCCACATGAACCGCAGGGTGTACGCCACGGTCAGCACCGAGCCGAGGATCACCCCGGCGAGGACGACCAGGTCGGCGGTGCCGCCGTGCAGCAGCGCCTCGACCGCCGCCTCCTTGGCCACGAACCCGGCCATCGGCGGAAGACCCGCCATCGACGCGGCGGCGAGACCGGCGACCACGGCCAGGGCGGGTGCCCGACGCCCGAGCCCGCTGAGTTCGCGCAGGTCACGGGTGCCGGTGACATGGTCGACCACACCGACGGTGAGGAACAGCGTCGCTTTGAACAGGGCGTGGGCCAGCACCATCGCCACCCCGGCCAGCGCGGTGTCCCGGGTGCCGCCACCCAGGATCACCATCAGCAGGCCGAGTTGACTGACCGTGCCGTAGGCCAGCAACAGCTTGAGATCGGCCTGGCGCAACGCGGCCCAGCCACCGAAGAACATGGTGAGCAGCCCGCACACCAGCAGCACCGGGCGCCACGGCCCGGCCTCGGCGACCGCCGGGCCCATCAGGGCGACCAGGAAGACGCCGGCCTTGACCATCGCCGCGGCGTGCAGGTAGGCGCTGACCGGCGTCGGTGCCGCCATCGCGCCGGGCAACCAGAAGCTGAAGGGGAAGATCGCCGACTTGCTCAGCGCGCCCAGCAGGACCAGCACCATGGCCACCGCGAGGTAGCCACCGCCGGGCATGTTCTCGGCGATCTCGGACCACCGGTAGGTGCCGGCGTGCTGGCCGAGCATGACGAAACCGGCGAGCATCGCGAGGCCGCCCAGCGTCGTGACCAGAAGTGCCTGCATGGCCGCCCGTCGGCTGGCCCGCTTGGCCGGGTCGTAGCCGATCAGCAGGTAGGAGAAGACCGTGGTCAGCTCCCAGAACACGTAGAGCAACAGCAGGTCGTCGGAGACGACCAGGCCGAGCATCGCGCCGGCGAAGGCGACGAACACGGCGGCGAAGCGTCCCAGGCTGGGGTCGTCGGAGCGGAAGTAGCGGGCGCTGTACGCCAGCACCAACGCACCCACTCCGCCGACCAGGACGACCATCAGCCAGGACAGTGTGCCCATCCGTAGCGCGAGTTCCAGCCCCAGCTGCGGTACCCAGGAGACGGTCTCCACCACCGGCTCACCGGAGCGGACCCCGCTCGTGTGAGTCAACGCCCACACCAGCGTCGCGCCAGGCACCAGTGCCACCAGGTAGAGGGCGTGCCGTCCCCAGGTCCGCACCAGCGCCGGGGCGATCACGGCTGTCAGCGCATGGACCGCCACCAGTACCAGCACACACCCTCCCCAGAGATCATTCGTCGGTGTGACGACCCTATCCGGTAAGGACCGCAATCCGCATCTGCCGTGATCCGGATCAAAGGTGTGTCACCCTGACAGACCGCCCCGGCTCGTGTGCGAGTTCACGTGCGGTTCACAACCGGACCCACGCCCGAAACCCGCTGCCCACCAGGAGATCCACTCTCACCTTAACGGACGTTCAGTCACGTCCCGCACGTCGGAGTCGCCCGTCGTCGCGGTCGATACGAAGTTCCCGTTCCAGCTCGACGATGAGCCTGCGCAGGTCGTCGAGCCGCTGGGAGACCGCGATCCGGTCCAGCTCGTCGGGCACCCCGTCACCGTCCTCGTCGTAGCCGGGGGCGAGGCCCTCGGTCATCTCCAACCGCCGGGCCTCCTCCATCGAGTTGACGAAGACCGCGATCAGGATGTTCAACAGCAGGTTGACGGTGATCACCACGAAGCTCACGTAGTAGAGCACGGTCCACGGCGAGAACTCCATGCCCTGCTCGATCAGGTCCGGCAGGGTCTCCAGAGAGAGCAACACGAACAGTGTCAACAACGACCGCCCGATGTCCCCGTATTCCTCCGGGTACACGTCCTTGAAGATCAACCATCCGGCCATGCCGTAGACGTAGAGCGTCACCATCGCCAGCGCGAGGAACCCGCCGATACCGGGCAGACTGCGCCACAACGCCGCGACGATCATGCGCAGACCGGGTGAGAACCGCACCAGCCGTACCATCCGCAACACCCGGACGACCCGCAACAGCGCCGAGTCGCCGTGCAGGGCCGGGACGAAGATCGCCGCGATCACCAGGAAGTCGAAGACGTTCCAGCCGTGCCGGAAGAAGTCCTGCGGACGACGGCCGTAGGCCAGCAGCCGGATGGCGATCTCGACCACGAAGACCGTCCGGAAGAACCACTCGACGCCGTGCAGCGCGGTGCCCGCCGTGCCGAGGTCGGGGTAGGTCTCCAGGCCGAGCACCACCCCGTTGGCGAGGATCACCGCGACGATGGTGACCTCGAACGACCGCGAGGCGGCGATCTCGGCGCAGGCGCGGGCGAGCCGGGAGTCGGGCGGCAGGTCGGCCGGGCCACCTCGCTGCACCGGCACACTCGTGACGGTCACCTCGCGACCGACCTCGACTCAGGGTCAGGGACCGGCGAGGCCGGCCACCGTGCGTCACGGCGACATCGACGTACGGCAGTCATGGCCCACAGCGTACGGGACGCCGTGGACGGATCGTCCCGCCGTCGCGGAGCGCGATGTCGCACCGGCGCGCCTGCTCACCCACCGGTCGACGTGCCGCGGCTCAGCCTGCGTCCCGACGGCACTGCACCGCGCGTCCCTCGACCTGACACAGTGGAGTGTCCACCTGCTCAGACGGCGGTGTCACCAGGCCCAGACGACCAGCCACGCGGTGCCCTCCGCGCTGCACGACGAGCTTCGCGGCCACCCCGCCGACCCCGCCACCGCCGAGAACCTCGCCCCGGTCAGCCCGCCGAGGAACGGGTGACCGGCAGGTCGAAGTAGGTGTCCGGCCAGGGCTCGTCGCGGTAGCGGAAGTGCCACCACTCCCGGTCGTAACCGACGAAGCCGCCGTCGATCATCAGGTCCCGCAACAACCGCCGGTTCTCCCGCGCGGTGGGGCCGACCGCGGTCGAGTCGGTGTGCGACAGCGGATCGAAGCAGTCGAATCCGGTCCCCATGTCCACGCTGTCGTCCGGAGAGCGCCGGCCGTACGGGTCGGTGCAGGCGGCCGAGGGCTGCCCCGGTACGTGCCGGGGTTGCTCGGGCGGCGGCTGGCCGACCAGCGTGAGGTCGACCGTGCTGCCCCGGCTGTGCGACGTCGGCGCGCCGAGGTAGCCCCGGTCGAACAGCGCGGACTTGGCAACCCGGGGATAGAACTCCGCCTTGGTCTCCTGCCGCCCCGGGTCGGCGCCCCAGGCGACGAAGTCGTCCACCGCACGCTGCGGGCGGTAGCAGTCGTACACCTTGAGGCGGTGACCGGTGGCCAGGGCGGCGTCCTGCACCCGGCGCAGCGCCGTCGCGGCCGGCGCGGTGAGCAGGCAGAGCGGCTCCTGGTAGCCGTCGACGGGACGCCCGACGAAGTTGTGCGCGGTGGCGTACCGGATGTCGGTGAGGATGCGTCCGTCCACGTCGGAGAGGAGCACCAGGCCCGGCCGCGCCGGAGCCGAGACCGGCGGCGGCTGCGACGGCTCGGGGGTCGGCGCGTCCCGCCCGCACCCGACCACCCCGGCGCCCAGTACCACCGCCACCGCCGGGCCGACCGCCCACCGGCCGGGCCCGCGTCGGGCGGGTCGGGCCGACACCGTCGCCACGGCCGCTCGGGACGGCTCAGCGGGCCGGACGGCCACGGTGGGCTGCGCGGCGACGCCGGGCGACGACCGCGCCGGCCAACAGCGCCACACCGACGACGAGTACGGCCAGCGAGGCCCAGCGCAGCGGTGCGCCGAGGGTACGCGGTGCGGGCTCACCGGCGGCCCCACCCGGCAGCGCCTGCGGCGGCACCGAGGCCGACGGTACGGCGGACGTGGCGGTGCCCGGACTCACCAGCACCCCGACCGAGGCGTCCCGGGGCAGCCCGAAACCCCAGTCGAGCAGCGCGGCGCCCTGTTCCCAGCCCCGCTTGTCCACGACGTCCGCACCGAGCAGGGTGACCACCAGCCGACGCCCGTCCCGCTCGGCCGCGCCCACGTAGGTGTGCCGGGCCAGGTCGGTGTACCCGGTCTTGCCGCCCAGCGCCCCCGGGTAGTGGTAGAGCAACTGGTTGTCGTTGTCGATGGTGAAGCCCTTCGCGCCCTGCCCCGGCTGGGGCGGGATGGTCGCCTCCCGGGTCGCCGCATACCGGCGGAACTGCTCGTCGGCGAAGCACGCTCGGGCGATCAGCGCCAGGTCGTACGCGCTGGTGAACTGCCCCGGACCGTCCAGTCCGGACGGGTTCGCCGCGTGCGTCTGGTAGGCGCCGAGCGCCCGCGCCTGCTCGTTCATCGCGCGCAGGCCACCCGCCAGACCGTCCGGCCCCCCACCGGCCCGGGCCAGCGCGTTCGCCACCTCGTTGCCGGAGCGCAGCAGCAGCCCGAGCCAGAGCGTCTCCACCCGGTACCGGCCGCCCTCCACCAGCCCCACGGCCGAGCTGCCCGGTTCGATGTCGAGGTCACCGGCGGTGATGGTGACCAGGTCGTACGGGTCCAGCCGGGGCAGCATGGTCGCGGCCAGCAGGAGTTTCTGCACGCTGGCCGGAGTGGCGTACTCGTGCGGACCGCAACCGCCCAGCACCGCTCCGGTGTCCAGGTCGGCCACCAGCCACGAGGTGGCGGCCACCTTCGGCGGTCGGGACACCGCCGAGGGGACGACCAGCCCCTGGGTGGCCAGCCGCGCGCCGCCCACCGCCCGCTGCACCGGGTCCGGTGACGGTGTGACCGGCTGCGACGGCCCGGGCGCCGGCGGCGCAGGACGTGGACAGGGCACCGGTGCCGCCGCGGCGGCGGTCGCGGGCAGCGGCGTGGTCATGAGCGCCGTCACCACCGCGACGACGAGGGCTCGGACTCTCACATCCAGCGACACTATCGGGTGAATACCGACTGGTCCGGCAAATCGACCATCGAGTACGCCAGCGGCGCGCCCGACGACCGGCAGGTGGTACGGCTCGTCGGGTCAGCCGCGAGGGCGACGCGAGGCGCGGACCCGACGGGCGGCGACCACCGCCAGCGCGATCGCGGCCACGCCGACCGTCAGCGCCACGAACAGGCCCGCACCCGGACGGTCGTCGACGGCGGCCGAGGTGGTACTGCTCACCGGAGGTGCCCCGGCCGGCGCGGGCACGGCCGGGGACGGCGGAGCCGGCGTACGTGCCGCGTCCCACTCCCCCGGCTCCACCAGCCGACCCACGCCCGCCTCGCGGGGCAGCCGGAAACCCCAGTCGAGCAGCGCGGCCCCCTGCTCCCAGCCGCGCTGCGGTCGGGGCTCGGCACCGAGCAGGGTGACCACCAACCGGCGACCGTCCCGCTCGGCGGCACCGACGTAGGTGTGCCGGGCGTAGTCGGTGAAACCGGTCTTGCCGCCCAACGCACCCGGGTAGCGGTAGACGAGCTGGTTCTCGTTCTGGATCTGGAAGCCCCTGGCGCCCAGCCCCCGCTGGGCCGGGATCCGGGTGCGTTCGGTGAGCGCGTACCGGCGGAACGTCGGGTCGGCGAAGCACGCCCGGGCGATGAGCGCCAGGTCGTACGCGCTGGTGAACTGTCCCGGGCCGTCCAACCCGGACGGCGTGACCGCGTGGGTCTGCAACGCGCCGAGGTGGCGGGCGTACTCGTTCATCGCCCGCACCCCGCCCGCCGCGCCGTCCGGGCCACCGCCGAGGCGGGCCAGCGCGTTGGCCGCCTCGTTGCCGGACTGCAACAGCAGGCCCAACCAGAGCGTCTCCACCCGGTACCGGCCGCCGGGCAGCAGCCCGACCGCCGAGGATCCGGGCGCGATGTCCAGGTCCTCCCGGGTCACCCGGATCACCTGCTGCGGATCGAGCCGGGGCAGCATGGTCGCGGCGAGCAGGAGTTTCTGCACGCTGGCCGGAGTGGCGTACTCGTGCGGACCGCAACCGCCCAGCACCGCTCCGGTGTCCAGGTCGGCCACCAGCCACGAGGTCGCGGTGACCTTCGGCGGGACCGGTGCGCCCGGCGGCACGACGAGTCCCGGGGTCGCCAGCAGGTCCCCGCCGACCACCTGATGCTCCGGATCGGACGGTGGCGGCGTCGGTCGCGGCGAACGGGTCACCTTCGGCGCGACCGCCTTCGGGCAGGGCACCGCCACCGGTACGACCGTCGGCGTCGACACGGACGGCATCGCGGCACGTTCGGTGACCGCAGCCGCACCCGGAGTCGCGGGCACCACCACGATCGCGAGGACGACGACGGCGACGGAGAAGGCCCGGACTCTCATGAAGACGCAGACTAACGGCACGATCGACAGTCGAATCCGATCGGTCGGACCGCCGACTCGACTCGATCGCGCCGATCTTCCACCCGCACCGGTTGAACCGATCCCGAGCGCCCCCCGTATCCACAGCCGAACACAGCACAACGTTCGGACCTGCGACGGGAGCGCTCCCGAAGCTCGCCCGACGGTCATCCCGGGACAGGCTCCGGCACGCGGACCGGCCGCCGCTGTCGAGCCACCCGGGCTTCCCACGGCGCTTCAGCCGGCGGCCGCCGACGCGGTCGGCCCGCCCGGCGGTCATTCATGAGGAGAGAGCATGGTCAGGCGTACCCAGAACCAGCGGAAGCAGGCCGCCCTGAAAGTCGGCGGGGTCGGCATCCTCGCGGTGGCGCTGCTCGGCGCGGGCTTGACGCTGGCCTCCGCCGACGACGGCGCCGGTGCGGCGCAGACGGCGAACTGCCCGACGGTCCGCGACAAGCTCTCCGGCGTACCAGCCGCCGCCGTCGCCGGAGTGGAACAGGAACTGGCCAACCTCGACAAGCAGATCGAGGAGGCCAACGCCCGCCTCGCCGCACAGGCCGCCAACCCCCAGGGCGGCGCCAACTTCATCCAGCTCGCCATCCTCGGCCCGCTGGCCAGCAAGCGCACCGCTGCCCTGGACCGGATCGGCATCAACATCAACCGGGCCGGCGGACAACGCCCCGACCTGGCCAGCCTCGCCACCTGCGGCCTCAACGCCGCAGGCACCCCGAGCGCCGTCAACGGCGGCGCGGGCAACGGTGACATCGCGGCCGGGAACGGCAACACCGGCGGCAACACCGGAGCCGGTGCGGCGCAGACGGCGAACTGCCCGACGGTCCGCGACAAGCTCTCCGGCGTACCAGCCGCCGCCGTCGCCGGGGTCGAGCAGGAACTGGCCAACCTCGACAAGCAGATCGAGGAGGCCAACGCCCGCCTCGCCGCACAGGCCGCCAACCCCCAGGGCGGCGCCAACTTCATCCAGAACGCCATCCTCGGCCCGCTGGCCAGCAAGCGCACCGCTGCCCTGGACCGGATCGGCATCAACATCAACCGGGCCGGCGGACAACGCCCCGACCTGGCCAGCCTCGCCACCTGCGGCCTCAACGCCGCAGGCACCCCGAGCGCCGTCAACGGCAACGCGGGCAACGGCAACGCCGGTAACAACGGCAACGCGGGTAACAACGGCAACGCCGGTGCCGGCGTGGCGCAGCGGGTGAACTGCCCGAGCGTCGCCGACCGACTGCCGACCGTACCGGCGCAGGCCGCCGCCGAGGTGCAGCGTGAGCTGGCCAACCTGGACAACCAGATCGCGGACGCCAACGCCCGTCTCGCCCAGCTCGCGGTACGCCCGGAGGGTGGACCGAACTTCGTGCAGAACACGGTCGTCGGCCCGCTGAAGGACCGACGTGTCGCCGCCCTGAACCGGATCGCCACCGCGATCGGCCGGGTCGACGGCAACCGGCCCGCCGAGCTGGTCGACCTGGCCCCCTGCTCGGTGAGCTGACCTCGGCGACACCCCACGGACGGTGGGCGACGGCTCTGGCCATCGCTCACCGTCTATTTTTGCGGCATCATTCACAAACTGGTTGACCCCTCAGTCACCGGACGAC
The DNA here is from genome assembly GCF_044461025.1 of Micromonospora sp. NPDC049900. Taxonomy (NCBI): domain Bacteria; kingdom Bacillati; phylum Actinomycetota; class Actinomycetes; order Micromonosporales; family Micromonosporaceae; genus Micromonospora; species Micromonospora sp. NPDC049900. Next base: position 166,793 of record NZ_JBITKM010000008.1, read on the forward strand.
TACAACACGTTACAGCGCTGGGCCGGATCCGCCGGCTGCGGTCGGAGGGGTGACCGTGGGTCTGATCTCGTACGACGACGCCGAGGCGGCGGCCTTCGCCGCCACCCGCGAGCTGGCGCCCGCCGGCCTGACCCACTGGCGGCACGCCGTCCAGGAGCACCTGCGGCCACGGCCCGGGTCCACGCTGCTCGACCTCGGGGCCGGTACGGGAGCGTGGGCCACCACCTTCACCGGCTGGTACGGCGTACGGGTGCTGGCGGTGGAACCGGCCCCGGCGATGCGCGACCGATGCCCGCACCGGCCGATGGTGGCCGGCGAGGCGACCGCGCTCCCACTGGCCGCCTCCAGTGTGGACGGGGCCTGGTTGTCGACGATGCTGCACCACGTACCCGATCTCGACGCGGTGGCCCGGCAGTTGCGCCGGGTGCTGCGTCCGGGCGCGCCGGTGCTGATCCGTTCGCCCTTTCCGGGCCGCCACCAGCTCGTCGCCCTGTTCGAGTGGTTTCCCGAGGCGATCCGGGTGCTCGACCGGTTTCCCAGCCTGTCCCGGGTGCGCTCGGCGTTCGCCGTCGCCGGCTTCCCGGTGAGCAGCGTCGAGCCGGTCGCGCAGACGGTGGCCACCTCGCTGGCCGAGTACGCCGACCGGATCGACCGGCGCGCGCACACTCCCCTGCACCTGATCAGCGAGTCCGAGTTCCGGGCCGGTATGGCCCGGCTGAGGCGGGCGGTCGAGGGCAGCACCCCGGCACCGGTGGTCGACCACCTCGACCTGCTGGTGCTGCGCTGAGAATCCAGAAGCGGTCAGCGAATCCGAAAGCGAGTCAGCGCGGACCGAGATACCGCAGGTAGTCGTACAGCGCGGCGGAGCCGGCCAGCCGGCGCAGGCTGCGCCGGTGCAGTTCCTGCTCCCGTCGGGCGAGTTCCGCGCGGACCCGCTGCGGGCTGCCGGTGCTCCGCAACTCGTCGAGCACCGCAGTGATGATCTCGAACGGGTAGGCGCCCCGGCGCAGCAGCGCCACCACCTGGGCCGCCCGCAGCTCGGCCTCGTCGTAACGCCGATAGCCGGTGCCCGGCTCGCGGGTCGGCCGCAGCAGCCCGCGCGTCTCCCAGGACCGTAGCTGCGAGGTGCGGACCCCGACCAGGTCGGCGACCGCGCCGACCCGGGCGGCCCGACGGGGCGTCGGGACCGGTGCGCCGGGGTTCGCCACCACGGTCTCGAAGGCCCCGAGCACCCGCCGGATCTCGGCGCGTTCCCGGTCCAGTTCCGCGTGCCCGGCGTCCAGCGCGGCCAGCGCCGCCGGGAGGTCACCCGCGTGCACCGCCGCCATGATCTGGCGGGTACGCCCCCAGCCGTGCCCGTCGGCGACCGTCCGCGCGACGGTCAGGGCGCGCTGGTGCGCCGCCGTGAAGATCCGGTAGCCGCTCGGCGTGCGCGCCACCGGCGGCAGCACGCCGAGATCGACATAGTTGCGCACCTGCTGCACGGAGATGCCGGCCGACGCGGCGAGGTCCACCGCGCGCAGCCGCCCGGTCGACCGCCGTCCCGTCACCGGTTCACCCTAGCGCCTCACGTTCGTTTGAGACTTGAAGGCTCATTTCGCCCTGCCTACCGGCGGGGAGTCGGCAGAAGTCTCCACGAGGAGGTCAATGAGACACTTGAACCTGGCCAGGCCATCCCCCGCTCCTCCTTTCCGGGGCAGGAGTCCGTCCACGATCTCGCAAAGGGTTCGCATGCAGCAGCCAGCACGGTCCGCCGCCGACAGTCACGACGTGATCGAGGTACGCGGAGCCCGGGAGAACAACCTCGACTCCGTCTCGGTCGACATCCCGAAGCGTCGACTGACCGTCTTCACCGGTGTCTCCGGATCCGGTAAGTCGTCGCTGGTCTTCGGCACCATCGCCGCCGAGTCGCAACGGATGATCAACGAGACCTACAGTGCGTTCCTCCAGTCGTTCATGCCCAACCTCTCCCGGCCGGACGTGGACTCGCTGCGCAATCTCACCCCGGCGATCGTGGTGGACCAGGAGCGGATGGGCGCCAACTCCCGCTCCACCGTCGGCACCGCCACCGACGCGTACGCGATGCTGCGCATCGTGTTCAGCCGCCTCGGCACGCCGCACGTCGGCGGCGCCGGGGCGTTCAGCTTCAACCTGGCCGAGGGCATGTGCCCCGCCTGCGAAGGACTGGGCCGGGTCTCCGACCTCGACGTCAACGAACTCGTGGACGTGGAGAAGTCCCTCAACGACGGCGCCATCACCGTGCCGAACTTCGCGGTCGACACCTGGTACTGGCAGACCATCGTCGGCTCCGGTCTGTTCGACCCGGACGTCAAGCTCCAGGACTTCACCCCGCAGCAGTGGGAGGACTTCCTGCACAAGCCGGCCACGAAGATCAAGGTGGGCAGCAACAACCTGACCTACGAGGGCCTGGTCGTCAAGGTGCGCCGGCTCTACCTGGCCAAGGACCGCGAGTCGATGCAGCCGCACATCCGCTCCTTCGTCGACCGGGCCGTCACCTTCACCACCTGTCCCGACTGCGACGGCACCCGGCTCAACGCCGCCGCGCTCTCCTCCCGCATCGCCGGCCGCACCATCGCCGAATGCGCCGCCATGCAGATCAGCGACCTCGCCGCGTTCGTCCGGAGCATCGAGGACTCCTCGGTCGCCCCGTTGACCGGGAACCTGCGGGAACTGTTGGACTCGCTGGTCGAGATCGGTCTGGGCTACCTCAGCCTCGACCGGGAGTCGGCCACCCTCTCCGGCGGCGAGGCGCAGCGGGTCAAGATGGTCCGGCACCTCGGGTCCAGCCTCTCCGACATCACGTACGTCTTCGACGAACCCACCGTCGGCCTGCACCCGCACGACATCGCCCGGATGAACGACCTGCTGCTGCGGCTGCGGGACAAGGGCAACACGGTCCTCGTCGTCGAGCACAAGCCGGAGACCATCGCGATCGCCGACCACGTGGTCGACCTCGGTCCGGGGGCGGGTACCGCCGGTGGCCGGATCTGCTACACCGGAGACGTGGCCGGGCTGCGCCGCTCCGACACCCGTACCGGCCGACACCTCGACCACCGGGTACGCCTACGCGAGCGGGTCCGGACCCCCACCGGGCAGTTGGCCATCCGCCACGCCGACCTGCACAACCTGCGCGACGTCAGCGTGGACGTCCCGCTCGGCGTGCTGACCGTCGTGACCGGGGTTGCCGGGTCGGGAAAGAGTTCCCTGGTGCACGGCTCGTTGCGGCGACGGGACGGGGTGGTCGTGGTCGACCAGGCACCGATCCGGGGTTCGCGGCGCAGCAACCCGGCCACGTACACCGGTCTGCTCGACCCGGTACGCACCGCGTTCGCGAAGGCCAACGGCGTGAAGGCGGCGCTGTTCAGCGCCAACTCCGAGGGCGCCTGCCCGACCTGCAAGGGCATCGGTCTGGTCTACACCGACCTGGCGATGATGGCCGGCGTCGCGTCGGTCTGCGAGCGGTGCGAGGGCCGCCGCTTCACCGACGAGGTGCTGACCTACCGGCTACGCGGTCGCACCATCAGCGAGGTGCTCGGCATGTCGGTCAGCGAGGCGCAGGACTTCTTCCCCGGCGGCGCCGCCCGGGTGGTCCTGGACCGGCTCGCCGACGTGGGGCTGAGCTACCTCACCCTGGGTCAGCCGCTGACCACCCTCTCCGGTGGCGAACGGCAGCGACTCAAACTGGCCATCCACATGGCCGAGAAGGCCGGCACGTACGTGCTGGACGAGCCGACGACCGGCCTGCACCTGGCCGACGTCGACCAGTTGCTGGCGCTGCTCGACCGGCTGGTGGACGCCGGCAACACGGTCCTCGTCATCGAGCACCACCAGGCGGTGATGGCGCACGCGGACTGGCTGATCGACCTGGGGCCGGGCGCCGGTCACGACGGCGGCCGGGTCGTCTTCACCGGCACTCCCGCCGACCTGGTCGCGCACGGCGAGACGCTCACCGCCCGGCACCTGCGCGAGTACGTGGTCCCCTGACGGAGCCGCCTGCGCCCGGCACGGTCGTGTCGGGCGCAGGCGGGTCAGGCTTCACCGGGCGGAGGCGGGTCAGGCATAGCCGGGCGGAGGCCGCGATGGCCGTCGGGCGGGCGCGTCAGGCCAGACGACGCAGCCAGCGACGTTGCCACGGGGTCTCGACCGCGCGGGGACGGTAGACGGCCCGGACCCAGTCCACCGCCTGATCGGCGGGCAACCCGTCGAGGATCGCCAGCGCGGCCAACGCGGTGCCGGTCCGACCCGTACCGCCCCGACAGGCCACCTCCACCCGCTCGCCCGCGTACCCTCGGCGCAACGCCTCCCGCAGGGCGTCCAGGGCGTCGGCCCGGTCCACCGGTATCCAGAAGTCGGGCCAGCGCACCCGGCGGTAGGCCCACCCGGGCGTCGGCCCGGGCGCCAGCAGCAGACTGAAGTCGGCGTCGGTGACCGGATCCGCGATGCGTCGCCCCCGCACCCGTACGCCGCCGGGCAGCGCGACCACCCCGGCCTGCGTGGCCCAGCCCTGGTCCTGCTGCTCGGCGCTCACCAGCGATGTCCCGACTGGTCTGGGCGGCCCTGGTCCGCCGCCGGACGCTCGTCCGCCCAGGCGCGCTGGTCGTCGCCCCAACCACCAGGCTGGCCCGCCACCGGCTGATGGTCGGCCCAACCACCCTGCTGACCCGCCACCGGCCGGTCCTCCGTCCAGGCGTGCTGGTCGTTCCCCCAGCCACCATACTGCCCCGCCACAGGTTGGTGCTCGGCCCGACCACCCTGCTGACCCGACACCGGCCGCTCGTCCGCCCAGGCGCGCTGGTCGCTCCCCCAACCACCGGGCCGGTCCACCACCGGCCGCTCGTCGGCCTGGGCGCGTTGGCCGGTCACGGGCTGGTCGTCGGCCCAGGCGCTGCGGTAGATGGTGCCCCGCCCCTCCGGGTCGGGTGTCCCGGTCGTCGCCGACTCGGCCACGGCGGAGGCGGTGTCGTTGGCGCGCAGCCCACCGGCCCGGCGGGAGCGCCGCAACCGGGTGACCACGAACCACACCAGCCCGGCCAGGCAGGCCACGATGACCACGTTCTGCAGGATGCCCGCGTACCCCTCGACCAGATGCCAGTTGTCACCGAGCAGATATCCGGCCATCACGAACGTGGTGTTCCAGATCAGGCTGCCCAGCGTGGTGTAGAGCGTGAAGGTGAGCAGCGGCATCCGCTCCACGCCCGCCGGGATGGAGATCATGCTGCGGAAGATCGGGATCATCCGGCCGAAGAAGACGGCCTTGACGCCGTGCCGGAGGAACCACTCCTCGGTCCGGTCGACGTCGCTGAGCTTGACCAGCGGCAGCTTCGCCGCGATCGCCCGGGTCCGCTCCCGCCCCAGCACCGCGCCGATCCAGTAGAGCGCCAGAGCGCCGAGAACCGACCCGAGCGTGGTCCAGAAGATCGCTGCGACCACACTCATCCGGCCCTGCGCGGCGACGAATCCGGCGAGCGGCAGGATGACCTCGCTGGGGATCGGCGGGAAGAGGTTCTCCAACGCCACGGCCAGCCCCGCCCCGGGGGCACCGAGTCGCTCCATCAGGTCGGTGACCAGACCGACCAGGCCGTCCTCGGGCGGTGCGGACTGGGCGACGACGCCGACACCAGACGGGGCGTGCGGGGCTTGAATCATGGCCCACACGCTACGAACTCAAGCTGAGAATCGCACAATCGCCCGTCGATCGGTGAACGCGCACGATCTAGGCTACCCAGAGTGAGTGACACATCAACGCGCGGCCCACTGCGGATCGCCGTCGCCCAGCCGTCGTGCGTGGCGTACGACGTCGCGGCGAACGTGTCGGCGCACGCCGCGCTGGTCCATGCCGCCGACTGCCGGGTGGTCGTCTTCCCCGAGCTCTCACTGACCGGGTACGAACTGGACGCGCCCCCGCTCGACCCGACCGACCCACGGCTGGCGCCGCTCGTCGAGGCGTGCGGCCGGACGGGAACGCTGGCGCTGGCCGGCGCGCCGGTGGCCGGTGACCACATCGCCACCCTCGCGGTGGACCACGACGGCGCGCGCGTGGCGTACCGGAAGATGTCGCTCGGCACGGTGGAGGCCCGGCGGTTCACGCCCGGCCCGGAACCGGTCGTGGAGACCGTCGACGGCTGGCGGCTGGGCCTGGCGATCTGCAAGGACACCGGGGTGCCGGAGCACGCCGCCCGGACCTGCGCGCTCGGCGTCGACGTCTACGTCGCGTCGGTCGTCGACCACGCGGCCGACGCGGCGGTCCAGGACGAACGGGCAGTGCGGATCGCCACCGCACACCGAGTGGTGGTGGCGGTCGCGAGCTGCGCGGGGCCGACCGGCGGTGGCTTCGGGGAGACCGCCGGGCGCTCGGCGATCTGGGCACCCGACGGATCCGTGCTGGCCCGCGCGGGCACCGCACCGGGCGAGTTCGTCCAGGCCACCCTCACCTGAGGCCGGTCAGTCGTCGTCCTCGTCGTCGAGTGACTCCTCGACCTGGTCGAGCAGGCGCTCCAGGCGCTCGGCGAAGTCGGCCGGGACCCGACCGCGATCCACCTCGTCGTCCAGGCGGTCGCGCAGTTTCTCGATGCGCTTCTCGCGGTCCTTGGGCTTGCCGGTGGCGAGTTCGGCCAGGTCCTTGCGCAGCCGGTCGGCGACCTTGCGGTCGATGTCACCGCTGAACTGCCCCTCGGTCAGCAGTGCGATGAGCTCACCGGCGGTCTGGCGCAGGTTCACCGGCTCGGGCCGGGCGGTCGACGGCGTCGGGCTGGGTCGTGGGGCGGCCGACGTGGCCGGTGGCGAGGAGGTCGGTGGCGGTGCGGCCGGTGCGGAGCTGGGCGTGGCGGCCGGCACCCCTTCGTCGCCACTGCCGAGGGCGACCGCCGTGCCGATGCCAGCCGCCAGGACCAGTCCGGTCGCCACCAGTGCGCCGACCGGTCGACGGGGACGCCGTGGGCGACCGGCGACGCTCCGGGTCGGACCGTCCGGCGTGGACCGGGCGGCGGAGGGCGGTCGGGCCGTCGCCGACCAGGTACCGGTCCGGTCGACGAGCGTCGCCGGGTGCGCGGCGGTCGCCGTACGGGCGGCGGTGGACGGGTCCGCCGCGCCGTGGGCGACGGCGGTGGTGACGATCGGCAGCACGGTCGTGGCCGACGAGGCCGCACCGCTCGCACCGGCGACGAACCGCGCCGCCAGTTGACCCGCGGTGGGGCGGCGGCCCGGATCGGGATCGAGGCAGGCCAGCATCAGGTCGGCCATGTCGGCCGGCAGGCCGGGTACGCGCGGAGGCGGCACCGGATGCCGGTTGGCGTGCACCACCAAGGCGTCCTCCCAGCTCTGCACGGGTAGCGGAGGTTCACCGGTGACGGTGCGGTAGAGCAACGCGCCGAGGGCGTACACGTCGCTGGCCGGGTCCGGGGCGCCCGGACCGAACCGTTCGGGCGCGGTGTACGCGGGCGTACCCATCATCGGCTCGCCGGTCAGGCCGGGACCGGCGTGCGGTGGCCCGGTCGGCGCGGCGATGCCGAAGTCGAGCACCTTGGCGCCGGTCTCGGTGAGCATCACGTTGCCCGGCTTGATGTCGCGGTGCACCACGCCGATGCGGTGCGCGGCGGCCAGTGCGGCGGCCACCTGGGCGGCCGTGCGCAGCGCCGAGGGCCAGGGCAGGGGGCCGTCGGCGAGTCGGTCGGCGAGGTTCTGCCCGTCGACGAGTTCCATGACCAGGAACGGCACCACGGTGCCACCGTCGAGGGCGGCCTCGCCGTAGTCGTACACCTGGGTGACGTGCGGATGAGCCAGGCGTGCCGCGGCGCGAGCCTCGCGGCGGAGGACGGCCCGCAGATCCGGGTCGACGGCGAACGAGCCGGCGAGGACCTTCACCGCGACGGGTCGGCCGAGGATCTCGTCATCGGCCCACCAGACCTCGGACATCCCGCCGAGGCCGATCCGGTCGCGCAGCACGTAGCGGTCGTGCAACCGCAGGCTGGGGGTGAAGGCTGACATGGGTCTCCAGTCTGCCTGGTGACCCGCCCCGCACACCAGTCGAGCGACCCGGGCGGCAGCGGTCGGGGCGGCTGCCGCGGGAGCCGGTGGGGGACTCAGGCCCGCCTCGCCGCCACCGCCCGGTCGCCGGTCGCCCTCAGCGGACGCAGTTGGTCGGGCTGGGCAGCGGGGCCGGCTGGATCCGGTCGGCGAGTCGGCGCAGTGCCCCGGCAGCGCGTCGGCGACCGGTGGCGAACCGCGCGACACGCGGCGGATCGGGACGGATCGGCGCGTCCGGCCGGGCGGAGTTGACGTGGCGGTCGACCGCGTCGATGGCGAACACGAAGCCGGTGGGCTGTTCCATGGTCAGCTCCTCGGGACAGGTCCGGACGTGGTCCGGACGACGAGCGTGGTGGGCAGCAGGATCTGACCCGCGCGGGCGTCCTCGGGCGGGTCGAGGAGCAGTTCGGCCGCGGTGCGCCCCTTCTCCTCGGCGGGCTGACGCACGGTGGTCAGGCCGGCGGTGGCGGCCTCGGCGATGTCGTCGAAGCCGGTGACGGAGACCGGTGGTCCCCCTCCGGCCTGAGTGCGCAGGGCGTCGAGCGCGCCGAGGGCGAGTACGTCGGAGGCGGCCAGCACCGCCGTGGGCGGCTCGGGCAGGCCGGCGAGCGCCCGGGTGGCCACGGCTCCGGCCTCCCGGGTGTTGTCCCGGGCGGTGAGCACCGTCAGGTCGGTCCAGGACACGCCGGCCGTCGCGAAGGCGTCGGCGAAGCCGGCGAACCGCTCGCGGGTGGTGGGATGCGGCACGTCGGTCACGTCGGCCACGCGCAGCAGTCCGTCCCCGGCGCGTGGCAGGACGTCGTGGCCGAGCAGCGCGACCCGTCGGTGTCCGAGGTCGACCAGGTGCGCGGCCACCGAGTGGGCGGCGGCCCGCTCGTCGATGCCGACCCAACGGTCGTCCGCGCGGGGTCGCGACGAGGTGGTGACGAAGGGCAGCCCACGGCGACGGATGGCGGCGAGGAGGCCCTCCTCGCCGCCGGTGCAGTAGACGCAGAACCCGTCGGCGGCGGCGTTCTCCACCGCCCGCCGCGCACCGGCCGGATCCGGTGGCAGCGGCACCAGTAGCAGGCTGCTGGCGTGGCGTTCGGCCGCCTCGGCGACGCCGGTGACGAACCGGACCGCGAAGGGGTCGGTGAACGCGTACGACAGCCGCGAGGTGAACAGCACCCCGATGGCGCCGACGAAGCCCCGGCGCAGCGACCGGGCAGTCGGGTCGGGTCCCGGGTAGCCCATCTGCCGGGCGGCGGCCAGGATGCGCTCGCGCAGCTCGGTGGAGAGCTGGTCGGGACGGCTGTACGCGTTGGAGACGGTGCTGCGTGAGACGCCGACCGCCTCGGCGACGGCCCGCAGGGTCGGTTTCATGCAGGCCCACCCTTCTGGATCGATCCAGTTACTGGATCGATCCAGAGACTAGCCAGCACGTCGTCAGGTGTCAATCACCCGCCGTCGTCAACGGTCCGGGTGGATCACCTGGGGTCGAGGTCCGCGATCATCCGTTCGAGGATCTCCGCCGTACGCTCCGGCGGCTCGGCCTCGACACAGAGCCGCTCCATGGCGACCGCGTAGAAGTCGAGGTCATCGCGCTTGTCCAGATAGATCGCGCTGGTCAACTGCTCGATGTAGACGATGTCCGGCAGATCCTGGTCACCGAAGCGCAGGATGGTGAAGGCACCACCGGCGGCGGCGTGTCCACCGGCGGCGAACGGGATGACCTGCACCCGGACGTTCGGTGTCTGGGTGGCCTTGAGCAGGGCCTCCAACTGCCCCCGCATGACCTGCGGACCACCGATCGGGCGGCGCAGCGCCGCCTCGTCGACCACCGCCCAGAGCCGGGGCGGCTTGGCCCGGTGCAGCACCTCCTGCCGGCGCATCCGCAGGTCCACCCGGCGGTCGATCTCCGCGGGCGATGCCTGGCCGTGCCCGAGCAGCACCACGGCGCGGGCGTACTCGCGCGTCTGCAACAGGCCCGGCACGAACTGCACCTCGTAGCTGCGGATCAGCGCCGCCGCGGCCTCCAGGCCGAGATACGACTGGAACCACGACGGGAGCACGTCGCCGTAGCGGTGCCACCAGCCCGGGTTGTTCGCGTCCCGGGCCAGCTTGAGCAGCGCGCCGCGCTCCTGTTCGGCGGTGACGCCGTAGAGCGTGAGCAGGTCGGCGACGTCGCGTTCCTTGAACCCGACCCGACCCAGCTCCATCCGACTGATCTTGGACTCGGAGGAGCGGATCTCCCAACCGGCGTTCTCCCGGGTGACCCCGCGCGACTCACGCAACCGCCGCAGTTGGGCGCCGAGTAGCATCCGCAGCACGGTGGGGCCCGCCGCCGGACCCTCCTCCGCGGAAACCATGGTCACCTGCCGTCCTCCGCACGCCGTCGTCGGTCGAACCGATGGACCGGTCCGACCGACGTGTAAGCATGCCATGAACCATCAGTGAGGTGAACCTCCGTCCCGCGTACGGCGATTCCCAGCGATGGGACGGACGGTCAGTCGATCAGATGGTCGAAGTCCCCGTCCCGGGCGCCGAGCACGAACGCGGTGATCTCGTCGACGGTGTAGATCAACGCCGGCCCCTCCGGGTGGCGGGAGTTGCGCACGGCGATCCCCGCCCCCTCGGGCAACTCCGCCAGCTCGACACAGTTCCCACTGGGATTGCTGTGCCGGCTCTTCTGCCAGACGAGAGGGGGCAACTGGGCGACGGGAACGCCGTTCGGGGGCTGCTGCATGGTGGCGTCGGTTCTCTCCGGTAGGCGCCGGTGCCGTGGGAGGAGCGGTAGCGGCAAAGGGGATGGAGTCAACTCATCTGCACGTGCATCTGCTATTGCATCTGCAATGGACAGCGAGCATGATAGCGCAAGTGAGCGGTGCCCATCCGCTCACTTTCTGTCACGCGATCCCGGCCGCCACCAGGGGAAACGAGGTGTCTGGCACACACCCGTCGGGCGGGCGCGCGACGCGTTCGCGGCGAAGGGAGAGGTGGGTGCCGGATCCGCTCACTGTCGCGTCCGGTCTCTGCGCCGTCGGTGCCCTGCTCTCCTCCTGGCAGCTCGGACGTCGGGCCGTCCGCGCCGAGTCGGAGATCGGCCGACTCCAGGCCGAGCTGACCGCCGAACGGCACGCCGCCAGCCACGATCCGCTGACCGGCCTGCCCAACCGGCGGGCCTTCTACCGTCTGGCCGCGACCCTGCTCACCGACTGCGCGGGCCGCCCACTGGTCGCGGTGGTGCTCGACCTGGACGACTTCAAACAAATCAACGACCGGTACGGACACTCCGCCGGAGACCAGGTGCTGATCAGCGTCGCCGAACGGCTGGCCACCTTCGCCGGGGACAACCTGGTCGCCCGGCTCGGCGGGGACGAGTTCGCCGGACTGCTGGCCAGCCCCACCACGGACCGCCGGTGGATCGACCACGCCACCCGGCGCCTCTGCGACATGCTCGCCGCGCCGATCCCGCTGGGCACCGTCACCCTACGGGTGACCGCCTCGGTCGGCCTGGCACCGGTGCAGGGCACCCACCTCACCGAGGCCCTCGACCGGGCCGACGCGGTGATGTACGAGGCCAAGGGCATCGGCGCCGGCCGAGCCCGCCGGGAGCTGCGCGACAGCCCGCATCTCGCCGAGTGCTGACCTCCGTCCCTCCGTCGGGGCGTGACCGCGTCGTGTCCGGGTAACGGAACGGGATCAGGCGGACCGACGGCCGGAGGGACGATCGTGGCGAACATCCGGGCCCTGGTGCTCAACTGCACCCTCAAGCGCTCACCGGCGCCCTCCAGTTCCGAGGCGCTCGGGCGTGAGGTCCTCGACGCCCTCGCCGAGCAGGACGTCGACGGTGACCTGATCCGCGTCGTCGACCACGACGTCCGCTTCGGCGTCTCCACCGACGAGGGCGACGGGGACGGCTGGCCGGGCATCCGGGCGAAGCTGCTCGCCGCGCGGATCCTGGTGATCGCCACACCGATCTGGCTCGGCCAGCCGTCGAGCGTCTGCAAGATGGTGCTGGAACGGCTGGACGCCGAACTCGCCGAGACCGACGAGCAGGGCCGGCTGCTCACCTACGGCAAGGTCGGTGCGGTCGCCGTGGTCGGCAACGAGGACGGCGCACACCACACCATCGGCCAGGTGCAACAGGCCCTCAACGAGGTCGGCTTCACCTGCCCGGCGGCCGGGGCCACGTACTGGGTCGGTGAAGCGCTGCACAAGACCGACTACCTCGACGTACGCCCGAAACCCGACACCACCGGCCGGACCACTGCGGCGCTGGCACTGAACAGCGCCCACCTGGCCCGGCTGCTCGCCGCGCAGCCGTACCCGCCGCCGGACACCCGGCACGCGGCGGCCGGTCCCGGTCCCCAGGCGGGTTGACCGCGCCGGGCGTCAGTGCCAGCCGTACCCGGCGCGCAACGCCTGGCCGACCCGGTCGAATCGGGCCCGGTCCAGCACCGCGCCCTCCCGACGGATGCTGTCCTCCCGCATCGTCAGCACCCGGTCCAGCCGCACCCAACTGGGCCGCTTCTCCCGGTCCCACTCGCCGGGCCCGAGCGACAGCCAGTGCCGCTCGCCGTCGCGGTCGCTGCGGCTGGACAACATCAGCGCGAACAGCGTCCGGCTGTGCCGCCCCACCACCAGCACCGGACGGTCCTTGCCCTGCCGGGGGTCGTCCTCGTAGGCCACCCAGGTCCAGACGATCTCCCCCGGGTCGGCCTGGCCGTCCGGTTCCGGCGCATACGACAGCACGCGACGCTGCAACGCGGTGACCTGACGCGGTCGCGCGGTCTTCGCCGGTGCCGGCCCACCACGCCGGGGACCCGGGATAACCGCGCCGACACGGGCCGCCATACTCCTCAACAGACCTGCCACGGGCGGCAGCCTATCGGCTGGCATCGACCGCCCCACCGGCAGGGAGACCTCTGGCGGGTCCGGTCCACGTGGCGCACCGGGGCTCCCCCGCCCCGACCCGGGCACGCGTCAGGGCAGAGTCTCCCCGGGGCACTCGACGGGTCCGGCCGACGGGCTCCGCAACCGTGCCACCAGATGCCGGAACTCGGCCACGGTGACGGTCTCGCGCAGCGTGGCGAACACCGCGTCGGCCCCGACGGAGGCCGTCGCCCCGTCGACGCCGGCCCGCTGGGCCACCCGGCGCAGGAACTCCGCCGGTCGGGTCGACCCGGATCCGGTGGGCGGGTCGTCGGTCAGCTCGTCCGGCAGGTACCCGGTCGGGTCGGTGGTCGCCGTCGTACCCGCCATCCGCTCGGCGACGGTGTCCAGCACCGCGCGGGCCACGGCGGCGGCCTGGTCGGACGGCAGGCCCGACCGGCGCGACACCGCGGCGACGAACAAGGGAAACCGCACGGCGCCCTCCTGTCGTCGGCGCCGCGCCGATTACCCCTGCCCCACGCCGACAAACCGCCTCGGATGCGGGTGCGGTGTAAGGAAGGGTCCCCTGCTATCGCCTGGTGTATAGCAGGGGACCCTTCCTTACCAGCAGGCCCGTGGCGGGACGCGGATTCACGTGGGTGTCGACTCGCTCGGGGGCGACGGCGAGCGGGCCTCGCGCCAGCACGCCGCCCGCCGCGCGTCCACGGTGTAGCAGAGTTCGCGGGACGCCTCCGGCCGCCCGTCCACCCGGGCGAACGGAAGTCCCCGGCCCGCGTAGTCGTAGTGCGCCTTCAACAGCCGGGTCAGGCCCGCCATCGCCCCGACGATCTTCTTGCGTGGCCGACCGGTGGCCTGCGCCAGGTCCCGCACGGTGAACAGCCGGTCGGGCTCGGCGGCGAGCGCGTCGAGCACCGCGGCCACCGTACGGTGGGTGGCGCTGCGTCCCCGGCTGAGTCGACGCAGGTCATCGACGGACCAGTCGGCGGCGGGCGGGCCGGGCGGAGGTGCGACCCGGGCGTGCGGCGGCCCCGCCCGCTGTCCGGCGTCCAGTTCGGCCAGCAGGCGCGCGACGTGCGGCACGTAGGCCATCGGCACCGCCACCAGCACCATCCCGTCCGGTGCCGGCTGACGGGTCGGCGCCCACCCGGCGCGGGGCGGGTACGGCGGCGGTGCCGGGGCGGTCACGAGGTCGGGTGGGCGGCCGGGGCCGCGGCGGGTACGAATCGGTACCCCAGGCCGCGTACGGTCACGATCACCGGAGGTCGGTCGCCGTCGAGGGCGAGCCGCCGACGCAGTCGCTTGATGTGCACGGTGAGCGTGTTGGAGCTGTCGTCGGGGACGCCGCCCCAGACAGCGGTGAGCAACTGCTCGCGGGTGACCGTCCGCTCGGCGTGGCTCATGAAGAAGTAGAGCAGCTTGAACTCCTTCAACGGCAGGGCGATCGCCCGACCGTCCCGGCTCACCTCGAACGTCGCCGGGTCCACCCGCAGTCCACCGAGTTCGATCGGCGGGTCGAGCGCGCCGGAGGTGTCCGGGCGGATGGCCCGCAGGATCGGCAGCACCTCCTCGGCGCGGTACGGACGGCGGACACCGGCGGTGGCGCCCGCCTTGAGCGCGGCCACGGCCACCCCGCCGTCGTCGTCACCGACCCCGACCACGGTCGGGATGCCGGCCCGCCCGGCCAGCAGCCGCACCAGGTCGGCGCTGCTCATGGTGCCCAGTCCGGCGGCGACCACGGCGGCGTCCGGTTGCAGGGCACCGGTGGCCAGCAAGGCCTCCGCGGCGTGCGGGAAGTGGTGCCCGCGTACCCGATGGTCGGCCAACTGCGCGACCAGCTCGGCGCCGACGCTCTCGTCGTCGTCCACCACGAGCAGCACGAATCGCCCGTCGGCTCGGTGGTCACCCCTGGTGGCCTCGACGAGGATGTTCATTCCACACCGGCTCCGGTTCAGGTTCGGGCCCCACGCGACGTCGGCACGTCGCGCAGGACGGTCCGCCGCACGGCAGGACGGCGTGCGACCCGCCGTTGTACCGTCGCTCCGGCTCAGCCGAAGCGGCCGGTGATGTAGTCCTCCGTCCGCTTGTCGGCGGGGTTGGTGAACAGCTTGCCGGTCTGGCTGAACTCGACCAGCCGGCCGTGCCGTACCTGCCTGTCGTCCACCTCGGCGGTGAAGAACGCGGTGTAGTGGCTGACCCGGGCGGCCTGCTGCATGTTGTGCGTGACGATGACGATGGTGTAGTCGCTCGCCAACTCGAACATCAGGTCCTCGATCTTGGCGGTGGCGATCGGGTCGAGCGCCGAGCAGGGCTCGTCCATGAGGATCACCTCGGGCTTGACCGCGATGGTCCGGGCGATGCACAGCCGCTGCTGCTGACCACCGGAGAGCGCCAGGGCGCTCTTGCGCAGCTTGTCCTTGACCTCGTCCCAGAGCGCGGCGCGGGTCAGCGCCTCCTCGACGTGGTCGTCGAGACGGCCCTTGATGCCGTTGATCCGCAGCCCGTACGCGACGTTGTCGAAGATGGACTTGGGGAACGGGTTCGGCTTCTGGAAGACCATGCCGATCCGGCGGCGGACCTGGATCGGGTCGACCTCCTTGGCGTACAGGTTCTGGCCGTGGAAGAGGACCTCGCCGCCGACACGGGCGCCGGGGATCGGGTCGTTCATCCGGTTGAGCGCCCGCAGCACCGTCGACTTGCCGCAGCCCGACGGCCCGATCATCGCCGTGACCTGGTTCTGCTGGATCGGCATCGAGGTGCCCCGGACGGCCTCGTAGCTGCCGTAGAAGACACTGACGTCGTTGAGCTGCATCACCGGTGCGGTCGACGACACGGTACCCGCGGCAGTGGTGCCGGGGGCGTGCACCGCGACGGACGGTCGGGTGGTGAGGTCGGTGTCGTTACTGGCCATGTCAGCGCTCCTTGATGGCGAACCGGCTTGCGATGAGGCGGGCGATGATCGTGAAGCCGAGCACGATCACGATGAGCGTCAGGGCGGCACCCCAGGCCCGGGACTGGGCCGCCTCGAAGGGTTGGCTGGCGTTGCGGAAGATCTGCGCGGGCAGCGCGGTGTTGGTCCCGTCGAAGAGGTTCCAGTTCGGCGCGAACACGATGCCGGTGACGATGACGATCGGCGCGGTCTCACCGGCGGCCCGGGCCACCGCCAGCAGCGAACCACTGGTGATGCCGGAGATCGCCGCCGGCAGCACGACGGTGAGCGTGGTACGCCACTTGCGCGCGCCGAGCGCCATGCTCGCCTGCCGCAGTTCCTCGGGGATCAGCCGGAGCATCTCCTCACTGCTGCGGATGACCACCGGCAGCATCAGGCAGGCCAGCGCCAGCGAGCCGGCGAAGCCGGTCTGCTTGCCGATCATCAGCACCCAGGCGATGTAGATGAACACGCCCATCACGATCGACGGCACGCCGGTCATCACGTCGGCCATCAGCCGGATGACCCGGGCCAGCGGCTTCTGCTTGCCGTACTCGTTGAGGTAGATCGCGCCGAAGACGCCGAGCGGGATCGCCATCAGGGCGGCCATGCCGGTGATGGTCAGCGTGCCGACGATCGCCGCCGACATGCCGCCGCCGTCGCGGCGGTAGGAGTTCGGGATGTCCTCGGTCAGGAAGGACAGGCTCATCACCCCGGAGCCCTTGACGACGACCTCCCAGGTCACCAGGGCCAGCGGGACGACGGCGAGCAGCACGGCGGTCCAGATGGCCGCCGTGGCGAGGTGGTTGCGGAACCGACGACGGCCGGACAGGGCCGCCCTGGTCAGATCGGGCCCGCCGGCTGCGGCCCGGGGGGCCGGAGGTGCGGTGACGGTCATTACCTGCTTCCCTTCATCCGCGCCTCGGCCCGGCGGACGACCACCTGGGCGAGCACGTTGATCAGTACCGTCATCGCGAACAGCACCACGCCGAGGCCGATCAGGGCGGCGGTGTAGGTGCCGGTCGACTCGCCGAACTGCTGCACGATGACCGCGGCCATGGTGTTGCCGGAGGCGAACAGGTTGGCGGTGATCTGCGTCGAACCGCCGATCACGAGGGCCACCGCGATGGTCTCCCCCATCGCCCGGCCCAGGCCGAGCATCACCGCGCCGACGACGCCGCCGAAGCTGTGCGGGAAGACCGCGCCCCGGATCATCTCCCAGCGGGTCGCGCCGAGCGCCAGGGCCGCGTCCTTGTCGGCGCGGGGAACGGTGCCGAACACCTCGCGGGTGATCGAGGTGATGATCGGCGTCACCATGATCGCCAGGATGATGCCGGCGGTCATGAAGTTGCGACCGGTGCTGACCGGGCCGAAGAGGCTGCCGAGCACCGGGACGCCGCCGACCACGTCGTGGATCCCCTGGTAGACCGGGACCAGCGCCGGCGCGACGACCAGGATGCCCCACAGGCCGAAGACCACCGACGGCACGGCGGCCAGCAGGTCGATCACGGTCACCGCCGGGCCGCGCAGTCGGCGCGGCGCCAGCTCGGTGAGGAACAGCGCGATGCCGATCGAGACCGGCACCGCGAACAGCAGCGCGATCAGCGACGAGACGGCCGTGCCGTACGCGAACGACAGCGCGCCGAAGATGGCGTCGCCGGTCGCCGGGTTCGGGTCCCAGACCCGCTCGGTGACGAAGCGCAGCCCCATCGCGTCGAACGCCGGCCACGCCTCGGTCACGGTGGTGACGAGGATCAGCCCGAGGACGGCCAGCACGAGTAGGCCGGTGCCGAGCGTCCACCAGGAGAAGACCCGGTCGCCGAGGGCGCTGGAGCCGCGTCGGGCCAGCGTCGGCCGGGGGTCGGGGGACTTGGTTGTCAAGGTCATCTTCACTCCAGCTCAGGTACCCCTGGCGGGGACGGGATCGTGTCGATCCCGTCCCCGGATGGAACGCCCAGCGATCTTGATCTGCTCAGCCCTGGATCTTCTCGACCTGGGCCAGCGCCTTCTCCTTGAGCGAAGCCGGCAGCGGCGCGAAGTCGATCTCCGGAGCCAGCTCCTGGCCCTCGTTGAGCAGGTAGGTGAGGAAGCCCTTGACCAGCTCGGCCTTGGCGGCGTCGCCGTACGAGGTCTTGACGATGATGAAGGTCGGCGCGGTGATCGGGTACGAGCTGGCACCGGCGGCGTCGAGCGGGTTGTAGCTGAGGTCCGCCTCGACCGCGGCACCCTCCAGGCCGGCGGTGGTGCCCTCGATCGACGGCGCGACGAACTGGCCGTCCTTGTTCTTGATGGCGGCGAAGGTGAGCTGGGTGGCCTTCGCGTCGCTCAGGTCGACGTAGCCCACGGCACCGTTGGTCTGCTTGACGATCTGCGCGACACCGGTGTTCTTCTCACCGCCCTGGGTGCTGGCCGGCCAGGCCACCGTGTCACCGCTGCCGAGCTTCCAGGTGGAGCCGGCGGCAGCCGCCAGGTACTTGGTGAAGTTGTTGGTGGTGCCGGAGCCGTCCGAGCGGTGCGCGACGACGATCGGCGTGCTGGGCAGCTCGACACCCGGGTTGTCGGCCTTGACGGCGGCGTCGTCCCAGGTCTTGATGTCGGTCTGGAAGATCTTGGCGAGCGTCTCCGGGCTGAGCTGGAGCTTCTCCACGCCCTGGAGGTGGTAGGAGATCGTGATCGGCGCGGCGACCGTCGGCACGTAGAGGAACGAGTCGGCGGCCACGCCGTCGGTGTCCTTCACCAGGCTGTCGGTGCCGGCGAAGTCGACCAGGCCCTCACCGAACTGCTTCTTGCCGGTGCCGGATCCGGTCGCGTTGTAGGTGACCGTGACGTTGGAGGCAACGCTCTTGAACTCTTCGATGACCTCTTGGTAATACGCGTCCGGGAAGCTGGCGCCGGAGGCGTTCAACGCGCCGGACAGGTTCGCGTAGGCGCTGTCGCCGCCGCTTCCGCCCGGCTCCGTGCTGTTGTCACTGCTACCACAGCCGGTAAGCGCGAGCGCGGCAAGCGCGACGCCGGCGAGGACGCGCCGCGAGAGCACGTTGCGGTTCACCAGGTAAGCCTCTCTATCGGGGTGCATCAGCCCGTCCGGGCCGTACGCGAGCCAAGGTAGGAGGCCCAGGTAGCCGGACCCCCGGACCCAGGTGAACGAAGAGTGAACTTGACGGCTCGACCGATGGCCGGACCGGAGTCGGGATGTGACGTTGCGGGGACAGCGTGCCGAATGCCCGGAATGCGACCCCGGTCGAAGCGGCCTCGGACCGTCAGAGCCGGATGGTGCCCGTCGTCAGGTAGACCACCTGCCGCGCCACGTTGACCGCCTGGTCGGCGTACCGCTCGTAGTAGCGGCCGACCAGCGCCAGGTCGATGGCGGACTCCACCCCGTACGGCCAGCCGGCCACCAGGAGCGACAGCAGGCGCTCCTGGGCGGCGTCGACCTCGTCGTCGTCCAGTCCGAGCTGCATCGCGTCCAACCGGTCGCGGGTGGCCAGCACGACGGCGGTCTTGTCGGCGATCCGGGCCGCCGCGTCGGCCATCTCCGTGATCACCGGGACCGCCGGTTCCGGGACCACACCCACCGGGTACCGCATCAGGACGACCTTGGCGACGTGCACGGCGAGGTCACCCATGCGCTCCAGGGCACCGGCGATCCGCAGGGCGCACACCACCAGTCGCAGGTCGGAGGCGACCGGCTGATGCCGGACCAGCACCTGCGGGATCATCGCCTCGACCTCGGCCCGCCGCTGGTCGAGCACCGTGTCGGCGGCGATCACCGCCTCGGCGGCACCCCGGTCCACATCGAGCAGGGCGGTGCCGGCACCCCGGATCGCCGCGCTGGCGTCCCGACTCATCGCGGCCAGCACGCCGGTGAGTCGGTCGAGCTGCTCGTCGTAGCTGTCCCGGCTCATCGCGCCCCTCCGTCCGTCCAGGCCGTCCCACCCGCCGGTGGCACGTCACCGCCGCGCCGGGGGCCGGGCCCGGCCCGGCCCGCAAAACTACCCGCCCCGTGCATCCCCGTCGGTGGTCAGTCGGCCAGCACGTCCAGCAGCAGTGCCGCCGTCCACCCGAAATCCGCCGAGCCGAGACCGGCACCGGTCTGCGGGTGGAAGTACTCGTGACAGCCGGCGGTCTCGACCAGCTCGATCATCGACGCGCGCAGGCCGGCGGCGAGCCCGTCCCGCCCGTGCGCCAGCAGGCCGTACCGCACCAGCCAGTTGACGTTCATCCAGCTCGGACCACGCCAGTAGCGCAACGGCTCGAAGTCGCTCGCGGTACGGTCGTGGCTCGGCAGCGGTCGCTCCATCCGCTCGGCCAGACCGAAACGCGCCGAGGTGGCCTCCGCCAGCACCGCCTCGACCTGCCGCGCCGGCAGGTCGGGCAGGATCAGCGGGGCCAGCCCGAGCACCGTACGGGCCGGGGTCAACCGGTCGGTACGCAGGTCGCGGGCGTGGAACGTGCCGGTGGCCGGGTCGTACAGCCGGTCCACCAGCGCCGTGGTGATCCGGGCCGCGTTCTCCCGGTGCGGCCCCGGGTCGGCGTCGACCTGCCCGGCGATCCGGGCCAACGCGTGCTCGGCGGCGCCCATCGCGGCGTTGAACAGCGGACACTCCACCAGGAACGGATGGCGCTCGGCCAGCCCCACGTCGCGGTACCCCGCCGCGCGGTAGGCGGTGACGATGGCGACGTACCGCGCGTAGTCCAGGTCGGTGGGCCGGTGCGCGGCGGCGGCGTGCACGATGTCGCGCCGCCGGTACGCCCGCATGACAGACGCCTCGGCGGGCACGGCCGCCAGCGGTTCGTCCCAGGCCGGGCTGTTGTCCAGGCCGGACTCCCACGGGTGCACCACGGCGGCCAGCCCGGCGCCGCCGACGTCCCGACGGGTGGCGAGATAGCGCTGCTGCGCCACCAGCCGGGGATAGAGCCGCCGCAACGCGTCCCGGGCCTGCGGCGAGGGTGCCCGTTCGTAGGCGTGCCAGGCGGCCAGCGCGTGCACCGGCGGCTGGACCAGACCCGAGGTGGCCACCGCGGGCGCACCCTCGACCTCGGTGCAGGCCCAGAACAGCGGACCCGGGAAGTACGCGGTGGCCGGCACCGCCGGGTTGAACACGATGTGCGGCACCCGGCCGTCGCGCCACTGGGCGGCGAACAGGCTGGACAGCTCCGACCAGGCCCGCTCGGGTCGGACGTGCGCCCAGCCGATCGCGATGAACGCCGAGTCCCAGCTCCACTGGTGCGGATAGAGGGTGCGCGACGGAACGGTGTGGTCGTGCTCCCAGTTGCCGTCCAGAGTGGCCTGCGCCGACTGCCGCAGCCGGGCGTGACCCCCGTCGGCCTGGTCGGCCGGGGCGGGGCTCGGTCCGGTCGACGGAACAGTCTGGTTAACCATGAGTCACATCCCGGTAGCGCTACGCTCCTCGCTAGGCTAGACGATCGTGGCATCAGTCACTGCGCACGGGGGCGCGCGAACGATCGACGCGAAGGAGCCCCAACGATGCAGCAGGGTCCCACGGGTACCGAGGGCGAGGACTACACCCACCGGTTGCAGAAGCTCGGTGGCGCGCGCTGGAAGCAACTCCTGGACGTGCAGGCGCCGTACCGGTGGAACCTTCGGCGACTCGGCCTCGGCCGTACCCTCGACGTCGGCTCCGGGCTCGGCCGGAACCTGGTCAACCTGGGAGCCGGGGCGGTCGGCGTGGACCACAATCCGACCTCGGTGGCACACACCCGCTCGCTCGGGCTGGAGGCGTACACCACGGAGGAGTTCTTCCGCTCGGCGCACGCCCGCCCCGACGCGTTCGACTCCATGCTCGCCGCGCACCTGCTCGAACACATGCCGGCTGAGCAGGCCCGCGAGGTGGTCGCGTCGTACCTGCCGTTCGTCCGCCCCGGCGGCCGGGCGGTCTTCATCACCCCGCAGGAGCGCGGGTACGACAGCGACGCGTCGCACGTCCGGTTCGTCGGCTTCGGCGAGGCGGCCGAGACCTGCCGGGAACTCGGGCTGACCGTGCTGCGGCAGTACTCCTTCCCGTTCCCCCGGATCGCGGGACGGGTGTTCACGTACAACGAGTTCGTGACCGTCGCCCGGCTGCCCTGAGGGCCGCCGGTTACGGTGGGCCCATGGGCAACCCGACTCGGTGGGCCACCGACACCGGCCCCGAGCACTCCCAGTGGTACGTCGACCGGTTCCGCCGCATGGCGGCCGACGGGGTCGACCTGGCCGGGGAGGCGCGACTGCTGGACACACTGGTGCCGCCGGGCTCCCGGATCCTCGACGCCGGCTGCGGCACCGGCCGGGTCGGCGCCGAGCTGGCCGCCCGGGGCCACAGCGTGGTCGGCGTGGACGCCGATCCGGTCCTGGTCGAGGCGGCCCGCGCCGACCATCCGGGGCCGCGTTGGCTGGTCGCCGACCTGACCGAGCTGGATCTGGTGGCGGCCGGTGAACCGGAGCCCTTCGACGCGGCCGTGCTGGCCGGAAACGTGATGGCGTTCGTGGCGGCGGGCACCGAGGGCGCGGTGCTCCGGCGCGTCGCCGCGCACCTGCGTCCGGACGGGGTGGCGGCGATCGGATTCGGCACCGACCGGGGCTATCCGCTGACCGACTTCGACGCCGACGTGGTCGCCGCCGGGCTGCGCCGGGAGCACCGCTTCGCCACCTGGGACCTGCGTCCGTGGCACGACGACGCCGACTTCGCCGTCACCGTCCTGCGCCGCCCCGCCACCGCATCCGCCTGATCGCGTCGAGAACGTCGCGAGCGGCGGCGGCCACCGTGCAGTCCGGTATGCGGCAGACAGGACACGTGCCGCCGACTGTCGGCTGGTGGTCGCGCAGGGTCCACCGCGCGGTAAGGGCGAGCCGGTTGAGGATCTGGGCCAAGGACAGGAACGGTGCCGTCATACTCCGGACACCCCGAGGGCGGCGGCGAGTTGCACGACCGTCGTCGGAGCATCCGGGCTACGGATGAGCTGGGCGAGCACATCACGAGCAGCGGGTCGGTGGCGCACCTCAGCGGGGGCGGTGCGCTCGGCCTCCAGCACGATCCGAGCGGCGCTGACCGGGTCGCCCACCTGGAGATGGGCGCGGGCAGCGTCGATCAGGTACGCGGCACGGTGCTCGACGGGCAGCCACCGCCACCCCTCGCCGCTGACCACCTGATGATGCCAGACCACCGCGTCGCCTCCGTCGCCGCATGCGACCGCTGCCGACATCCGGGCGGCGGCCACGGCGGCGGGTCCGAACGCGGTCCGATAGTGGTCGCGACCTTCACCCACTCGCGCGGCCAGATCAGCAGCCTCGCCGAGCAGGGCGCGGGCAGTCCGCTCGTCGCCGTGCCCGGCCGCCGCGAGGGCGGCCTGCACGAGCAGTGTTCCGCACAACGACAGGCACGCCGGAGATTCACCGTCGAGGTCCGGCGGTGCGATGCGGTACGCGGCGGACCGGCTGGTCGATGCCGCCAGCCGCGCCCGTCCGGTGGACCGAAGTACCTGCACCAGTTGCACCGCTGCGGCGGCCACCAACGCCGGATCACCCACGGCGAAGGCCATCGCCCGGTCGGCGGCCAACCACGCCAACTCGCCTTCATCGAGCTTCACCAGCAGCGACGCGGTCACCCGATACGCCTCCACCAGCGGCCCCCGGCCCGTGCTCGGATCGAGGGCGTGGCCGCGCTGCGCTGCGGTCAGCAGCTCCGGCAATGCACGGATCAGGTGCGGGTACCGAGCGTACTGGTAGGTGGTCCACGCATGCTCCACCGTCCGGGCCACCTGGGCCGTCGACGACACGTCCCGACCCGAGGCTCGCCGCCCCAGGACGACGTCGTACGTCGACAACGTCTCGCGGATCCGCTCCACACCCTCCGGCCGCCCGCCGGCCCCATCGATGCGGGTGTCACGGCCGAGCAGCACAGACTGGTCGATCCCCAGCACAGCGGCGACGTCCACTATCGTGGACACCTTGTCCAACGACCTGGCACCACGCTCGACCTTGTCCACCCAGCTCTTGGACTTGCCCAGACGGTCGGCGAACACCTGCTGCGACATCCGCCGCCGACCACGCCAGTACGCCACCCGCCGACCGATCGGCAACAGCTCACCACTCACGACGCGATCGATCCGGCAACGTCCGGGCCAACTCCCTGACCGGTGTCCGCTCCACCTCAGTTCGGACGGCCACCCGCCACACGATGTGTTGCGCCGCGACGCACGGCCCCCACCAAGATCACCCGTTCGCCTCCGCTCGTCATGAACAGCGGCGAAGGGATTCCACCAGCACATACTCCCTAGAGCCACCATGCGATCACGCTAAGCAGGGAGAGTCCGGACAGGGGGTACGTGGCGTACCCGGTGACGGGCGGTACCTACAGGTCGGTCACACCGATTCGGCGTGCGAGGTCGACGGCCTCGGCGCGAATCGACGCCGGCGCCTCGCGACACAACCGGCCGACCATGTCCTGCGCTATCGGGGAGTACCGAACCGTCTCCGGCGAAGTCGCCTCGGCCCGCGTGAGCAGGTGCAGGGTCGCCTCCCGTGCACCCTCCAGATCGGCCGACCGGGCCAGCTCCACATAGTGTCGGCCGCGACGCTCGGTCGATGGGATCGACGCCGGGTCCAGGGCGTGAGCCCGACGTTGAGCCTCGTCCGGGTCGCCCAGATCCACCGCGCACATGACGGCGTACACGTCGACCAGCGGCCGCGACACCCTGGTCCTCAGACCCACGAAGCCGTCCGGCAACGCACGGTCGATCACCGTTCTCGCGGCGTCCCAGTCCGACCACGCCCCCTGGTCGCCCGTCCGGGCGCGCGTGAGCGCCTCATTCAGGTGCAGGTCGGCGAGCATCTCCGCCCACTCGGTCCCACCCTCGGCAACCCGAGGTGCGATCAGCTCTCGCGCATCCCGGAGCCGCTCCAAGGCCTCGTCACCACGACCGACCGAGCGCAGCAGGTGCGCGGCATACCAACTCGCCTGAGCAATCGCGAGCGGATCGTCCGCGTCCAGGGCCGCAGTCATCCCGCGGTCGACGGTGAGCCAGACCAGCTCGCGGTCACCGTGCCACGCCAGGTACGCCTGAGCGAGATGGTATGCCTGCGCGAGAAGCGCAAGGCTTGCCCGTCGTTCGGCGCCGGTATACAGCCGAGCCGCCCGTTGGGTCGCGTCGAGCAGCACGGGCAGCGCCTCGCCAACCGCAGTCCGCTGATGCCGGGACGTGTGCCAGGTCTGCCAGGCGGAGTCGACCGCGCCCCGCAGATAGTCGGTGCTCTCCGGTTCACCGTCGACCGTGATGTGCCAGGCGGTCAGAGCACGCCGAACCTCGTGAACGGCGGGATGACTGACCCGGGCGTCCAGGGAGAGCGAGACGGACGGGCCGAACAGGTCACCGAGATCCCGTACACCGAGATGCGGGGCCAACTGTTGTGCGGCCCGCAGCGTCAACGACCGTCGCCCTTTCTCGATGAACTTCACGGTCGTCGGCGAGAGTCCACTCACACCGGCAAGGCGTTCACGGGAAAGCCCGGCAGCTCGGCGAAGTCGCTCGACGCGTTGGCCCGGGGTGGGTTGCTGCTGATCGGTCACGGAGACACCTCACCCAATAGGGGTACATCGTGTACCCCACCGTAACGCCCGAGTGCGGCCCTCGCCGTCCCCGGATGCAAAGGAAGGGACCCTTCCTATGCACCAGGCGTTAGTAGGGGACCCTTCCTTTCATCACGGAGGGTCGGCCTGGCGGGCCGCCTCGGGGTCCAGGGGCGCTCCGGCGGGAACCAGGTCGACCACGCCGGCGGGCAGCCGCACCGGACGCACCTCGCCGTAGCCGAGCATGGCCGGCACGGCGGCGTCGGCCAGGACGTAGCGTCGGCCGAGGTCGGTGACCAGGGAGATCGCCCCACCGGTGGCACCGGGCGCGGCGACCGATTCGACCACCGCGCCGCGCCCCGGCTCCACCGACACCTGGTCCGCCGCACCGGTCGCCCGGTGCGGCACGCCGACCGGTTCCGGTGTCCGTACGCCGAGACGCAGGTCGACCGGGCCGGTGTCGTCGCCGACCCGCACACAGAGCGTCGAGGTGTCCTCGGCGGTCAGCCGGGGCGGTACCTCGGGTGGCGCGCCGGGTCCGTTCGGGGTGAGGTCGTCGAGCTGCGGCAGGGCGGCGAAGCGGCCGAGGCTGACCGGGTCCGGCTCGCGCTGCCCGGTCCGGGCCAGCAGCAGCGCGGCCTGCAACTCGGTGATGCCGGCCAGGCCGTCACGGAGCACCACCGCGTACTGCCGCCCGCCGCCGGGGTTGCGCACGACGAGGACGTCGCCGACCCGCGCACCGGTGACGCGAACCGCGCGGTCACCGAGGCCGGGTATCTCCAGCGGCTTCAGGTCCGCGCCGGCCGGGACGGCGTTGAGCAGGGCCGCGGCGACCGGCACGGCCCGCGCCCGGGTGGCCGCCAAGGCGGCCAGCACCCGGTCGGTGTCCCGGACCAGGTGCCGCCGCTGCTGCCAGAGCAGGTGCAACGCGCCGCCGGGGGCGCGTAGCAGCAGGCCGTACGCGCCGAGCGGCCGACCGTCGTCGCCGCCGGAGCCGATCAGCAGCGTCGAGTGGGGCCGCTCCGGTCCGGCCGGGGTCGACACCGACGAGCAGACCGTCCACGGCGCGGTGGTGAGCCGCCCGGTGTCCGGCAGCGAGTCGGGCGCGTCGCCGATGCCCAGCGGTACGCCACGCGGCACCCCGTCGAGCGACCGGCGTGACACCAGCACGGTCCTCGGCTGGTCCGCACCGACGATGAGCAGAGCCGAGGCGTAGTTGCGGACCGGGTGCAGCCGCTGTTCGCGGTAGACGAAGCGAGCGCCGGACTCCTTCTCGACGATGACGGCGGCGGCGTCCCGCCACGTCGCGCCACCGCCGGTGAACAGGCCGTAGAGGGCGAACGCGCCCAACCCGACGACCGCCACCAGGACGCTGGCCAGGGCGGCACCGGCGAGCCGCCGCATCGGCGAGCGCACCGGGTCGGTCTCGCGCATCACCAGCGCCGCCACCACCCGCTGGAGGGTGAACTGGTACGAGTGGAGCTGGTCCTGCCGCGACGGCATGCGATCTCCTCCGCGCGAGACGGTCGGCGCACAGGATATGCGCCGCGTCGATGTCGCGTGGACCCTGCGTCACGGTCCGCCGGCATGCGCGTAGCATCCGGCCGGTGAGCGTACGTTTCGAGGAGCTGGCCTGGCGTCCGACCCCGATCGGCGAGATCAGCCTGCGCCGACGCCGGGACCCCCGTCTCGACCTCGACGTGTACGAGGTCAAGCTCGACGACGAGTACCTGATGTCGAGCCTGTTCACCGCCGGTGAGGTCGCGCTGGCCGAGCTGGGACTGGCACCGCTGTCGGGGACCGGCCTGGAGGTGGCCGTCGGTGGGCTCGGGCTCGGCTACACGGCGAGGACGGTGCTGGCCGACGAGCGGGTGGGCGCGCTGCTGGTGGTGGAGGCGGTCGAGGACGTCATCGACTGGCACCGGCGCGAGTTGCTGCCGTTCGCCGCCGGGTTGGCCACCGATGCGCGTACCCGGCTGGCCCGAGCCGACTTCTTCGCCCGGGTGGCCGGCGGCGACGGCCTCGACCCCGACGCGCCCGGGCGTCGTTTCGACGCCGTCCTGCTGGACGTCGACCACTCCCCCGCGCACGTGCTGCACCCGAGTCACGCCGACTTCTACACCCCGGCGGGGTTGCGCCGCCTGGCGCGGCTGCTCCGTCCGGGCGGGGTGTTCGCGCTCTGGTCGGACGACCCGCCCGAGCCGGGCTTCGACGCGGTCCTCGCCGAGGTCTTCCCGACCCACCACAGTCACGTGGTGCGTTTCCCGAACCCGCTGACCGGTGGCGAATCGGCCAACACGGTCTATGTGGCGCAGACCTCGACCGCGCCTGACCTCGCCGGGCAGGCATGAGGCCGGGACGAACGGGGTAGCTGACCAGGCAGGCCGCCCGGATCGTCCGGGCGAGGTGCTCAGGAGGTTCAGATGCGTGCCCTGCTGTGGGTGGTCGCCGTGGTGGCCGGTGTGCTCGTCCTGCTCGGGCTGCTCCTCGAAGCGGTCCGTTGGCTGCTCATCATCGGTGTCATCGCGCTCGCCGCGGTGATCGTGCTGGCCTTCGTGAAGGGCCGGCGGTCGGCCCAGAACTATCCGAGCCGCCGCTGAGCGACGGCTCGGAAGTCGGCGGCGTCAGACGCCGGCGGCGGCCAGCGCGGGCGTCGCCGGGCGGTCGTCCGAGGTCGTCTCGGTGCGGCGGCGGTTCGGCAGGGCGAGGCGGAAGACCTTGCCCCACGCGGAGAGCACCTGTCGCGGCAGGGAGCCGGTGACGTACTTCAGGCCGTACTTGTCGAACAGCGCCCGCACCTCGGGGGCGATCTCCTGGTAGCGGTTGCTGGGCAGGTCGGGGAAGAGGTGGTGCTCGATCTGGAACGACAGGTTGCCGGTCATGATGTGCATCAGCTTGCTACCGCTGATGTTGCCCGAACCGAGCATCTGCCGCAGGTACCACTCGCCCCGGGTCTCCCCCTCGATGGAGGTCTTCTCGAAGGTCTCGACGCCCTTCGGGAAGTGCCCGCACATGATCACCGAGTGGCTCCACAGGTTACGGACCAGGTTGGCGGTGAAGGTCGCGGCCATGGTGTGGAAGAACGAGGGGCCGGACAGCAGCGGGTGGATCACGTAGTCCTTGAGCGCCTGGCGGCGGATCTTGCGGCCGACCGCCCGGAGCCGGGCCCGGAACTCCGGGCTCTTGTGCTTGCCGTCCTTGAGGTTGTTGGCCAGGTCCAGGTCGTACGCGGCGACGCCGTACTCGAAGAAGCAGGCGTTGACGAAGTTGTAGACCGGCTGCCCCAGGTAGGCCGGGTGCCAGGGCTGGTCCTCGTCGACCCGCATGATGCCGTAGCCGAGGTCGTTGTCCTTGCCGACCACGTTGGTGTAGCGGTGGTGCAGCTCGTTGTGCGACTCCTTCCACTGCGACGCCGGGGTGGCGTGGTCCCACTCCCAGCTCGTCGAGTGGATCTTCGGGTCGCGCATCCAGTCCCACTGGCCGTGCAGGACGTTGTGCCCGATCTCCATGTTCTCCAGGATCTTGGCCACCGACAGACCGGCGGTACCGATGATCCAGGCCGGCGGGAACAGCGAGAACAGCAGCACCACCCGGCTGCCGACCTCCAACTTGCGCTGCGTCGAGATGACCTTGCGGATGTACGCGGCGTCCCGCTCACCCCGGGAGTTGATCACGCGCTCCCGCAGGGCGTCGAGTTCCCGGCCGAGGTTCTCGATGTCCTCGGCGGTGAGGTGCGCGATCGGGTTGTTGGCCTTCTTCTGGATCACGGTCACGGCGGTGGTTCTCCGATTCAGATCTCGAGTTCGCAGGGCCCGGCCGCGGCCGACACGCAGGTCTGCACGCGTACGCCGTCGCCCGGCAGGGCGGTGGTGAGCTGTCCGTTGCGCAGGTCGCGGACAGCGCCCTGGCGAAGTGGCAGCACGCAGCCGAAGCAGATGCCCATCCGGCAACCGGAGGGCATCAGCACGCCGGCGTTCTCACCGGCGTCGAGCAGCGGGGTGGTGCCGTCGGCCGCCACCGTCACCGAGGAGGTGGTGAAGGTGACCGTGCCGCCGTCACCGGCGGTGATGATGGTGGGTCGGAAGCGTTCGGTGTGCAGGCGATCGGCCTGCCCTCGGGCGTCCCAGTGCGCCTCGGCCGCGTCCAGCAGACCGAGCGGACCACACGCCCAGGTGCGGCGCTCCAGGTGGTCGGGGACGAGGGTGTCGAGTTCGGCGACGTCCAGCAGACCCTCGACGGAGGTGTGGCGCTCCACCAGCCGGAGGGCGCCACGCGCCGCGAGGGCGCGCAGTTCCGGACCGAAGACCACGTCGTCGGCGGTCGGCGCGGAGTGGACGAGCACCACGTCGCTGCCGTCCAGCGCACCGGAGCGCAGCATCCCGGCGACCGGCGTGATGCCGCTGCCGGCGGTGAGGAACAGCACCCGCTCCGGTGCCGGCGAGGGCAGCACGAAGTCGCCGCGTGCCTGGTCGAGCTGCACCAGCGTGCCGGGGCGGACCCGCCGCACCAGGTGGTTGCTGACCACGCCGTCGGGGATCGCCTTGACGGTCACCGAGATCGGGTCGGTTCGGCGGCCGGGCGGCGAGGTCACCGAGTAGGCCCGCCACTGGCGTACGCCGTCGACGTCGACACCGAGGCGGATGTACTGGCCCGGGACGTGGCCATTCCAACTGCGTCCCGGCTGGATCAGCACGGTCGCGGCGTCGGCCGTCTCGGGGCGTACCTCGACGATCCGCCCGCGCAGGTCGGCGCCGGACCGCAGCGGGGCGACCAGGTCGAGGTAGTCCCCGGGCAGTACCGGTGTGGTCACCGACTCGGCGAGTCGCCACAGACGGCGTCGAAGGGATACCTTGGCGCCCGGTCGCGGAACGGTGGCGGTCATAGGACGATGGTCGCGGTGTGCTGGGCATAAAATCTTGGCCGGCGAAGGTAAAGCGACCCATCCGTTTTGTGCGGGGAGAACAACGTGGCGGAAAACTCCGACACCACCCATCGGGCGGCCCGCATCGAGTTGGACCAGCGGGTGGCCGGTGAGCTGCGGGACCGCCTGCCGCTGGTCGCCGAACGGACCGTCACCGCGATCACGGCGGAGGTGCCCAGTTACTCCGGCACCCTGACCGGACAGATGCGGGACAAGATCGAGAACGCGGTGCAGATCGCGTTGGGCACGTTCCTGCAACTGCTCGAACGGTCCCACGGCGGCGACCCCAGCACACCGCTGGTCCCGGCGCTTGAGGCCGCGTACGCGCTGGGCAGCGGTGAGGCCCGGTCGGGTCGCAGCGTGGACGCACTGCTGGCCGCGTACCGGATCGGCGCCCGGGTCTCCTGGCGGGAACTGGCCGCCACCACCGTGTCGATCGGGTCACCCGCCGCCGCGGTCGCCGAGTTCGCCGAGCTGATGTTCGCCTACATCGACGAACTCTCCGCGGCCAGCGTGGCCGGGCACGCCGACGAACTGGCCAGCGTCGGGCGGGCCCGACGACGGAACCTGGAACGGCTCACCCAGCAGTTGCTCCTCGGCGAGCCGGAGGACGTGCTGGTGCGCAGCGCGGAGCGGGCCGACTGGCCACTGCCGCAGACGCTGACCGTGGCACTGCTGCCGCAGACGAAGCTGCGTGGCGCGCTGGCCCTGCTCGACGAGCACACGCTGGAGAGCACCGAGGAACTGCCCGCCGGGGAGTCGGGTACGGAGACCGCCGTGCTGCTCGTACCGGACATGCACGGCGACCGGCGACGGCAGCTCGCCCGGGTGTTGCAGGGCCGTCGCGCGGTGCTCGGGCCGGCCCGTCCGTGGGCCCGGGCCCGCTCGTCGTACCACCGGGTGCTGCGGCTCAGCACCCTGGGCATCGCGCCGCCCGACGACGGCGAGCCGGTGGACACCGAGCACCACCTGGCCGAACTGCTGCTCAGCGCCGACCTGGAGGCGCTCGCCGACCTGCGCGCCCGGGTCCTGGAACCGCTGGCCGCGCTGCCCGCGGCCAGCGCCGAGCGGCTCGCCGAGACGCTGCGCTCCTGGCTGCTGCACCAGGGGCGGCGCGACGACGTCGCCGCCGACCTCTTCGTCCACCCGCAGACCGTGCGGTACCGGATGGGTCAGCTCCGCCAGCTCTACGGCGAGCGGCTCACCGACCCGCGCAGCCTGCTGGACCTCACCGTGGCGCTGGCGCTGCCGGCCCCCGGCCCGTCTCCCGCGGCGAGCTGAGCATGGATGTAAGGAGGGGTCCCCTGCTATACACCAGGCGTTAGCAGGGGACCCCTCCTTACATCCGGTGCATCGCTACTCGAGGGTGTGCGGCCCGAGCAGGCGGATCTCCTCGACGTCCAGGTGCGCCTGCAACTCGCGAAGCACCACGTCGTCGATCTCGCGGGCGTCGCGCATCCGGGTGATCTCGCGGCGTTTGTGGTCCAGCGCGGCCAGCCGGAGCCGACGCTCCGCCTCCTGGGCGGCGGACGTGTCGTCCTCCGGATCGGCCTGGGCCGCGTCCAGATGTCCCGCGTACTCGTCCTGGATGCGTCGCGTGGTCTCCGGGTCGACGCCGACCCGGTCGGCGATGTCCGGCAGCGCGTCGAGAGTGACCTGGGTGGCCCGCACCCGCGCCTGCCGGCTCTCGTCCTCGCGTTCCGGGTCGCCGGTCAGCCCGGCCCAGGACAGCAGCAGCGGCAGCGTGGTGCCCTGCACCAGCATGGTCAGCAGGATCACCGCCGCCACGCAGAAGATGATGAGGTCGCGTTCGGGCACCCGGTCGCCGTCGATGCTCAGCGGCACGGCGAGCGCCGCCGCCAGCGAGACCGCACCCCGGAAGCCGGCCCACCCGGCGACGGTACGCACCCGCCAGTTCACCCGACGGCTGACCGCGACCGCGCGACGGTCCACCAACCGGGCCACGAGGGCGGTCAGGTGCAACCAGAGCATCCGCACCGCCACCAGCACCACGGCCACCACCACCGCGATGGCGAGCGCGCGCAGCAGCGACACGCTGGTGACGCTGCGTACCGCCCGGGGGATCTGCATGCCGACCAGCACGAAGAGTCCACCGTTGATGAGGAAGGTGGTCAGGTCCCAGAACGACAACGCCAACACCCGCGACCGGGCCCGGACCACCCGGGGACTGGCCGCGGTCAGCATCAACCCGGAGACCACCACCGCGAGTACGCCGCTCTCGTGCACGACGTCGGCGAGGAAGAACGCGGCGAACGGGGTGAGCACGCTGATCGCGCCCTCCCGCAACGGATCGTCCAGGCGCTTGCGGATGAGGATCACCACGGTGCCGACCAGCAGACCGGCCGCGATTCCGCCGAGGAACGACAGGCCGACCCGCTCGACGAGCTCGAACACGGTCGGCGCGGCACCGCCGCCGAGCAGCCCGAGCGCCACGGCGAACAGCACCAGGGCGGTGCCGTCGTTGATCAGGCTCTCGGTGTGCAGCGTGGTGAGCAGCCGCCGGGGCATCCGCTTGGCCAGACCGGCCACGGCCGCGGCGTCGGTCGGGGCGAGCACCGCGCCGAGCACCCAGGCCACCGCCGGATCGACGCCGAAGCGCTGCACGACCAGCGACACCACCACCATCGTGACGCCGACCAGCCCGACCGCCAGCAGCGTGATCACCACGATGTTCGCCCGGAGTTCGCGCAGGCTGGTGGTCAGGCTCTCCCGGTAGAGGATGGCCGGCAGGAACAGCAGCAGCACCACCTCGGGAGGCAGGATGACGTGCGACAGCGGCGGCAGCAGCGCCAGCAGCGCGCCCATGCAGATGAGCAGGACCGGCGGTGCGACCCGGTAGCGACCGCCGAGGGTGGTGCCGAGCAGAACGGTGACGCCCAACGTGATGATCAGCAGCAGTTCGCTCACGTCGCCCCCGTTCGTCGTCCACCACATGGTGGTACGCCGAACGGGCGTCCCGGGCGGATTCGGCCGACCGGCGGGGCTCGCGGCTAGCGGGCCGCTCCCCCGGCCAGGTCCTCGGAGATGCGCCGGGCGGTGGCGAGCAGCGGCGGCAGCAGGTCCCGGCGGATCGTGTCGAACGTGCCGCGGCTGGCGTGGGCGGAGACGTTGACCGCCGCGACCACCGAGCCGTCGTCGGCGCGTACCGGAGCGGCCAGCGACCGCAGCCCCTCCTCCAACTCCTGGTCGACCAGGGCGTACCCCTGGGCGGCGATCCGGGTGAGGATGGTGCGCAGCTTGGCCGGGTCGGTGACGGTACGGCGGGTCAACGAGCGCAGCGTCGCGGTGGCGAGGTAGTCGTCCAGCCACTGCGCGGGCTGCGCGGCCAGCAGCACCCGGCCCATCGAGGTGGCGTACGCGGGGAACCGGGTGCCGACGCTGATCCCCACCGTCATGATCCGTTTGGTGGGCACCCGCGCCACGTAGACCACCTCGTCGCCGTCGAGGACCGAGGCGGAGCAGGACTCGCGGACCTGGGCGACCAGCGCCGCCATGTGCGGGCGGGCCACCTCCGGCAGGCCCAGGCCGGAGAGGTACGCGTAGCCGAGGTCCAGGATGCGCGGGCGCAGCGAGAACAGCCGCCCGTCGGTGTGCACGTAGCCCAGCTCGACCAGGGTGAGCAGAAACCGGCGGGCGGCGGCACGGGTCAGCCCGGTGGAGCGGGCCACCTCGCTGAGGGTGAGCTGCGGGTGCTCGGCGTCGAAGGCCCTGATCACGGCGAGACCGCGTTCCAGCGACTGGACGAACTCGCCGGACCGCGTGGTCGCCGCGTCGGTCACTGGGCCTCCTGCCGCAGGGTCTCCTGGGCCACCTTGAACGCCCGGTTCGCCGCCGGTACGCCAGCGTAGACGGCCACCTGCAACAGGACCTCACCGACCTCCTGCGGGGTCAGGCCGTTGCGCAGCGCGGCGCGTACGTGCATCGCCAGTTCCGCGTCGTGGTGCAGGGTGGCGAGGACGGCGAGCGTGACGCAGCTACGGGTACGCCGGTCCAGCCCGTCCCGCGTCCAGATCTCACCCCACGCGTACCGGGTGATCAGGTCCTGGAAGTCGGCGGTGAACTCGTCGGTGCCGGCGACGGCGCGGTCCACGTGGTCGTCGCCGAGCACCTGCCGGCGTACCGCCATCCCGGCCTCGTGTCGTTGCGCGTCGGTCACGGCGTCGCCCTGCCTTCCGGGTCGAGGTGGGTCGTGAGCAGGCCGGTGACGGCCTCGGGTCGTTCGACGTTGGCCAGGTGGGCGGCGTCGGGCAGGACGACCAGCCGGGCACCGGGGATCCGCGCGGCGATGTCGGCGGCGTGCGCGGGTGGGGTCGCCGGGTCGTCGGCGGCGGCGACCACCAGCGTGGGTGCGCGGACCGAGGCGAGGGCCGGGCGCAGGTCCATGGCGGCGATCGCCTCGCAGCAGGCGGCGTACCCGGCGGGCGGGGTGACGGCCAGCATGTCCTGGTAGGCGGCGACGGTGTCGGGCTGCGCGGCGGCGAACTCGGGGGTGAACCAGCGGGCCACGATCGCCTCGGTGACGGTGTGCAGCAGGCCGGCGCGGACGGTCGCGGCGCGGGCCCGCCAGCCGTCGGCCGGGCCGAGCGCCGCCGAGGTGCACAGCAGGGCCAGGCGGTCGATCCGCTCCGGCGCGTACGCGGCGAGCCACATGCCGACCATGCCGCCGAGGGACAGCCCCGCGTAGTGGACCCGCTCCACGTCCAGCGCGTCGAGCAGCCCGAGCACCGTCCGGCCCAGCAGGTCGATCGTGTACGGCCCGGACGGGACGGGTGAGGCGCCGTGCCCGAGATGGTCGTACCGGACCACCCGGAACCGGGTGGCGAGCGCCGCCACCTGCGGCTGCCACATCGCGCCGGTGGTGCCCAGCGAACTGCCCAGCACCAGCACCGGCGCGTCGGACGGGCCGTCCACGGTGGCGTGCAGCACGTCGTTCACGAGTCGGACCTTTCGTGTGCGAGCGCCCGGTCGACCAGGTGACCGGCGGACCCGAGCCAGGCGGTGGGGTCCAGGGCGGCGTCGAGGTCGGACTCGGACAGGTGGGCCCGCACCTGCGCGTCGGCGAGCAGGGCGTCCCGGAAGCGCGGGCCGGTGGCGGCCCGGCGGACCAGGTCGTGGGCGGCGGCGCGGCCCAGCGTCGGAGCGAGCCGGGCGGCGACCGCCTCGGCCATCGGCAGGCCGCCGGTGGCGTCCAGGTTGGTCCGCATCCGCTGCGGATCCACCCGCAGGTGGGTCAACATCCGGGCGGTCCGGGCGGCGGCTCCGCCCGCGAGGTGCACCAGGTCCAGCAGCGGTTCCCACTCGGCGTGCCAGCCACCGGCGGCGCGCTCGTGCTCCTGCCCGGCGGCGGCGAACAGCGTGCCGACCAGCCCGGGGCCGCGTCGGGCGGCGGCGGCGACCAGGACCGAGTCGACCGGGTTGCGCTTGTGTGGCATGGCCGAGGACCCGCCACGGTCGGCACCGCCCTCGGACACCTCACCGACCTCGGTCTGGGCGAGCAGGCCGACGTCGAGGGCGACCTTGCCGCCGGCGGCGAGCAGCCCACCGAGCGCGGCGGCCAGGTCGAGGACGGGTTGCCGGCGGGTGTGCCAGGGCAGCGGAGCCGCCGCCAGGCCCAGCCGGGCGGCGAAGCGCTCGACCACCGCCGGACCGGCCGGGCCGTACCCGGCGAGGGTGCCGACCGCGCCGCCGAGTTGCGCGGGCAGGGTGTCGCGGACCCGGCGGACCCGAGTGCGCGCCTCGACGAGACCGAGCAGCCAGCCGGCCGCCTTGAGCCCGAAGGTGGTCGGCGCGGCCTGCTGGCCGAGGGTCCGTCCGATCATCGGGGTGTCCCGGTGGGCGCGGGCCAGCCCGGCGGCGGCGTCGACGGCCTCGTCGAGGTGCCCCAGCAGTGGCGTCAGTGCCCGCGAGGCGACCAGCGCCAACGCGCTGTCGAGCACGTCCTGACTGGTGGCGCCGTGGTGCACCCAGGGGCGGGCCGGTTCGGCGACGGCGGCGGTCAGTTCCCGCACCAGCGGCACGACCGGGTTGCCGGCGGCCTCCGCCGCCGCGCCCAGGGCCGCCGGATCGTACCGGTCGGCGCGGCACCCGGCGGCGATCGCGTCGGCCGCCGAGGCGGGCACCAGTCCGGCGTCGGCGGCGGCCCGGACCAGCGCGGCCTCCACGTCCAGCATCGCCCGCAGGAGGGCGACGTCACCGAGCTCGGCGTCGACGTCCGGCGTGCCGGACAGCCCGCGCAGCAGCACGTCAGAGGGCGAAGAAGACGGTCTCATGCTCCCCCTGCAGGCGGATGTCGAACCGGAAGCCGTCCGGGGCATGGCGGGCCAGCAGCGTGTCCCGTCGGTCGGCGTCGACGGTACGCAGCACCGGGTCGGCGGCGTTGGTCGGCTCGCCGGGGAAGTAGATCCGGGTGACCAGGCGGTGCAACAGCCCGCGCCCGAGGACGGAGACGGTCAGGTGCGGCGCCTCGGTCTCGCCCGTCGGGGTGGGCAACGGTCCCGGCCTGACGGTGAGCAGCGCGTACTCCCCCTGTGGGTCGGTCTCGGCGCGACCGAAGCCCCGGAAGCCGGCGACCGTCGGCGGTCGGGCGCCGCGCGGGTCGTCGGGGTGGTCGAAGCGGCCGTCCGGGTCGGCCTGCCAGGTCTCCACCAGCGCGTCGGGCACCGGAGCGCCGGTGCCGTCGACGATCCGGCCCCGGATCCAGAACGCCTCCGGCGTGCCGTCGGGCACCACGTACGCCCCGTCCGCCCAGCGCAGGCCGATGTGCAGGTACGGCCCGACGGTCTGGGCGGGCGTGACACCGAGGCGCTCAGTCATCGTGGTCGTCCTCGTCCTCGAAGGGAGTGGCCTCCCGGCCGCGCAGCACGATGTCGAACGCGTACGCCAGCGCCCACTCGGGTCGGGTCGCGTCGTGGTCGTACCGGGCGACCATCCGCTGCCGGGCCTGCGGGTCACGGACCGAGTTGAAGATCGGGTCCTGGAAGAACAGCGGGTCGCCGGGGAAGTACATCTGGGTCACCAGGCGCTGGGTGAAGGCGCGCCCGAACAGCGAGAAGTG
The DNA here is from genome assembly GCF_044461025.1 of Micromonospora sp. NPDC049900. Lineage (NCBI taxonomy): Bacteria > Bacillati > Actinomycetota > Actinomycetes > Micromonosporales > Micromonosporaceae > Micromonospora > Micromonospora sp. NPDC049900. The sequence continues at coordinate 204,199 of NZ_JBITKM010000008.1, forward strand.
GATGTGCGCGGGCCGCCAGGCGTTGTCGTGGTTGCGCCACGGGTACGCGCCGGGGAGCACGGTGACGAACTCGTAGCGCCCGTCGGCGTCGGTGCGGGTGCGCCCGACGCCGGTGAAGTGCGGGTCGATCGGGGCCGGCCAGGTGTCGGCGGCGTGCCGGTAGCGGCCGGCGGCGTTGGCCTGCCAGATCTCCACCAGGGTGTGCGGCACGGCGTGCCCGTCACCGTCGCGTACCCGGCCGTGCACGATGATCCGTTGCCCCTGTGGTTCACCGTGGTGCTGGCGGGTCAGGTCGTGGTCGAGGTCGCCGATCCGCCCGTCGCCGAGCAGCGGGCCGGTGATCTCGGTGAGTCGCTGCGGCAGGTGCACCAGCGGCTGGGCGGGGGCGCGGGCGACGGTGGAGCGGTAGCCGGGGCTGAGCAGGGGCGGATGGGCCTCGACGTCGTCGCGGCGGTAGCTCGGCAGCACCAGCCCGCCGCCGGTGTCTCGGGTCATGGCGTGGTTCTCCCCTCGGTGTCGGCGGGTTCCCGCCGGGTCCGTCCGCTCATCGGGCCGGCCGTACGGTCGCCTGGAGAGCGCGCAGCGCGGTGAGTTCGGCGGCGGTGGGCGGCGTACCGGTGGCCAGGTCGTCGGCGACGGCGAGCGGCCAGCCGGTGGCCGTCCGGGCCTGCGCGACGGTGACTCCCGGGTGCAGTCGGGTCAGGGTGAGTTCGCAGGTGACCGGGTCGGCTTCGAGCACACCGAGGTCGGTGATGACCGTCTTCGGCCCGCCGCCGCGCAGGCCCAGCCGGGCCCGGGTGTCGGGGCCGTCGCCGTAGCCGACGGAGGTGACGAAGTCGACCCGCTCGGTGAACGTCCGCCGGCTCTGCCGCACCACGACCACCACCTCCCGGCAGGAGGCGGCGATCTCCGGCGCGCCCCCCGCGCCCGGCAGGCGCACCGTGGGGTCGCGGTAGTCGCCGCCGACGACGGTGGTGTTGATGTTGCCGTACCGGTCGAGTTGCGCCGCGCCGAGGAACCCGACGTCGATGCGGCCGGGTTGCAACCAGTAGTTGAAGACTTCCGGCACGGAGACCACCGCGTCGGCGGTGTCGGCGAGCACGCCGTCGCCGATGGACAGCGGCAGCCGGTCGGGCTTGGCGCCGAGACAGCCCGACTCGTAGACCAGCACCAGCCCGGGGGCGTGGGTGGCCCGGGCCAGGTTCGCCGCGGTGCTGGGCAGCCCGATGCCGACGAAGCAGGCGGTGCCGTCGCGCAGTTGCCGGGCGGCGGCGACGGTCATCATCTCGTCGGCGGTGTACCCGTCGGTCATGCCGGCACCTCCACGTCGCGTACGTGCCGGTCGATCCACTCCCGGAAGGTGTCGCGGTCCCGGCTGATCGCGTCCCAGGCGCGGTAGAAGTCGTTGTCGCGGACCGAGTAGTCCTGGGTGTAGGAGGGGTGGGCGCCGCCGGGCACCCGGGCCACCGCGTCGACGACCCAGCCGGGCAGCACCACCTGGCCCGGCACCGGGGTCAGCTCGTCGACGATCTCCTCCACGGTGACCAGCGACCGGTCGGCGGCGAGCACCGCCTCCTTCTGCACCCCGGTGATGCCCCACATCTGCACGTTGCCGGCCTGGTCGGCGCGCTGGGCGTGCACCACGGTCACGTCGGGTCGCAGGGCGGGCACGGCGGTCAGCGTCTCACCGGTGAACGGGCAGTCCACGGTGCGGATGTTGTCGGTGTGCCGGGGCAGGTCGGTGCCGGTGTAGCCACGCAGCACCGCGAACGGCAGCCCGGAGGCCCCGGCGACGTACCGGTTGGCCATCCCGGCGTGGCTGTGCTCCTCCAGTTCCAGCGGGACCGGCCAGGAGTTCTGCACCGCGTCGCGGAAGCGGTGCAGCGAGCCGACGCCCGGGTTGCCGCCCCAGGAGAAGACCAGCCGCCGGGCGCAGCCGGCGCCGATGAGCTGGTCGTAGATGACGTCGGGAGTCATCCGGACCAGGGTCAGGTCGCGCCGCCCCTGCCGGATGATCTCGTGGCCGGCGGCGAACGGGATCAGGTGGGTGAATCCTTCCAGCGCCACCGTGTCACCGTCGCGGACCAGGTCCGCGACGCCGTCGGCCAACGAGACGAGCTTCGCCATGGGCTTTCCGCCTCCCGATCTCCGGAGCCCGTCGACCTGTTCGGCATACGGACGTGCGTACTTATCTCGAACGTAGCGGTCCCCCGTCGGCGCCGTCAACGCAGCCCACCGACGGCGCGGCGCGGGCCGGGAATTGTTGCCGCACGCCCGTTGACTCGGCCCCGACCCACGTGCCAACGTTCCTGATGAGAACGGACGTTCGGCTTGCGAACAACCGGTGCCCCCTCCCGCACCGCGGGACGGGGTGTCCGCCGGGGCGTCGGAACGCCAGCCGTCGCGCGTGACGCGGACGCGGACAGGTCGAGGAGGCACGGATGCGTACCCAGGTCGGCATCGTCGGGGCGGGACCGGCCGGTCTCATGCTGTCGCACCTGCTGCACCGCCAGGGCGTCGACTCGGTGGTGCTGGAGAGCCGCAGCCGGGAGTACGTGGAGCACCGGGTCCGCGCGGGCGTGCTCGAACAGGGCTCGGTCGACCTGCTGCGCCGCACCGGCCTGGGCGCGCGGCTGGACCGGGAGGGGATGCGGCACGAGGGCATCGAGCTGCGTTTCGACGGCGAGTCGCACCGGGTGCCGATGACGGAGCTGACCGGCCGGGCGATCACCGTGTACGGGCAGCAGGAGGTGGTCAAGGACCTGATCGCCGCCCGTCTCGCGGCCGGCGCGACGATCCTGTTCGAGGCCGAGGCGGTACGCCTGTCCGGCTTGGACTCTTCACCGGTGGTGCACTACCGGCACGAGGGCGTCGAGGCGGAGCTGCACTGCGACTTCGTGGTCGGCTGCGACGGCTTCCACGGGATCAGCCGCGCGGCCGTGCCCGACGGGGTGCTGCACACGTACGAACGGACCTACCCGTTCGCCTGGCTGGGGGTGCTGGCCGCCGCCCCGCCCGCGGTGGACGAACTGATCTACGCCCACCACGAGCGGGGTTTCGCGCTCTACAGCCTGCGCTCGCCGCAGATCTCCCGGCTCTATCTCCAGGTGCCCGCCGACTCCGACATCGCCGACTGGCCGGACGAGCGGATCTGGGCCGAGCTGCGCACCCGGTTGGAGACGGTCCCCGGGTGGCGTCTCAACGAAGGGCCGGTCCTGGAGAAGTCGATCACGCCGTTGCGCAGCCTCGTGGTCGAGCCGATGCGCTGGCAGCGACTCTTCCTGGCCGGCGACGCCGTGCACATCGTGCCGCCCACCGGCGCGAAGGGCATGAACCTGGCGCTGGCCGACGTCGCCCTGCTCGGGGACGCCTTCGCCGCCTGGTACGCCGACGGGAGCACCGACCTGCTCGACGGGTACTCGGCCACCGCGCTGCGCCGGGTGTGGCGGGCGCAGCAGTTCTCCTGGTGGATGACCTCGATGTTGCACCGGCTCGACGCGGACGACCCGTACGAGGCGAAGCTCCAGTCGGCGACCCTGCGCTACGTCACCACCTCCGACGCGTACGCGACCAGCCTGGCGGAGAACTACGTGGGCCTGCCGCAGGTCTGAGACCTACCGCAGGGCACCGAAGAAGGTGCGCAGGTCAGCGACGAAGACCTGCGGCTGTTCCAGGGCGAAGAAGTGCCCGCCGGTGTCGTACTCGGCCCAGTGCACCACGTGGTGGTCGCGTTCGGCGAGCCGCCGCACGGTGACGTCGCGGGACCGGGACACCAGCACCCCGGTCGGCACGGCGGTCCCCTCCCCCACGCCCCAGTCGCCCGCCTCGCCGTCGCCGTCGCCGTACGCCTCGCCGGACCAGGTGGCGGCGGTGATGTCCTCGTAGTAGACCTGGGCGGCGGAGCCGGCCGTACCGGTCAGCCAGTACAGGGTGACGTTGGTCAGCAGCCGGTCCCGGTCGATGACGTCGTCGAGGTGCCCGTCGGCGGGCCCGTCGGTCAGCCGGTGGAACATCTCGACGATCCAGGCGAGCTGACCCACCGGGACTGCGGGACGTCCAGGTGAAACGGGACGATGTCGTCGGTCATACGGTCGACGCTAGGAGCCGGTTAGGTCAGTTCCGGTCCTAAGCCGGTGGCATCCTCGATCACATGTCGACGCCCTCCGCACGCCTGCTCCGGTTGCTGTCGCCGCTCCAGACGTACCGTCAGTGGTCCGGCGCGGAACTGGCGGCGCGGCTCGGAGTCACCGCGCGGACCGTGCGCCGGGACGTCGACCGACTCCGCGAGCTGGGCTACCCGGTGCACGCCACCCAGGGCACCGGCGGCTACCGGCTCGGTGCCGGCGCGGCGCTGCCACCGCTGCTGCTCGACGACGACGAGGCGGTGGCCGTGACGATCGGGCTGCGGACCGCCCTGCGCGACCTGGGCGATCGTTGCCACCGGGGCGTGCCGGGCGGGGACGGCGAGAGTGGCGGGAACCGCGACGGCCCGGCGTCCGACTAGAGGGCAGAGCGGCGGGCGACCGGGCGACGGCAGCAACACCGACCCGAAGGGCACGGGCGTGTCCGCAGCAAGACCCTCTATTCCGATCGGAAAAGTCATGTCTCTGACCGAAGTCTCCGGCGCCTCCACACCGGACTCCACGCCCGGCCCGGATCGGCCCGCCGCCGAGCCGTCGCCCGCCCGCGCATCACGCCGTCCCTCGCCGCTGGCCGCGCTCCTGGTCCGCCTGCACTTCTACGCGGGTGTCCTGGTCGCGCCCTTCCTGGTCGTCGCCGCCCTGACCGGCCTGGCGTACACCGTCACCCCGCAATTGGACCGGATCCTCTACGGCGACGAGCTGACCGTCGCCTCGGTCGGTGCGCAGCCGAGGCCGCTGGCCGAGCAGATCACCGCCGCGCGGGCCGCCCATCCGGAGGGCAGCCTGGTCGGCGTCTCCCCCGGCTCCGGCGAGCACACCACCCGGGTGGTGTTCGCGCTGCCCGAGCTGGGCGACAGGCAGCACACCGTCTACGTCGACCCGTACACCGCGCAGGTACGCGGACAGTTGACCACCTGGTTCGGGTCCACGCCCGCCACCACGTGGTTGGACGACCTGCACCGAAACCTGCACCTCGGTGACCTGGGACGGCACTACTCCGAGATCGCCGCGAGCTGGCTGTGGGTGCTGGCGCTGGGCGGGATCGTCCTGTGGTGGCGTCGGCGCGGCGCACGCGGTCGGGTCAGGCACCTGCTGGTGCCGGAGATCTCCGCCGGCAAGGGAGTCCGGCGTACCCGGAGCTGGCACGCGACGCTCGGGGTCTGGCTCGCGGTGGGTCTGCTCGTGCTCTCCGCCACCGGGCTGACCTGGTCCCGGTTCGCCGGGGGGAACTTCGCCGCCGGGCTGGACGCGCTGGACGCCGGCCGTCCCGCGCTGTCGACCAGCCTGACCGGCGCACCGGCGGACTCCGGCGGCGAGCACCAGCACGGCGGGACAGCGACGGAAGCAGCCGACCCGGCCACCTTCGACCGGGTGGCGACCGCCGCCCGCGCCGCCGGGCTGGACGGGCCGATCGAGATCACCCCGGGCGAGCCGGGCAGCGCCTGGGCGGTCGGCCAGACCGACAACACCTGGCCGGTCGGGCGGGACCAGGTGGCCGTCGACCCGACCGACGGTACGGTGACGGCCCGCCTCGACTTCGCCGACTGGCCACTGTTGGCGCAGGTGAGCGCGCTGGGCGTACAGGCGCACATGGGTCTGCTCTTCGGCGTGGTCAACCAGGTCCTGCTCGCCGCGCTCGCCGTCGGCCTGCTCTGCGTCATCGTCTGGGGCTACCGGATGTGGTGGCAGCGCCGCCCCACCCGCACCGACCGGCCGGCGCTCGCCGGGGCGCCACCCGCGCGGGGTGGCCTGCGCGGGCTACCACTGTGGATGCTGCTGGTCGGCGTGCCGGTGACGGTCGCGCTGGGCTGGGCGCTGCCGTGGTTCGGCATCCCGCTGCTCGGCTTCCTGGTCGTCGACGCCGCCCTGGGGCTGGCCGCCCGGCGGCGCGGCCGGACCGCGACGCCCGCCGCGCGGTGAGGTGTGCCGTCCCGGCCGGGTGTCGTGATCCGGCCGGGACGGCACCGTCGGCCGCTGTCGGACCCGCGTGGTGGGCGGCCATGGAAATCGATGCGTCCCGACCATGGCGCGCGGCGCGGTTACGGGGTAGAAACATCTCGACCCCGATTCCTGCACACCGTGATAGAAGTCCGCCCCGCCGAGAGAGCGCTCTCACACGTCGGGGTCCACCGCGTCGTCGGGCCGGAGATCACGCCGCCCCGACGGGAAGGACGAACGAATGCCGACTCGACCACACCGCCGGCGGCTCGCTCGCGCGCTGGCCTTCGGCCTCGTGCTGACCACCGCCGCCGTCGCCACCACCACCTCGGCCGGCGCGGGACCGCCCCGACCGGTCACCCCGAACTTCGGGCCGAACGTCACGATCTTCGACCCCAGCATGCCGGTCAGCCGCATCCAGGCCACCCTCGACGCGGCCCACGCCGCCCAGGTCGACAACGAGATGGGCACCGCCCGGCACGCGTACCTGTTCCGGCCGGGCAGCTACGGCACCGCCACGCAGCCGCTCCAGATCAAGGTCGGCTACTACACCGAGATCGCCGGACTGGGCGCCGCCCCCACCGACGTGGTCATCAACGGCAAGATCGAGGCGTACAACCGGTGCCTGACCGAGGGCGGCACCGGCAACTGCATCGCGCTGGTGAACTTCTGGCGCACCCTGTCCAACCTGTCGCTGCGCGTCAACGCCGCCGGTCAGGACGACTGCCGCGCCTCGGCCAACTTCTGGGCGGTCTCCCAGGCGGTGTCGATGCGCCGGCTGGACATCAGCGGCGGCGGGCTGTCGCTGATGGACTACTGCACCAACGGGCCGCAGTACGCCAGCGGCGGCTTCATCGCCGACTCCCGGCTGCCGGCCACCACCAACGGCTCGCAGCAGCAGTGGCTGACCCGCAACAGCGAGGTCGAGAGCTGGTCCAACGGGGTGTGGAACCAGGTCTTCGCCGGGGTGGTGGGCGCCCCCGACGACGCCGGGTTCCCCGACCCGCCGTACACCACCCTGGACACCACGCCGGTCAGCCGGGAGAAGCCGTACCTGTTCGTCGACGCCAAGGGCAAGTACCAGGTGAGGGTGCCCGCCGCCCGCCGGGACACCCGGGGCGTCACCTGGGCGAACGGGCTGACGCCGGGACGCACCATCCCGATCGGCGACTTCTTCGTCGCCCGACCCGGCGACTCGGTGCAGACCATCAACTCGCAGCTCGCCCGGGGCAAGCACCTGCTGCTCACCCCCGGCGTGTACGACGTGGCCCGCAGCATCGAGGTGCGCCGCCCCGACACGGTCGTGCTCGGCATCGGACACGCCACGCTCACCGCCGTCAAGGGAGCCGTACCGCTCGACGTCGCCGGGGTGCCCGGCGTGGTGATCGCCGGAGTCACCATCGACGCCGGCCGCACCGAGTCGCCGGTGCTGCTGCGGGTCGGCCGCAAGCACGGCCGCGACCACAGCACGCCGAAGAACCCGACCACGCTCTCCGACGTGTACTTCCGCATCGGCGGGCCGCACATCGGCAAGACCGACACCGCGCTGGAGGTCAACAGCGACCACGTCCTGATCGACCACACCTGGGTGTGGCGCGGCGACCACGGCGTGGAGGGCTTCACCGAGGGGGTCAACGGCGACACCGACCGCTGGCGGACCAACACCGGACGGTACGGCGCGGTCATCAACGGCGACCACGTCACCGCCACCGGCCTGTTCGTGGAGCACTTCCAGCGGTACAACACCGTCTGGAACGGTGAGCACGGCACCACGATCCTCTACCAGAACGAGTTGCCGTACGACCCGCCCACGCAGGCGGACTGGATGAACGGCACGGTCAACGGGTGGGCCGGTTACAAGGTCGCCGACCGGGTACGCCACCACACCCTGCACGGCGGCGGCGTGTACGTGTTCAACCAGAACAACCCGTCGATCCGTACCGAGAACGGGTTCGAGGTGCCGGTGCGGCCCGGTGTCCGGCTGCACCACATCATGACGGTGAACCTCAGCGCCGGCACCATCGACCACGTGGTCAACGGGGTGGGCGAGGCCGCCGACATGGACCGGGTCGGCGCCCCCGTCTACCTGCGCCAGTACCCGTAGGGATGGAAGGAAGGGTCCCCTGCTAACGCCTGGTGTATAGCAGGGGACCCTTCCTTTCATCAGTGGACGGTCGGGCTGCGGCGTTCCAGGAGGACCACGTCGCGCCAGCGGCCGTGGTGGCGGCCCACCCGTTCCCGGGTGCCGACGACGCGGAAGCCGGCCTGCCGGTGCAACGCCAGGCTGGCCTCGTTCTCCGGGAAGACGCCGCTCTGGATGGTCCAGACACCGGCCGCCTCGGTCGAGGCGATCAACCCGTCCAGCAGCAGCCGGGCCACACCCCGCCGCTGCGCGGCCGGGTCCACGTAGACGGAGTGCTCCACCACTCCGGCGTACACCGCCCGGGTCGAGGTCGGCGTCACCGCGACCCAGCCGAGCACCGCGTCGTCGGCGTCCACCGCGACCAGCCGGTGCGCCGGCAGCCGGCCGGCGTCGAAGGCGGCCCAGCTCGGCGCGACGGTCTCGAAACTGGCCTGCCCGCCGTCCAGCCCGGCCTGATAGATCGCCAACACCCGCTCGGCGTCCCCACCCCGCATCCCCCGAAGCACGACGTCACCCACCGAGCCCCTCTCTGATCGTGGCGGTGTGGCTGTTCGGCACGCCGACACGGGAACAGCCACACCGCCACGATGAAGCACGCACCGCCATGATCACACGCGCGCCACGATGAGATGCGCGCCACCGCGTCAGTGGGTGGCCAGGAAGCTCTCGACCGCTTCCGCCGCGTGCCGTACCCCGCCGTTCGCCCGCACCTCGGAGCGGACCGCGTCCAGGCGACGCCGCAACTCCGGGTCGTCGGCGACCGCGTCCACCGCCGTCCGCAGGGTCTGCGCGGTGACCTCGTCGGCCGGCAACAGGCGGCCGACACCGGCCGCGACCAGCCGGTCGGCGTTGGCGAACTGGTCCACCGCCTGCGGGATCGCCACCGTGGGCACGCCGCACCAGAGCGCCTCGGTGCAGCCGCCCATCCCGGCGTGCGTGACGAACGCCGAGGCGTGCCCCAGCACCACCACCTGCGGCACCCGGCGGTGCACCTCGACGTGGTCCGGCAGCGGACCCAGCGCGGCCGGGTCCACCTTGTCGCCGACGGCGAGCACCACGTGCCACCGGGAGTCGGCGAACCCGTCCAGGCACGCGCGGTAGACCGGTAGCTGGTCGTTGTACGCGGTGCCGAACGAGACCAGCAGCACCGGCCGCCCGTCGGCCGGTGGTGTCCAGCCCGTCTCGGTGAGCCGGGCGGGGTCGAGGCAGGGTCCGACGAAACGTACCCGCTGCCGGGACACCCGGTCGGCGTTCGGCTGCATCACCTCGGGGATCAGCGCGAGGACGTGCGGCGGGCGGCTGAGGAACGTGTGCCCGTCCTGCGGGACGCCGTTGTCGGCGAGCCACCGGTCCAGCGTGGCGTAGTAGTCGCGCCCGGACGCCGAGTCCCGCAGGGCGGTGTAGAACGCCGCCATGTCCTCGTCGTAGCCGTCCCAGGCGACCATCGTGGGCGACAACTGCACGGCCGGTACGCCGTAGCGGGCACCGAGCAGCGGCCCCGCCAGCCCGCCGATGTCGTACAGCACGAGGTCCGGCCGGTCCTCGTCGAAACGGGTGGTCAGCCGGGGCAGCACCGCCACCGCCTCGTCGAGGAAGACCCGCATCGCCGTACCCGGGTCCTCCGGCCAGGGGGTGTCGCCCTGCGGCAGGATCGTCGGGTGGGCGAGCGGCTCCGCGCCGGTCGACGCGACCAGGTCGGTCAGCGGTGTGCCGACCGCGTACGTGACCCGGTGGCCCCGGTCGGCGAGTTCCCGGATCAGGGCCAGCGAGGGATAGACGTGACTCGGCGCGGTGCTGCCGATCATGGCGATGTGACGAGCGGACATGCCGACGATTCTGACGACTAGCCGGCCAGATGCCCGCCGATTTTCGTGTAGCCGCGCAGCAGGTCGCGGGCGATGATCAGCCGCTGCATCTCGTCGGTGCCCTCGAAGATCCGATAGAGCCGTACCTGCCGGTACCAGCGTTCGATCGGCAGCTCCCGGGTGTAGCCCATGCCGCCGTGGATCTGGAGCACCCGGTCCACCACCCGGTTGACCATGCCGGCGCCGTAGAGCTTCGCCATCGAGGAGGCGTGTCGCGGGTCCAGGCCCGCGTCGACCGTCCAGGCGGCACGCAGGATCAGCCACCGGGCCGCCTCCAGCTCGGTCTCCGAGTCGGCGATCATCCACTGGATGGCCTGGTTGACGCCGATCTTCGCACCGAAGGTCTCGCGCGTGTTGGCGTGCTCGATCGCCATCCGCAGCGCCCGTTCGGCGATGCCGACGGCGTGCGAGGGGATGGTGTACCGCCCCTTGCCGATCCACTCCATGCCGAGGGCGAAGCCCTGGCCGATCTCGCCGAGGATGTTGCGGTGCGGCACCCGTACGTCGTCGAAGACCAGTGACGCCGGCCCGCCCTCGCCCATCGTCGGGATGAACTCCGACCGCCAGCCCATCGCCCGGTCCACCAGGAACGCGGTCGCCCCGCCGTTGCGGGCGCCCCGCTCGGGATCGGTGACCGCGATGACGATGGCGAAGTCGGCGTCGGTGCCACCGGTGATGAAGGTCTTCTCGCCGTTGAGGATCCAGTCGTCACCGTCGCGGCGTGCCCGGAGCCGGATGTTGGCCGCGTCCGAGCCGGCGCCCGGTTCGGTGATGGCGAAGCAGGAGAGCCGTTCCCCCTCGATGGTGGGCAGCAGGAACTCCTCCTGCTGCTCGTCGGTGGCGTGGAAGAGGATATTGTCGGCCTCGCCGCCGAAGCGGAACGGCACGAAGGTGCGGCCGATCTCGGTCCAGATCAGCGACTGGACGACGGCGGGCAGTTCCATGCCGCCGTACCGCTGCGGGGTGGCCAGCCCCCAGAAGCCGAAGGTACGCGCCTTGAGCTGCAACTCGCGCAGTTCGGCGCGTTCCAGGCCGGGCTGGTGGGCCCGTTCCCGGCGCAGCAGCTCCTGCTCCAGCGGCATGACCTCGCGGGCGATGAAGTCGCGGGCGGTGTCGCGGATGGCCCGTTCCTCGTCGGACAGTCCGAAGTCCATGTGCTCATCCGTCCCTTCCGGTTGGGCTGGTGACGTCCTACGCTTAAACTAGCGCTGCAAGTTTTCGACTGTCCAGACCTGTGGCAGAGTTCCGCCACGGAGCACCGACCCGAGGAGGAAGCCCATGCCCCGGCCACGACAGGCGCTGCTCAGCCGGGAGCGGATCGTCGAGGCCGCCGTGGCGTTGATCGACGCCGACGGGCTGGCCGGGTTCTCCACCCGACGGCTCGCCGCCGAACTCGGCGTCCGAGGGCCCTCGCTCTACAACCACTTCGCCACCAAGGACGCGATCCTCGACGCGGTGGCCGACAGCATCACCGGCCAGGTGGACGTGTCGTACTTCGGCACGGTCGACTGGCGGGTGGCGCTGCGCCGGTGGGGACACACCTACCGCGCGGCCCTGGCCGCCCACCCGAACATCGTGCCGCACCTGGCACAGGGACCCGGGCGACGTCCGGCGGCGCTGGCGATGGCCGACGCCGTCTACGGCGGGCTCGTCGCGGCGGGCTGGCCGCCGGCCCGGGCCACCCACATCGGCGCGCTGATGCGGTACTTCGTGACCGGCTCGGCGCTCGGCTCGTTCGCCCGGGGCTTCGTCGAGGATCCCAGCCTCTACGCCGACCAGTACCCGCACCTGAGCCAGGCGCACCGGCTCGCCGAGCACCAGCAGCAGGTCGACGAGGGCGCGTTCACGCTCGGCCTGGACGCCCTGATCGAGGGGCTGTCGCGCAGCTACGAACGCAGCGTCGGCCCGCTGCCGCCCCTGCCGCCGACCGACGAGGCGTACTAGGGTCGAAACTTCCACTGCCAGGCGAGGTGAGGGCCGCATGGATCTCGTACGGACCGACGTCTATCTGGACGGGCGCTGGGTCACGCCGAGCGGCGGAGCGTCACTGGAGGTGCACGACCCGACGACCGAAGAGGTCGTCGCGACCGTACCGGCCGGCACCGCCGAGGACGTGGACCGGGCGGTGGCCGCCGCGCGTGCGGCGTTCGGGAGCTGGTCGGCCACCGACCCGGCGGACCGGGCCGCCCACCTCGACCGGCTGCACGCCGAGCTGACCGCCCGCGCCTACGACATCGCCCGCACCGTCGTGCGGGAACTCGGCACCCCGCTCAAGGTCGCCACCCGGGTGCAGACCGGCCTACCGCTGACCGTGCTGCGCAGCTATGTCGACCTCGCCGCCCGACCGCCGGCACCGGAGACCGTCGGCAACTCGCTCGTGGTCCGGGAGCCGGTGGGCGTGGTCGGCGCGATCACCCCGTGGAACTACCCGCTGCACCAGATCGTGGCGAAACTCGCCCCGGCGCTGGCCGCCGGGTGCACGGTGGTGCTCAAGCCGAGCGAGCTGACGCCGCTGACGGCGTACCTGCTCTTCGACGCCGTACACGCCGCGGGCCTCCCGCCGGGCGTGGTCAACCTGGTCACCGGCACCGGGCCGGTGGTGGGCGAGGCCATCGCCGCGCATACCGACGTGGACCTGGTCTCCTTCACCGGCTCGACCGCCACCGGTCGGCGGGTCGCGCACCTGGCCGCCGACCGGATCGCCCGGGTCGCGCTGGAGCTGGGCGGCAAGTCCGCCAACGTGATCCTCGACGACGCCGACCTGGCGACCGCGGTCAAGGTCGGCGTCGGCAACGCCTTCCTCAACTCGGGGCAGACCTGCACCGCCTGGACCCGGATGCTGGTGCAGCGGTCCCGCTACGACGAGACCCTGGACCTGGTCGCCAAGGCCGCCGAGGGCTACCAGGTCGGCGACCCCCTGGAACCGGGCACCCGGCTCGGTCCGCTGGTCTCGGCGCAGCAGCGGGACCGGGTCCGTGCGCACATCGCCCGAGGGCTGGCCGACGGCGGCCGACTCGTCGCCGGTGGGCCGGACGCCCCGGTGCCGGACCGGGGCTTCTTCGTCGCGCCGACGGTGATCGCCGACGTCGACCCGGACAGCGCGCTGGCCCAGGAGGAGGTCTTCGGGCCGGTGCTGGCGGTCATCCCGGTCGACGACGACGACCACGCGGTGAGCGTCGCCAACAACTCCCGGTACGGGCTGGCCGGCGCGGTCTGGTCCGCCGACGAGGAACGCGCGCTGCGGGTGGCCCGGCGGCTGCGGACCGGGGCCGTCGACATCAACGGCGCGCCGTTCAACCCGATGGCCCCGTTCGGCGGCTACAAGCAGTCCGGTCTCGGGCGCGAGCTGGGCAGCCACGGGCTGGCCGAGTTCTGCGAGATCAAGGCGATCCAGCGGTGAGAGGTCTGGTGGCCCGGGCCGCCGACACACCCCTGCGGGTGGAGCCGGTCGAGCTTCCCGACACCGGCCCCGGCCAGGTACGCGTCCGCGTCCGCGCCTCCGGCGTGTGCCACTCCGACCTGTCCATGGCGAACGGCACCCTGGCCGCGCCGTACCCGCTGCTGCTCGGACACGAGGCGGCCGGCGTGGTGGAGGAGGTCGGCGACGGTGTGGACCGGGTCGCCCCCGGCGACCACGTGGTGCTCAACTGGGCCCCGGCCTGCCGGTCCTGTTGGTTCTGTCGGCGCGACGAGCCCTGGCTGTGCCGGCGCAACGGCGCGCCCGCCGTGACGCGGGGACACACCGTGGACGGTCGGCCGCTGCACGTGACGCTCGGGCTGGGAGCGCTCGCCGAGCAGGTGCTGGTGCCGCAGGAGGCCACCGTGGTGGTGCCGCCCGAGCTGCCGTTCCCGGCCGCCGCGCTGCTCGGCTGCGCGGTGCTCACCGGGGTCGGCGCGGTACGACGTACCACCCGGGTGGCGGCCGGCGACTCGGTCGCGGTGATCGGTCTCGGCGGGGTCGGGCTGTCGGCGGTGGCCGCCGCCCGGGCGGCCGGTGCCGCAGCGGTGATCGGGGTGGACGTCGCCCCCGCCAAGGCCGAGTTGGCCGCCGCTGCGGGCGCCACCGACTTCCTGCTCGCGGACGACTCGCTGGTCCGCGCGGTGCGGGGGCTGACCGGCGGCCGGGGCGTGGACCACGCGGTGGAGTGCGTCGGGCGCTCCGCCACCATCCGCAGCGCCTGGCAGAGCACCCGCCGGGGCGGCCAGGTCGTCGTGGTGGGGATGGGCGGTAAGGACGACACGGTGGGCCTGAGCGCGTTGGACATCTTCCACTCCGCGCGGACGCTGCGCTCCTCGGTCTACGGCTCGTCCGATCCCGACCGGGACGTGCCCGAGTTGGCGCGGGCGGTGCTCGACGGCACGCTCGACCTGGGCTACCTCGTCACCGACCGGGCGAGGCTCGACGAGGTGCCGGCGGCGTTCGCCCGGATGGCCCGGGGCGAGGGCGCCCGGACGGTCGTCGAGTTCGACTGAGCGCCGCCGGGCCGGTGGACGACGACGGTCCGTGATGACACCCCTCGGAGGAGTGCCACCACGGACCGGTCCGGTGCGTCGGGTCAGCCGGCCTGCGCCGGGCTGCTCTGCGAGGTGTTGTAGAGACTGTCGCCCTGGTAGCGGGCGGTCACCGGCTCGGTCAGCGGGCCGCTGACGTTGCCCTTGAACTCGGCGACGCCGTTGCGCACGTTCGCCGAACCGAGGCGCTTGTCGCCCGCGTAGAAGTCGACCTTGCCGGAGGGCTTGCGGTCGCTGGTGGTCACCGAGGCGACCTCGGCGGTCGCGATGACGCGGTACCGGTGCGAGTTGCCGGCCCGGATCGACTCGACGTCCAGGTCGACCGTGGTGCTCCGGAACGCGACGGTCCGCAGGTAGTCGTTGAGCATCTGCCGCCAGACGTCCCAGACGTGCACCCCGTCGATGTTGAACTCGGTCACCTCGACACCGGCCGCACGCCAGTTCTCGGTGCGGGCGACCGAGTCCGGCGCGATGTTGATCAGCCAGTCCTGCATGCCGGTGCCGACGTGGATGCCGCCGGGCACGGCCTTCATCCGCGCCACCTGCTCGGCGGAGGGGTTCACCGCACCGCCGGCCGCACCCCACGCACCGTGGTAGCCGACCAGGTCGGTGTTGTCGTACAGCAGCGTGATGGCGCGAGCACCACCGGCGGAGAGACCGCCGAAGGCGCGGTCCTCGGCGCGGGTGGAGACGTGGTAATTCTTCTCCACGAACGGGATGACGTTGTTCCGCAGCTCGTCGACGTAGCCCTGGTTGCCGTCGGGCAGACCGTTGAAGTCGGTCGACACGATCACCATCGGCAGCGCCTTACGGTCCCGGATCGCGTTCTCCAGGATCTCGTGGGCCACGCCCTCCATCGTCCAGTCGGTGGCGTTGCCGCCGCCGCCGTGGCTCAGATAGAGCGTCGGGTACGGGGTGGCGCGCGTGGCGTCGTAGCCGTGCGGCAGGTAGACCACCACGTCGTGCTTGCCCGCCGGGTCGGTGGACAGCGGCGAGTCGTACCAGCGCTGCTCCAGCGTGCCGGCCTTCTTGCGGTCGACCGGCGCCTGGTAGCTGTTGTCGTAGGTGGGGAATCGCTTGCTGTTCGGCACGTAGACCCGGCTGAGCAGCGCACCCGGCGCGGTGGCGTGCGGCGTGACCTCCAGCGGGTTGGCCGGGTCGGGGTGCAGTGTGCAGCCGCTGGCCGTCGGGCTGTCGCAGTCGTGGGTGAAGGCGTACCGGAAGGTGCCGGAGGGCAACGGCGTGGTGAACGTCCAGACCCCGTCGCGTCCCTGCTGCATCGGCAGCGGACGCCACGGGTCGGCGAGGATGTCGCCGGGCTGCCACTGCGCGCCGGTGCGGGCGTCACCGCAGCCCACGCAGGTCACGCTCGCCGGCTGGGAGAACCACCACTCGCCGTAGATCTGGACCGACTGCACGCCGGCGGGCGCCCGGTAGCGGAAGGTGACCGAGTGACCGGTGGGAGCCTGGTTGGTCTGCACGACCTTCGGTCCGAGGGCGGCGGCCGGAGCCGCGGACGCCGCGGGAGCCGCGAGGGCCCCGGAGGCGACCGTCAGGCCCGCGACGGCCGAGACGGCCAGCGCACGGCGGAACCGGCGGGTCGACGCGGGTGGAGGATGAGCAACGGGCATGTGCGTTCCCTTCATCGGCTGGTCGCCCGGTTGTTCCCGGGGATGTCGCACGGGCGACCAGTGGTGGGTGCTGACGAGTCCGGCTCTCCCCTGGTGCGGGTGACCGGTCCGCGACGGTCCGATGAGGACCGGTGCGGGCCGGACGGCGGCCAGGGTCTCCGGTCCCGGTGCGGTGCGGGGTCACACCGGGCCCGTCGTGCGCGCCACCTGCTGATTAACGTGATCGTCACACAAAGGTGATATCTTTGTAAATACATTGGTGGCACCTTTTGTCGCCGATCCGCCCCGCGCCGGACCGGCCGGCGCTGCGCGGCGCGCTAGTCTCTCCGCAAGCGAGTGATCGGGGATCCTTGATGGGCGAGGCGACACGGGACCCGGCGCGGCCCGCAGCGCCGGTGCTGCACGACGCCGTGCTCGACGCGCTCGGGCTGGAGATCACCAGCGGTCGACACCTCGCCGGGCAGGCGCTCACCCTGGAGCAGTTGCAGCAACGCTTCGGCGTCTCGCGCACCGTGATGCGCGAGGCGATGCGGATCCTGGAGTCGTTGAACCTGGTGGCCTCCCGACGCCGGGTCGGCCTGGTGGTCCAGCCGATGCACCGGTGGCGGGTGCTCGACCCGCGCGTGATCCGCTGGCGGCTGGAAGGTCCCGGCCGGGCCGCGCAGTTGCGGACCCTCACCGACCTGCGGGTGGCGGTCGAACCGCTCGCCGCCGCCGGGGCCGCCCGGCACGCCACCGCCGAGGAACGTCAGCGGCTGCGCGCGTTGGCCGCGCAGATGCGGCAGCTCGGCGAGGCCGGTGAGCTGGACGCGTTCCTCGCCGCCGACGTCGAGTTCCACGCGCTGCTGCTCCATGCCTGCCTCAACGAGATGTTCACCGCGCTGACCGGGGTGATCGCCGAGGTCCTCGCCGGGCGGACCGAGCACGGACTGATGCCCAAGTGCCCCCGACCGGTCGCCCTGGACCTGCACGAGCGGGTCGCGAACACGGTGGCGGCCGAGGACGCGCGGGGTGCCGAGAACGCCATGCGGGAACTCGTCGAGGAGGTACGCGACGCGATCGGCGCCGCCGACGCGGACCGGCCGACTTTCACTGAGTGAGAATGCGGCTCCCGGCCGACGGGGCACGCCCCGGACCATCCGACTGACCGTCGTACGTCGACAGGAGGTCCGGATGCCGTTCGCACGTGACCAGTGGTACGTGGCCGCGTTCAGCACCGAGGTCGGGCGGAACCTGCTCGCCCGTACCGTGCTGGGCGAGCCGGTCGTGTTGTGGCGCACCGAGTCCGGTGCGGCGGTGGCGCTCGCCGACCGGTGTGTGCACCGGCGGTATCCGCTGTCGGAGAGCCGCCTCGACGGGGACACCGTGGTCTGCGGGTACCACGGCTTCACCTACGACCCGAGCGGCGCCTGCGTCTTCGTACCCGGACAGCAGCGCATCCCCCGGACCGCGCGGGTGGCCGCGTACCCGGTGGTGGAGCAGGACACCCTGGTCTGGGTCTGGATCGGCGACCGGGACCGGGCCGACGCCTCCACCATCCCCCGGGCACCCTGGCTGGGCGACCCGCGCTACACGACGGTACGCGGCATGGCGCCGCTGGACGCCCGGTACGGCCTGCTGGTGGACAACCTGATGGACCTGTCCCACGAGACGTACCTGCACGGCGGGTACATCGGCACGCCCGAGGTGGCGAACACCCCGATCACCACCGAGGTGGACGAGGACCGCGGCGTCGTCTACGTCAGCCGACACATGGACGATGCCGAGTGCCCGCCCTTCTATGCCCGCTCGACCGGCATCCAGGGACGGATCACCCGCTGGCAGGACATCGAGTACCACCCGCCCTGCCTGTACCTGCTGCACAGTCGGATCGCCCCGCAGGGCGTCTACCCACCGGCCGAGGGCGACGACGACCAGGCGTTCCACGCCGAGATCGTGTACGCGATCACCCCGTCGACCGCGCACACCACGTACGACTTCTGGGCGGTGGCCCGGGACTTCGCCGTGGACGACGAGTCGGTCAGCGAATACCTGTACCAGAGCAACCACACCGTGGTGATGCAGGACGTCACCGCCCTGAACGTCCTGGAGCGGGTGATCGCCGGCGAGCCGGAGCGGTACCAGGAACTGAGCATCAACATCGACACCGGCGGGCTGGCCGCCCGACGGTTGCTCGCCCGGATGGTCGAGTCGTCCACGGTGGCGGCACCCCGGTGACCGCGCCGGCCGGCGGGCTCACCGGTGACCGGGTCTACCGGATCCACTGGCTGCCGGGCACCGACACGCTGCGCGGCACCTGCCACTGTGGTGCCGAACGGATCGCCGAGGAGCCGGTGCAGTTGTGGGAGTGGCTGCTCGCCCACCCCGAGGACCACCGGCCACCGGCGACGGCCGCACCGCCCCCGCCGCAGCGGGCGGTGGTGCCGGCATGACCGCGACGCCGACGACGCTGGTGGTCGCGCGCCGCGAGGCGGTGGCCACCGGCGTGGTGGTGCTGACCCTGTGCCGTCCGGACGGTGGCGAGGTGCCGGACTGGACCCCGGGCGCGCACGTCGACCTGGACCTGGGGCCGGGACTGGTGCGCCAGTACTCGCTCTGCGGCGACCCGGCCGACCGCACCGCGCTCCAGGTGGCGGTGCACCTGGCGTCGGACGGGCGCGGCGGTTCCCGGCACGTGCACGAGCGGCTGCTGCCCGGCACACAGGTCCGGGTGGTCGGCCCGCGCAACGCCTTCCGGCTGGTCGAGGCCGACCGCTACCTCTTCCTCGCCGGGGGGATCGGCATCACCCCGATCCGGCCGATGGTCGCCGCCGCCGACGCCGCGGGCGCCGACTGGCGACTGGTGTACGGCGGACGCAGCGGCAGCACCATGGCCTTCGCCGCCGACCTGCGGCAGACGTACGGCGACCGGGTGCGTCTTCGTCCGCAGGACGAGACGGGCCCGCTCGACGTGGACACGCTGATCGGCGACGCGGGCGACGCGGTCGTCTACTGCTGCGGGCCGGCGGGACTGATCGACGCGGTGCAGCAGCGCTGCCGAGCGTGGCCGCCCGGTCGGCTGCACGTCGAGCGGTTCGCCCCGACGGAGCAGGCCGCCACGGGCGACCACACCGTCGAGGTCGAGCTCGCGCTCTCCGGCCGTACCGTGCACGTGCCGCCGGAGACCTCGATCCTGGCCGCCCTGGAGCATGCCGGTACGCAGGTGCTCTCCTCCTGCCGCGAGGGCACCTGCGGCACCTGTGAGACCACCGTGCTCGACGGTGTGCCGGAGCACCGCGACAGCCTGCTCACCGAGGAGGAGCGGGCCGCCGGGGACACCATGCTGATCTGCGTGTCGCGGGCGCGTACCCGGCGGCTCGTGCTGGAGCTGTGACCGGTCGGCGGGGATGATGGCGGGGTGCAGGCACGGCCCGGGCGCTCGGTCACCAGCAAGGTGCTGGCGCTGCTCGACGCGTTCAGCCCCGGTGAGCCGGCGCTGACCCTGAGCGAACTGGCACGGCGGGCCGAGCTGCCGCTGCCCACCGCGTACCGCCGGGTCGCCGAGTTGGTGGCCTGGGGCGCGCTGGAGCGGGGTGACGACGCGCGCTACCGGGTCGGTCTGCGCCTGTGGGAGGTCGGTTCGCTGGCGCCGCGTGGGCTGGGGCTGCGCGAGTCGGCGCTGCCGATCCTGGAGGACCTGTACGAGGTGACCCACGAGAACGTCCAGCTCGCCGTCCGGCAGGACCTCGAACTCGTCTTCATCGAGCGGATCGCCGGGCGGCACGCGGTGCCGGTGCTCACCCGGGTCGGTGGCCGTTTCGCACTGCACGCCACCGGTGTCGGGCTGGTGCTGCTGGCGCACGCACCGGCGCAGGTGCAGGAGCGGGTCCTCGCCGCGCCGCTTGCCCGGTACACCGAGTTGACCGTCACCGATCCGGTGCGGCTGCGTCGTCAGCTCGCCGAGGTCCGCCGGGCCGGGTACGCGATCAGCGACCGGCAGGTCACCATGGACGCCCTCTCCGTCGCCGCCCCGATCACCGGGCCGGACGGGGTGGTGGCGGCGATCTCGCTGGTGGTGGCGTACGACCGGGCCGATCCGCTGGCGCTGGCACCGCTGGTGCAGGCGGCCGGTCGGGGGGTCTCCCGCGCGCTGGGTCGCCCGTCCGCGTCGACCCGGCCGGGGCCGTTACCCCGCCGACCCCGTACGCAGTAGCTTGTCCGGGTGCCTGTTGCGTCATCCGACGCCGCCCGACACCGGCTCGGTCCGGCCCGACTCGGTCCGTTACCGACTCAGTCCGGGAAGGCGAGCAGGCGCAGCAGTTGCGCCAGCCGGGCGTGGTCCTCGGGGGTGACCGCGGCCAGCAGTCCCAACTCCACGGCGTGCGCGGAGGACTGGGCGCGGGCGAACAACTCCCGCCCCTCGTCGGTGGCGACCAGGACGTTGGCGCGTCGGTCGGCGGGGTCGGTGCGGCGCTCGACCAGACCGCGCTTCGCCAGGTCGTCGATGAGCGCCACCACCTGACTCGGGTCCAGCCGGAGGAACTCGGCCAGCTCCCGTTGGGTCGGGCGGGTGTCGTCGGCGGCCAGCGCGAGCACCGAGTACGAGCGGGCCTTCAGGCCGTGTTCGGCCAGGGCGGCGTTGGCCGCGGCGAGGGTGAGCGCGTTGGCGCGCACCAGCAGGAAGCTCAGATCCCGGCCGAGCACGCTGTCCCGCAGGCCGTCGGCCGGTCGGGCTCTCTCGGGAGGAGGCACGGCGACGATGATAGCAAGCCCTACCAATAATTGACTTTTTCAACGGTCCATGTTCCGATCGACCTCGACGCGAAGGAGTGCCCATGTCCCTGGACGGCAAAGTCGCAATCGTCACCGGAGCCGGACGCGGTCTCGGCCTCGCCTACGCCCGCCAGTTGGCGGAGCGGGGTGCCGCGGTCGTGGTCAACGACGTGGACGAGCAGGCGACCGCCGACGCCGTCGCGGCGATCCGGGCGGCCGGCGGACGCGCCGTCGCGGTGGTCGCACCGGTCGGCCCGACGGAGACCGCGCAGGCCCTGGTCACCGCCGCGGTCGAGAGCTTCGGTCGGCTCGACATCCTGGTCACCAACGCCGGGGTGCTGCGCGACACGGTGCTCTGGAAGATGACCGACGAGGACTTCGACACCGTGATCGGCGTGCACCTGCGCGGCACCTTCACCACCGTGCGCGAGGCCGTGCGACACATGCGGCAGGCCGGCGAGGGCGGGCGGATCATCTGCATCGGCTCCCCCACCGGCCAACGCGGCACCTTCGGCCAGACCAACTACGCCGCCGCCAAGGCGGGCATCGTCGGCATGGTCCGGACCTGGGCGTTGGAGCTGAAGCGGGCCGGGATCACGGTCAACGCCGTCGTCCCGGTCGCCGCGACCGCGATGACCGCCACCGTCCCCTACTTCGCCGCCGCGGTCCGCGCCGAGGCCGCCGGTGAGCCGATGCCCGCCTTCTTCCGGCACGACCTCGGGTTCGGCACCTCCGACGACGTGGCCGGGCTGGTCGCCTTCCTCGGCTCCGACGGCGCGGCCGAGGTGACCGGCCAGGTGATCGGCGTGGGTGGCGACCGGATCCAGATCTGGACCCACCCGGAGGTCGCGCTGACCGCCCACCACGAGGGCGGCTGGTCGTACGACGCGCTGGTCGCCGCGTGGCCGAGCACCTTCGCCGGTGCGACGCAGAGCGTCGGCGAGCGCTTCCCGGAGTTGCCCGTGGAGTTCCGCGACACCGCCTCCTGACCCGCCGCACGAAGGTTGCCGAGCATGTACCAGCCCGCGATCGACCTGGACGCCGTCACCGCGATCGACATGCACGTACACATCGAGATCGACGACCACGGCCACGCCTCGCTGCCCGACCCGCTCGTCGCCGCCGCCTCGACGTACTTCCGCACCGACGGCCCGCGTCCGGCGGTGGACGCGGTCGCGCAGTACTACCGCGAGCGGAACATGGCGGCCGTGGTGTTCAGCGTCGACGCGCGCACGCAACTGGCCCACCCGCCGCTGTCCAGCGCCGACATCGCCCGTGCCGCCGCCCAGCACGCCGACGTGCTCGTCCCGTTCGGCTCGGTCGACCCGCGCACCGGCGAGGCGGCCCTGGAACTCGCCGCCCGGCTGATCGAGGACGAGGGCGTACGCGGGTTCAAGTTCCACCCCACCGTGCAGGGCTTCGACCCGAGCCACGAGGAGTACGCGCCGCTGTGGGGCCTGATCGAGAAGGCGGGACTGCCGGCGTTGTTCCACACCGGGCAGACCGGCATCGGCGCGGGACTGCCCGGCGGTTACGGCTTCCGGCTCGGACTGTCCAACCCGATGCTGCTCGACCCGGTCGCCGCCGAGTTCCCCGATCTCCAGATCATCATGGCCCACCCGTCGGTGCCGTGGCAGGACGAGGCGCTGTCGGTGGCGACCCACAAACCGAACACCTGGATCGACCTGTCCGGCTGGAGCCCGAAGTACTTCCCGGCCGAGTTGGTGCGCTACGCCAACTCGATCCTCAAGCGCCGGGTGCTCTTCGGCACCGACTATCCGCTGCTCACCCCGGACCGCTGGCTGCGGGACGTGGCGAGCACCGACCTCAAGCCCGACGTGCTGCCCGGCATCTTGAAGGACAACGCCGCCCGGCTGCTGCGCCTGGCCGGATGACGACGGAAGGACACCCGTGACCACCACCATCGCCTACGACAAGCTCGCCGACCTCGGTGGCACCGACCTCGGGCACACCGAGTACCGCACGGTCACCCAGGAGCAGATCGACCTGTTCGCCGACGCGACCGACGATCACCAGTGGATCCACGTCGATCCGGAACGGGCCAAGGACGGCCCGTTCGGTGCGCCGATCGCCCACGGCTTCCTGACCCTCTCCCTGGCCGTGCCGTTCTGGACCGAGCTGCTCGACGTGACCGGGGTGTCCACGAAGGTGAACTACGGCCTGGACAAGGTGCGCTTCCCGGCCCCGGTCCGGGTCGGCTCGCGGGTGCGGATGCGGGCGGTCGTCGCCGAGGTCACCGAGGTGGCGGGCGGTTACCAGATCGCCGTCGACCAGACCATCGAGATCGAGGGCGGCGGCAAGCCCGCCGTCGTCGCCCGGGGGATCTACCGCTTCTACGCCTGAGCTGCCGGGACCAGTCGTCCGGCCGCCCACCGACGCCACCCACCGCCCTCCACCACCAGGAGACTGCTGATGCACCACCAAGGGATCGGCGCCTGGCTGGCCAAGCGCCGACTCAAGTCACCGGAGAAGACCGCCCTCGTCTATGGCGAGCAGGCGACCATGACGTACCGGCAGCTCGCCGACGCCGCCGACGGCGTCGCGGCGGCACTGCGGCACCTCGGTGTCGGCAAGGGCGACACGGTCGCGTACCTGGGCGAGAACGGCCCCGAGTTCCTCCAGGTGATGTTCGGGACCACCCGGCTGGGTGCCGCCTTCGTGCCGGTCAACACCCGGCTGGCGGCACCCGAGATCACCCACGTGCTCAGTGACAGCGGGGCCCGGGTGCTGGTCCACGACCCCGAGTTCGCCGCCCGGGTCGCCTCGGTCGCGGCGGCGTCCCGGCCCGCGCACACGGTGCCGACCGGTCCCGGGAGCGCCGAGGCCCCGGGGTTGTCCCGGTTGGCCGCCACCGCCCCCCGGGACGACGCACCCGTCCGGGTGACCATGCGGGACCCGGCGGCGATCGTCTACACCTCGGGTACGACCGGGCGGGCCAAGGGCGCCGTGCTGACCCACGGCAACCTGACCTGGACGGCGCTGAACTGCATCGTCGACTACGACGTGGTGTCGACCGACATCGCCCTGATGATCTCGCCGCTGTTCCACGTCGCCTCGCTGGGCATGGGAGCGCTGCCGATCATCCTCAAGGGCGGCACGCTGGTGCTGGAGAAGGGTTTCGAGCCGGGACGCGCGCTCGCCCGGATCGCCCGGCACGGCGTCACCATGCTCAGCGGCGTACCGACCACCTTCCAGCTCCTGGCCGAACACCCGGACTGGGCCGGCACCGACCTGTCCACCCTGGGCAAACTCACCTGCGGCGGCTCGGCGGTGCCGGTCCGGGTGCTCAACGCGTACGAGGAGCGGGGCCTGTCGTTCTCGCAGGGCTACGGCATGACCGAGGCGTCGCCGGGGGCCACCTCGCTGCCGCCGACGATGACCCGGGCGAAGCAGGGCAGCGTGGGACTGCCGCACTTCTTCACCGAGGTCCGCGTCGCCGACACCGACGGCGGCCCGGCACCCGCCGGCAGCATCGGCGAGATCGAGATCGCCGGACCGAACGTGTTCCGGGGCTACCACCGGATGCCCGAGGCGACGGCGGGCGCGTTCACGGCGGACGGCTGGTTCCGCTCCGGTGACCTCGGCTACCTGGACGACGACGGCTACCTGCACATCGCCGGCCGCCTCAAGGACATGATCATCTCGGGTGGGGAGAACATCTACCCGGCCGAGATCGAGTCGCTGCTCGGCGAGATCGACGGGGTGACCGGCGTGGCGGTCATCGGCGTTCCCGACGAGCGCTGGGGCGAGGTACCGTGGGCGATCATGACGATCCGCGAGGGCACCGCCGTCGACGTCGACACGGTCCGCGACTTCCTCAACGGCAAGGTGGCCCGCTACAAGCTGCCCAAGAACGTGGTCATCGTGAACGAGTTGCCGCGGACCGCGTCGGGGAAGGTGCGGAAGGCGGACCTGCGGAGCCGCTTCGGCGGGTGGTGGCAGCGCGAGTGGTGACCAGCGCGGCGAACTCCGCGGCGGAGGCCTCGGCCAGCCGCTCGTGCATCCGCCGGTAGACCTGCGTCGACCGGGCGGCCGGCCACTGCGCGTCCATGAACTCGCGCGGCAGTCGCGGGTCGGCGCGCAACAGCGCGAGCCAGTCCGCGACCAGCATGGTGCGGACGGTGAGCGCGCCGGCCGCCTGCGTCGCCGCGTCCGGGTCGTCCCACACCTCGATGAACGCCAGGTGCTCGCGCCGGATCGCCTCGATGTCCCAGGCCGCCCGGACGCTCTCGGCGATCGGGAAGCCGGCCAGTTCGCGGGCGTGGAAGGCGATCACCGTGTTCGGCGGCAGATCCCGGCACAACGGCTCCAGCGACCCGGCGAGGTCGACCTCGCCGGGCGCCAGCCACAGCCCGTCGCGCAGCGGTGCGAAGCCCTCCCAGGTCAGCGTGGACCGCAGCCGGTGACGCAGGGTCCGCTGCCCCTCCGGGATGGTGAACGTGACGAGGGTCCAGCCGGTGCCCTGCGGGTCGAACGGGCGCGGGCCCCGGACCCGTTCGGTCGCCTCGCGCAGCACCGCCACCCCGTGTGCGGTGAGCGAGAACTGGATCTCCCGGCCGCTCTTGCTGCGGGCCAGGATGCCGGTCTGCACGAGCCGGTCGAGGGTGGCCCGCGTCGCCGGTGCCGCGACACCCGCCCCCTCCAGCACCCCGATCAGGACACTGGCCCGGACCGGCCCCGGATCGTCGTCGACGACGTGTTCACCGAAGAACGCGAGCAGCAGTTGCTTCGGCTGACGACTGCGCACAGTCCTCCCTCTCGGACGGCTCCGACCTGGCGACGGTCACGGGGCGACGGTCTGGGCGCCCTTGGCGCGACGGATCTGGTCGTAGACGTGGGTGCGCAGCTCCGTGAAGCGGGGTAGCGCGCGAGTCGTGATCTGGTCACGCTCCGGCGGCAGGTCGATGACGAGATCCTCCTGCACCCAGGTCGGCGACTTGGACAATACTAGAACCCGTTCGCCCAGGTAGACCGACTCGTCGATGTCATGCGTGACGAAGACGATCGATATCTTGCGGGTCGCGTGCAGCTCCCGCACCAGGTCCTCCAGGTCCGCGCGCGTCTGGGCGTCGACCGCGGCGAACGGCTCGTCCATGATCAGCACTTCCGGCTCGTACGCGACCGCCCGGGCGATCGCCACCCGCTGCTGCATGCCGCCGGAGAGCTGCCAGGGGTGGCTCCGGGCGGCGTGCCCGAGGCCCACCGCCTCGATCGCGTCGGTGACGAGGCGCTCGCGCGCCGCCCGGGACAGCTTCTTGTGGCGCAGCGGCAGTTCGACGTTGCCCCGCACGGTCAGCCACGGATAGAGGCTGCGGCCGTACTCCTGGAAGACGACGGCCATCGCGGGACTCGGTCCGGTCACCGGTGCCCCGTGCATCTCGACCAGCCCGTCCGTGGGCCGCAGCAGCCCGGCCAGGCACTTCAGCAGCGTGGTCTTGCCGCAGCCGGACGGGCCGACGACGCAGACGAGTTCACCGGCGGCCATGGTGAAGCTGACGTCCCCGATCGCCTCGACGTCGCCGGACGCGGACTCGTACACCTTCCGCAGGTGCTCCACCTTGAGCAACATGTCCCGCTCAGGCACGGTTGACCTCCCTGATTCCGTGGTACCAACGCAGCACCCGCCGTTCGACGACACCGAAGGTCGCGGCGAGCAGGACGCCGACGAGGCCGAGCAGGAGGATGCCGCTCCACATCTCGGCGATGAGGTAGTTCCGCTGGAAGTACGCGATCCGGTAGCCCAGGCCGGCGGACGAGGCGAACATCTCCGAGATCACCATCAGGATCAGCGCCACCGACAGTCCCTGCCGGACGCCGGCCATGATGCGCGGGCTCGCGGCCGGAAGCACGAGGAAGCGCAGCCGCTCCCACCAGGTGATCCGGTACGAGTCGGCGGTCTCGGACATGACGCTATCGGTGGCCCGGACACCGTCGATGGTGTTCAACAGGATCGGCCAGACCGCGCCGGAGACGATGACCACCACCTTCATCGTGTCGGTGATGCCCAGCAGCAGCATCACCACCGGGATCAGCACCGGCGGCGGGATGGCCCGGAAGAACTCCAGCAGCGGTTCCAGCAGTTCGCTCAGCCACCGGAACAGTCCGATGAGCGTGCCGAGGGCGACGCCGATCACGATCGACGCGGCGATGCCGAGGGCGAGCCGGTAGAGGCTGGGCAGCACGTCGTGGACGAACGCGGGACCGACCCAGGTGTCCCGGAACGCCGCGCCGATGGTGAGCGGTCCGGGGAAGAACCGGTTCGTCGACACCGTCGACGTCGCGCCCCAGATCACCAGCAGCAGGAAGGGCAGCCCGAGCGAGTAGAGGAAGCCCGAGGCGACACGGTGCGCGAGGCCACGTCCGCGCGGCCGGGCGGCGATCCATTCGGCGTGCGCGGTCATCGGGGCTCCTCTCCTCGGACGGACTGGTGCCAGGACAGCGAGCGACGTTCGACGAACCGGAAGACGAGGTTCACCAGCAGCCCGAGCAGGCCGGTGACCACCACCAGCGCGTACAGGCCGACCGCGTCGCCGGAGGAGCGGGACAGCTCGATCATCCGCCCGAGTCCGGGGTTGCCGATCACCATCTCCGAGGTGATGGCGAGGATGAGCGCCACCGCCGCACCCAGCCGGACCCCCGTCATCAGGTACGGCAGGGTGGTCGGCAGCACGAGGTAGGCCAGTCGCTCGCGCCGGGTGAGCCGGAAGCTGCGGGCGGTGTCCCGGGCCACCGCGTCGACGTCCGCGACGCCGTAGATGACCTGCACGAACACCTGCCAGAAGGACGCGTAGATGATGATCACCAGCGCGGCCTTCATCTGGATGCCGAACATCAGCACGGCCAGTGGGATGAGTGCCACCGAGGGGATCGGGCGCAGGAACTCGACCACCGTATGGGTCGCGCGACGCAGGACGGGAACCAGCCCGACGACGGTGCCCAGCACGACCGCGGCGACCGTCGCCACGGTCAGCCCGATCGCCCACGAGGTCATGGTGTGACCGAGCCGCCGCCAGAAGGCGACGTCGCGGAACTCCTCGGCGAGCCGGACCAGCACGTCCGTGACGTACGGCAGGTACTGCGAGTTGACCAGCCCGAGGGTCGGCACCAACTGCCAGACGACGAGGAATCCCGCCAACCCTGCGGCACCCAGCAGCACCTTGCGTGGCGGGCGGGTCCGCCGGATGGATGTCACGTGCATGTCGCTCCCGTGGTCGGCGGCGTCACCCTTCCCGACCGGCGGCCGGGAAGGGTGGGACCGCGAGGGCTACTGCTGCTGGATGAGACGGTCGAGGTTGGGCTGCCGGTCGAGCACCTGGTACTTACCGGCGAGCGTGGCGAGCGTGCTCAGGCTCTCCCGGTCCAGCTCCCAGCCGAACTCCGGCAGCCGCACCGAGTCCGCCACCGGCTCGGGGAGTTGCAGGTTGTCCTTGATGGCCTGCCGGACGTCCGCCTCGTTGGCGGGGTCCTGCGCCCACTGGAGGGTCTCCTTCATCGCCGTGGAGAAGGCGGAGATCAGCTCGGCGTCGGACTCGGTCCGCTCCTTCGTGGTGATCGTGGTCAGCGTGGTGAGCCCGGGGACGACTGCCTGGTAGGGCGCCACCACGAAGGTGTCCCCCCGGCCGCGCAGTTGCGTGACGAACGGCTCCGGCACCCAGGCGGCGTCGATGTTGCCGGCCTCCAGTTGGGCCGGCGCGTCCGGGAAGGCGACCTCGACGAACCTGATGGTGGACGGGTCGCCGCCGTCCTTCTCCACGGCGGCCATGATGGTCACGTCACCGGCCGCGCCCAGGCTGTTCACCGACACCCGCTTCCCGGCGAGTTCGGCGGGGCGGGTGATGCCCGACGCCTTCGACGCCACGACGGCGTTGATGTCGTCGCCCTCGGCGTACGAGGACGCGTAGTTGCCGATCATCACCACGCCGAGGTCCTGCAGGTCGGCCCGGAACGGACCGAACGGCTGGCCGATGGCGAACTCGATGTCACCGTTGATCAGCGCCGGGATCGCCTGGGCGCCGCCCTGGGCGGGCAGCACCTCGACCCCCAGCCCGTGCTTGGCGAAGATGCCCGCCTTGATGCCGCCCCACAACGCGGCGGTCTCGGTGATGGGCAGCGCCGCGACCCGCACCTGGCGCAGGTCGCCGTCGGCCTGCTCGGGGCCGGTCGCGTCGGAGTCGGTGCAAGCGGTGAGGGCGATCGCGACGGCGGCGACCAACCCGAAAGTGATGACCTTCTTCATGGACGGGGCCCTTCCTGGGCGGGGGTGGTGGGGGTGCGTCGACACGGCGGATGCCTCGAAGGTGCGGACGCGTTCGGGTGTGAGTGGGGTCACCCTGCCGTGGTGGCCATGGTCAGCCACCCGGCCACCAGATGTCAAGAATTTCTGACGCCCGTCATGAATAGGTTGAATATTGCGGCGGTGCGCCGCCCAACGCCCGGGTCAGCTCGGTACGCGAGCGCACGCCGAGCCGGTGGAACACGTTGCGCAGGTGGTGGTCGACGGTGCGGGTGGACAGGAACATCCGGCCGGCGATCTCCCGGTTGGTCGCACCCTCGGCGACCAACCGCGCGATGCGGAGCTGCTGGCCGGTGAGCAGGCGCTCGGCCGGACGCTGCGGCACCCCGACCGACTCCCCCGCCGCGCGTAGCTCGGCGGTCGCCTGCTCGCTCCAGGTCTCCGCGCCGAGCAGCACGAACGCCTGCCGGGCGCGGTGCAGGTGCGCCCGGGCGTCGCGCGGTCGACGGCGACGCCGCAGCTCCCGGCCGAACAGCAGCTCGGTACGGGCCCGCTCGAAGGTGGCGACGTCGGCCGGGTGCATGCGCAGGGCGGCCCGGAACAGCTCCTCGGCCTCGGCGCTACCCCGGGGCGCCAACAGCGCGTGGCACCGCGCGGACAGCGCCCGCCGCGACGAGCTGGCCGTACTGCCCACCCAACGGTCGAAGACCGCCAGCGCGGCGTGGGCCTGCGCGGGCCGACCGGCGCAGGCGGCGGCCTCCACCAGATGCGGCGTCGCCATCACCTGCACCATGACCTGACCCCGGCCGGTGCCGGGGCGAGCCAGCGAGGTGAGCCGGTCGGCGGCGTCGGCGTACCGGCCGGCGACCAGGTCGAGCACGGACAGCGCCCACTGGGCCAACGCGTACGGGCGGCTGTCCGGCGGGGCGCTGTCCCCGATCTCGGCGACGTACCGCAGGCCGGCGTCCCGATCGGCGCGCACCGCGGCGAGCACGGCGAGCAGACCGAGGTGCACCTCGGCACTGGCGTGCTGGTCGGTGGAGCGGGCCAGCAGCAGCCCCTCCCGGCAACTGTCCGCCGCCGCGTCGTGCCGACCCAACCAGTACTCGCTCATCGCCCGCAGTTCGAGGGCGCGCGGCAGCAGGCACACCTCGCCGGTGCTGCGGGCCAGCTCCACGGCGCGGTCGGCGAGCCGGTGCGCGGCGGCGTCCACCGCCACCAGCAGGCCGGCGGCGACCGCGCCGGTCAGAGCGCTCGGGGTCATGGCGACGCCGGACCGTCCGCCCAGCACGACCGCCCGACGCAGCAGCGGCCCGCCACGCAGGTGCTCGCCCCGCAGGGTCGCGGCGATCCCGGCGACCAGGGTGGTCAGCAGTTCCGCCTCCGGGCCGTCGGCGTCGCGACGCGCCGCCACCGGGTGGCGCGCCACCTCGGCGTAGCGGTACTGCTCCCCGGAGTAGCACACCGCCTCACCGGCGCGCAGCAGGGCGAGCAGGGCCGTCGCGCGATCGGTGGCGGCCAGCGCGTCGGCGGCGGCCAGCAGCACGGGCGGCGCGGCGGACGGCGCGGCGCAGCGCAGCAGCATCTCGCCGCGCAGCAGCGCGGACCGGCCGCCGAGAGCGGCGTCCCGGGGCGTGACCGGTCCACCGACCCCGGTGCCCGCCGGCGGGTCGGGCAGCGCCCGCAGCAGGGCGCGGGCCTGGCCGGTGCGCCCCACCGCCCAGGCGTGACCGGCGGCGGCGACCCGCCGCTCGGCGGCCGACGCCGGATCGTCGGTCAGCTCGGCGGCCCGGGCCAGTGCCGCCGCCGTGTCGACCGAGTGCCCGCCCTCGGTGGCGACCGCCACCAGCTCGGCGGCCAGGCCCGGGTCCGGGGCGTCCGTGGCGGCGGCCCGGTGCAACGCCCGCCGCAGCCGTTGACCGGGCGCGCCGCACGCGGCGGCGAGCAGCAGGTGCGCCGCCCGCCGGTCGGCCGCCGGGGCGGTGGCCTCGACCATCGCGCGGGCGAGCGGTCGGGGGAAGGTGACGTCTCCGTACGGGCCGGTGCGCACCAGCCCTGCCGCCTCCGCCGGAGCCAGCGCCTCGACCGCGGTACCGGCCGCCCGGGCGGCCCGCGCCAGCACGCCGGAGCCGACGTCGGCGGCGAGCGCGGTCAGCAGCAGGACGCGCCGGGTGTCGGCGGGCAGCCGATCCAGCATGGCGCGGTACGCGCGACCGAGGTCGCCGTCCGGGGGCGGCGTGCCGGGCAGCGGCTCCCGCCCGAGCCACTGGCCCGGGGTGAGCGCGTCGGCCAGGTCCACCAGCGCCTGCGGGTTGCCGCCGCCGATCGAGGCCAGCGTGGCGAGCACCGGCTCGGGCGGCGGTCCGGGACGCCGGGTGGCGAGCAGCGCCCGACTGGCCGTCTCGTCCAGCGGCGACAGCCGCCGGCTGGGGATCCCGGCCACCAGGCTGCCGTCGTCGGCGGTGAGCAGGAGCGTGACCGGCAGGGGCCGCAACCGCCGGGCCACGAAGGCCAGGAGCCGGGCGGTCGGTACGTCGCCGGTGTCCAGGTCGTCCATGGTGCACAGCAGCGGACGCTCCCGCGCGGCACGGGCCAGCAGTCCGAGGACGGCTACGGTGAGGGTGAGCCGGTCGCCGTCGCCGCAACCGTCCCCGGTCAGCACGCGGCGCAGCACCCGCCGCTGCCGTTCGGGCAGGTCGACGGCGTGGTCGCGGACCGGATCGAGCAGCCGTTGCAGGCCCGCGTACGGCAACTCGGCCTCGTCGGCCAGTCCGGCCGCGCTGAGCACCGTCCGGTCGTCGGCATGCTGGTGGGCGTACGCCAGCAGGGTGCTCCGGCCCGCGCCGGGCTCGCCGTGCAGCAGCAGGGCCGCCCCCGGTGGCGTCGCGAGCAGGTCCCGGATCAGCCGGCACTCGTGCTGCCGCCCGCAGATGAAGGTTATTTGCACTCGCGATGCATTAACCATGCATCGAGTCTCGCCCACGTCGGGCGGCTTGGAAAGGGGGATCAGGCTTCGGCGACCGCCCTGAACAGGGACTCCACGGTGCGGGTCAGCACGGCGCGGGCGGCGTCCACGCCGAGACCGAGCCCGTCGCGCAGCGTCGACCAGGCCGGCCAGGTGCTCGCCGCGACCACCGCGTGGACCAGTTGTTCCCGACCGGCACCGGCGCGCGCCAACTCGGCGGCGAACAACTCCTCGACCTCGTCGCGCACCCGGGCCAGGTGCTTGAGCCGGTTGCGGCGCAGTTGCGCGGAGAACGGCTCGCGCATCTGGGCGGCCCGCGCCGCCGGTGCGATCAGTTGCAGCAGCCTCGCCCGCTGCCGACAGTACGCGTCCACCCGCTTTGCCA
Source organism: Micromonospora sp. NPDC049900 (assembly GCF_044461025.1). Taxonomy (NCBI): domain Bacteria; kingdom Bacillati; phylum Actinomycetota; class Actinomycetes; order Micromonosporales; family Micromonosporaceae; genus Micromonospora; species Micromonospora sp. NPDC049900. The sequence continues at coordinate 236,786 of NZ_JBITKM010000008.1, forward strand.
GCGGCAACGTCGGCGAGATCGGCCGCCAGGCGGCGTCCTGCTGGCGGAGCAGCTCCCGGCCGCTGGCCTCGAAGAGGGTCTCCATGTCCTTGAAGTTGGTCCACAGTGTCCGCAGCGATATCCCGGCCCGCTCGGCGATGCGCTCACCGGTCGGGCGCAGGTCCCCCTCGGAGATCAGGGCCAGGTGCGCCTCCACGATGGCCGCCCGGGTGCGCTCGGCCCGGGCGGTCCGGCCGTCGACGCGACCTGTCGCCTCAGCCGCCGTCGGTGCCGTCGCCCGACCCGGTGCCTCGGCCCTACCCATCCGCGTCCGCCTCCCCCACCGTCACGTTCCGTTGTGCGAGCCGAGTCTAGACGCGTACCACGACGGGGTTTTGCGCCCGATATGCCGTGGCTGCGTGTCCGGCGAGTCGGCGCAACGGCGGTCAGGGCGTCGGCACCCCGTCGGCCGGGGGCACCACCGGCGCTGCGACTCCTCGACCGGCCCGTCCCCCTCGTCGGTCTGGTACGTCGGGCCGAAGTGGCGCTGCACTCCCCCGTCGACCCGGCTCGACCGGGGCCGCCGGTCGACGGACCGGCGGCCCCGCGATCCGGGACGACCTCGGCGTCGGGTCAGTGCGGGCACGTGTTGCGGTACTCCTCGACGGCCGGGCCGCTCGGCCCGGGGCAGAGGAACCGCTCGTACCGGGTGTCGTCGTCGACGAACCGCTTGAGCCAGGCCACCGCCTGCTTGGCGGTCGGCGTGTTCACCGTGTTCGGGAAGAAGTGCCCGGCGTTGTTCAGCTCCAGGTACGCCTTCTCCGCCGAGGCCGGGATGCTGGTGTAGAACGGCTCGGAGTGCGTGGCGACCGGGGCGGTGCTGTCGCTCTCCCCGCCGATGATCAGCGTCGGCACCCGCAGGTTCGACCAGTTCTTGGTCAGGTTCCAGGGGGCCAGCGGCACGGCGGCCTGCAACGACGGTCGGCTCGCGGCGGCCTCCAGGCTGCCTCCGCCGCCCATCGAGTGACCGGCCACCGCCAGCCGACCGGCGTCGATCCGGCCACGCACCGAGCTGCGCTGGGTGAGGTGGTCCAACGCGGCCAGGAGCTGACGCCCCCGGCTGGCCGGCTGGTCCAGACGGGTGATGGTGTCGATGCCGATCACCACGAACCCGTGCGAGGCGATCCGGGGACCGAGCCAGCTCAGGCTCGACCACGAGGCGGTGTAGCCGGGCGAGATGGCGACCGCGCCGAAGGTGCCCTCGCTGGTGCTGGTCGGGTAGTAGATGACGCCGCCGCCGAAGCCGCTGACGCTCACCGAGGAGACGCTGATCGAGGAGGTGGCGAACGGGCCTCGGCTCGCCTCCAGGATCGCGTCGGTCGGTGTCGGACCGCGCTCGTACGGGCCGGCGGCCTGGGCGGGCGCGGCGGTGGCGACGAGGCCACCGGTGGCGGCCAGGACGGTGACCGCCGCCAGCCGGGCCAGCAGGGTCGCGGAACGGGAACGGATGGTGGTGGATGATCGCACGTCGGGCACTCCCTCGGTCCGGGGCGGTATCGACTGCGATCAGTGTTCAAGGTGTCCGGCCGGCAGCGCATCGGCAGAATCACCAGTCACCGGGGTCGCCGGTGGGTGCGGCCCACCGACGACCCCGGCCCGGTTCACCGCACTGTGCAGAGCGTGCCGTTGAGCCGGAAGGCGGTCGGCGTCACGTTCGGGCCGCTGTACGCCCCGACGAATCCGGCGGTGACCGTGCCTCCGGCGGGGATCCGACGGTTGTCGTCGGTGCCGGTCACCCGCACGGCGGTGCCGACCTGTTCCCAGGTGGCGTTCCAGCCGCTGCTCACCTGCTGCCAGCCCGTCGGCCAGGTCCAGGTCAACGTCCAACCGTCGACCGCACCCGCCCCGGTGTTCACCACCTCGACGTCGGCCACGTAGCCGTTGCCCCAGTCCGTGGTGCTGGCGAACCGGACGGCGCAGGTGCTGCTCGCCGGGCTGCCGGTGGTGAAGGTGAGCGGCGGGGAGGCCCAGGAGACCCGGCCCGCGGTGTCGCGGGTCAGCACGTTGACCGTGTACCGGGCGCCGGGGACGAGGTTGTCCACGGCGAGGCTGGTGCCCGAGGTCTCCCCGAGCTGTTCGCTGACCGCACCGTGCTGCCGGTGCACCTCGTACTTGGCGATCGGGGCGGCACCCCGGGTGGCCGCCGGCCAGGAGATGGTCGCGCTGCGGTGGGTGACGTCGTCGACCGTGGGTCGGCCGGGTGCGCCCGGCTGACCGCCCGGCGCGGCGGCCGGACGCACCACGAGCGTGGTCAGCGAGTACGGCGGCAGGGTCCGGCTGGTCGCGCTGCCGGTCTGCGCGGTGGCGACGGCGGTGGCCCCGGTGGTGTGGGAGTGCACCGTGGGCGCGGCGGCCGACGGCGCGAACCCGGCGTAGTCGATGTCGACCTCCCGCGCGTTCTCCGGGTCCTTGTTGATCAGCAGCACCGCGACCTCCCCGTTGGCCCGGCGTACCGCGTGCGCGGCGACCAGCGGGTCACTGGTGCCGGTCCGGACGAACTGGTCGCCGGTGCGCGCGAACCGGCTCATCATGGTCAGCCCGTGGTACGACGCGAACGGCGTGTTCAGTGGCGGCTCGCAGACCGACCCGTCCGAGGTGCAGGTGCCGCTGGAGAGCATCCCGAAGTCGCCGTAGTCGGTCTGCCCCGCCACGGTGGTCACCTTGCCGATGCCGTTGCGGACGTTCCACCACTGCACGGTGAAGACCCCGTTGGCCAGCAACCCGCTGTAGGCGTCGGCCAGGAACAGCGCGGCCGGTTGGCTGGTCATCCCCTCGGCGGTCACGTTCACCTCGGTGAGGCTGATGCCGATGCGGTCCGCGTCCGGCCCGGCGTACCGGCTGATCTGCTGCCGGAGCAGGTGCACCGCGTCCGGGATGTGGCTGGTCCGGGGCAGCGACTCGGCCGCGCTGCCGCCCGGGTACCAGTGCACGTCGACGAAGTCGATCCTCGGTCCGGCGATCGAGAGCACGGTCTGGTTCCAGGGGCCCGGGTCGGCACCGGCGGTCAGCCCGTCCGGCCAGTTCGCCGGCATGGTCAGCACCGCGCCGACCTTGATGTCCGGGTCGACGGCCTTCATCGCGTCGGCGTACTCGACGACCAGGTTCGCGTAGTAGGTGGCGCTCTTGTCCGGGTGCTCGTCGGCCTCCCAGGCCGACCCGTAGTGACCGTTGCCGTAGTTCTCGTTGCCGACCGCCCAGTACCGGGCGCCGTACCCCTTGGTCACGTTGGCGTAGCGCACCCAGTCGGCCGCCTCCTGCGGCGTGCCGGTGCCGTAGTTGGCGATGATCATCGGTTGGGCGCCGGCCCGGCGGACCCCGGCCATGAAGGTGTCGAAGTCGGTGTTCGGCGCGACGTACCCGCCCGGTGCGGTGTGGTCGCGCCAGTGGTAGATGTCGGCGTACGAGCCGCCCGGGTACCGCATCATCTGCACGCCGGCCGCGCGCAGCAGGTCCGACGTCTCGGTGGTGCCCAACTGCGAGTCCCAGATGGCGTGGTTCACGCCCAGCGCGGTGTCCGGCACGGTGGCCAGCCCGGCCCGTGCGTTCACCGTCACCGCCACCGGTGCCGTCGCCGCACCGGCACCGGGTGGTGCCACGCCGAGCAGCGCGCCGGTGGCGAGCAGCAGGCTCGCCGCCAGGGCCGCCCGGCCACGCCGGGAGAGTCGCAACGGCGGGTTCAGGGGTCGAACACCGTGCCTGTTCGAGATGGTCATGGTCGTCCTTCGTGGGTGATCACGGCGGCGACCCGCCCGGCCCGGCGCCCGAGGCGGACGGCCTCGGGCGCGGGCGGACGCCACGACATCAGCTCGTCCGTCGCCTCCCGGGAGGCCGTGGCGGCTCCGGGTGCCCCTGAGGCGACGGTCAGCACGCTCGCGCGACCGGCATCGACGCATCAGAATCCCACACGCTCCGACGTGGACTCAACGACACACCGCACCGATCCGGTGGCGACCTCTGCGGTCAGCCCACCTTCGGCGTCGCCCGGTCGATGATCGCGGCGAAGTCGACGCCGGCCGGCAGGGTGCCGTATGCGTGTCCCCGGTCGACGCCGAGCCGCGAGGCACAGAACGCGTCGGCGACGGCCGGATGGCCGTGGCGCACCAGCAGCGCACCCTGCAACACCAGGGCCATCTGCTCGACCACCCGACGGGCCCGCACCTCCAGGTCCGCCGGGTCGTCGAGGGCGACCTGGAGCTGGTGCACCGCGGCGTCGAGCCGGGAGTCCACACCGGTGGCCATGCCCACCTCGGCCTCGAACGCCGCCCGCACCTCGGGCTGCCCGGCCAGCGCCCGCAGTACGTCCAGCGCGGCGACGTTGCCGGAGCCCTCCCAGATCGAGTTCAGCGGCGACTCGCGGAACAGCCGGGGCATCCCGGACTCCTCGACGTAACCGTTGCCACCCAGGCACTCCAGCGCCTCGGCGGCATGTCCCGGCCACCGCTTGCAGACCCAGTACTTGCCGACGGCCAGGGCGATCCGCTTGAACGCCGTCTCCACCGCGTCACCCCGCACGGAGCGGTCCGTCGCCCCGGCGAGACGCATCATCAGCACGGTCGCCGCCTCCGACTCCACCGCCAGGTCGGCCAGGACGTTGCGCATCAGCGGCTGGTCGGCCAGGTAGCGGCCGAAGGCCCGGCGGTGCGCGGCGTGGTGCGCCGCGGTGATCACGCCCTGCCGGATGCCGGCCGCCGCGCCGATCACACAGTCCAGCCGGGTCAGGTTGACCATGTCGATGATGGTGCGGACGCCGCGCCCCTCGTCGCCGACCCGCCAGGCCACCGCGTCGTCGTACTCGACCTCGGCGGAGGCGTTGGACCGGTTGCCGAGCTTGTCCTTCAGCCGCATCAGCCGCATCGGGTTACGGGTGCCGTCCGGCAGCACCCGGGGCACCAGGAAACAGGTCAGCCCGTCCGGGGCCTGGGCCAGGGTGAGGAAGAGGTCGCTCATCGGTGCCGAGGTGAACCACTTGTGTCCGACCAGCCGGTAGCTGCCGTCGGCCTGCGGGCGCGCGGCGGTGGTGTTGGCCCGGACGTCGGAACCACCCTGCTTCTCCGTCATCGACATGCCCGCCAGCAGGCCCCGCTTGCCCAGCGGCTCGCGCAGCCCGAAGTCGTACGTCCGCGCGGTGAGCAGCGGCTCGTAGCGGTCGGCCAGCTCCGGCGCGTGTCGCAGCGCCGGCACCACGGCGTAGGTCATCGAGATCGGGCACCCGTGACCGGCGTCCGGTCGCCAGGTGTAGAACCCCGCCGCGCGGGCGACGTGCGCGCCGACGCGCGGATCGGCCCAGGGCGCGGCGTGCAGCCCGTGGCCGACGGCGGTCCGCATCAGCTCGTGCCAGGACGGGTGGAACTCCACCTCGTCGATCCGACGGCCGTAGCGGTCGTGGGTACGCAGCGTCGGCGGGTGTGCGTCGGCCAGCCGACCGTGCTCGGCGGCGGCCTCGCCGCCCGCCAGTCGACCGAGTTCACGCAGGTCGGCCACGGCCCAGTCGGCGCCCTCGCGGGCCAACCCGGCCAACAGCGCCGGGTCGTCGGCGACGTCGTGGCCGATCATCGGCGGAACCTGGTTGAACACCTCGTGCGTGGCCACGTGCGGGACTCCCCTCGACGGTGCGGGTGCGAACCATCATCCAGTTTCCCGGGGCGGGGCGGCTAACCCCGGCCCGTCGCCGGTCAGGGACCTGGCGAACCAGTGGTGCGCGTACGGGTTGGCGTTGTACCGCGGGATCTCTTGGTAGCCCGCGCTGCGGTAGAGCCGGATCGCCTCGGTGAGAGCGCGGTTCGTGTCGAGGCGTACGGCGTCCGCGCCACCCGCCACGGCGTGCCGCTCCAACTCGGTGAGCAACCTCCGGCCGACCCCGAGTCCGCGTACCGACCCGGACACCCACAGGCGTTTGATCTCGGCGGGCGCGCCGGGGTCGAACCGCAGTCCGCCGCAGCCCACCGGTTCGGTGGCGAGCGTGGCGACCAGGAACAGTCCGTCCGGCGCGACCAGGTCGGGCTCGTCGTCGCCGCCCGGGTCGAAGCCCCCCTCGAAGCGCTCGTCCAGCTCCCGCACGTACGCCCGCAGGCAGGCCCGGGCCCGGGGGTCACGCGGATGGCAGGGTGCGATGTCGACGAGTGACGCCATCAGCAGCCGCTCCACCTCGGCCATGGCGGCGGTGAGCCGACCGCGCTGCCCGGCGGTCAGCGGCGCGAGCATCGACCAGGCCAACTCGTCGGACCTGCGGTCGAGCAGGTTCCACTCGGCGTGGCCGTCCTCGGTGAGACGGGCGGCACGGACGCGCCGGTCGCCGTCGCCGGGACCGACCACGACGAGCCCGGCCGCCTCCAGGGTGCGCAGCAGCCGGCTGAGGTGACCGGCGTCGAGATCCAGCCGGGTACGCAGCGCGGCCACCTCGGCTCCGGCCGGGCCGATCTCCCAGAGCAGCCGCGCCTGTCCCAGGGGCCGGTGGCGGGCGAGGTAGTCGTCGTCGAGGGCACCGACCCGTTGGGTGACGGTGCGGTTGAAGCGCCGCACCACGTCGACCAGTCCACGATCCACGATTTCTGACTTTAGTCAGGTGATGCGGACCGCACCAGTGGCGGCTCGTCAGGCGCGCAGCACCGGCGAGGCCAACGCCGCCACGGCGGACGCCGCCAGCGCTCCGGCACAGCCGTAGAGCACCGTCGGGGCCGCCGCGATCTCGGCGACGGCGCCGAGCAGGGCCGTGGTGAGCAGCAGCGGCAGGCTCTGCACGAGTACCAGCACGGACTGCACCCGGGCCAGGTGCGTCGCCGGGGCGGCGGCCAGGATCAGGGGGCCGACGTGCGTGGCGAACAGGCCCGAGCCGACACCGACCGTCGCCGCGGCGGCGACCGACCATATCGGTGTGCCACCCATCGCCACGGCTGACGTCCCGGCGGCGGCCGTCAGCAGTCCGCCGACCGCCGTCGCGCCCGGGCGGGAGGACGCGCCCCGGGCCAGCACCGCCACCGCGACGACGACCGTACCCGCCGCGACGGCCGCGACGACCGTGCCGGTGAGCGGCCCCGGCCACGCCCGCTCCCGGGCCAGCAGCGGCAGCAGGAGCGAGGAGACCGGCAGGAGGAACCCGGCGGCGGCACCGGTGAGCAGCAGCGCGGGCCGCAGGGCCGGGTGACCTGCGGCGACCCGCAGCCCATCCAGAGCGGCCCGCCACACCGGTGCCGACGCAGGGTCGGACGCCGGTGCGGCGTCCGGGACGCGGTGTCGGCCGCGTCGCAACGTCACCAGGATCGACAGCATCACCGCGAAGGTCGCGGCGTTGACCAGTGCGGCACCGGCGAGTCCGACCGGCGCGAGGAGCAGGCCGCCGAGGACCGGGCCGGCGAACAGGGCCAGTTGACCGGCGAGTTGGCGTGCCGACATCGCCCGCGCCAGGGCGGCCGGCGACACCAGGCGACGCGGCATCGACCCACTGCTGGGCAGGTGGAACGCGTCCACCACCCCGGTGGCCAGCGCGGCCAGCAGCAGCGGCAGGCGCGGATCGGTCGACGACCAGGCCGCGAGGGCCAGCGACAGGGTCACCACCACCATCGCCGCGTCCGAGATGATCATGACGCGCCACGGGCCGACCCGGTCCGCCACCGCGCCACCGGCCATCAACAGCAGCGCCCGGGGCAGGTTGATCGCGGTCAGCACCAGGGCGGTGAACTGCCCGCCGTACCCGGCCGCGACGAAGGCCATCGCGAACGCCAGGGCCTGCACGCCGACCAGACTCACCGCGGTCCCGCCCAACCAGGCCCAGTACGCGCCGGGCACCGCCGCCCGACCACCAGTCACCTTCACGTTCCCCCCGTCGACGGGACCGGCGGCTCCACCGGGTGCGGTGCCGGCCCGGCTTCCCGGCACGGAGAGTGCGGCCTCGACCGGGTCGAGGGTCAAGCCGCCCCGAAGCTTCACCGGCAGCCGGACGACGGCGGCGCAGGCGTGTTGCCGACCCGTTTCCGTCGCCATCTCCTGGAAATCGGAGGCTTGCGCACGTGTTAACCGACCGCTACGTTAACGCTAACATCGAACTGGATGCATAGGTTGCCGGACCTCGGCGGAGAGACGGCCGAGGCGCCCGCGTCGTCACGGACCGCACACGACGCCCGTTCCCGTGACGGGATCGTCAGCGGCCCGCCGCCGGAGGTCCGACACCGGCAACCAGCCACCGGGGCGACGCGTCCCGGCCACTGCCTCCCGTACGACTCGACGGGCCGCACCCGTCCCTGGCGGGCCCGACCCCCACCCGTCCCCCGCGCCAAGAAAGGTCACCGCGATGGTCCTGAGTCGACGAGCATTCACCCTGGGTGCGCTGGCCACCGTCGGCCTCACCGCCTCCGACGTGGCATTCCGCCCGCAGTCCGCCTCGGCGGCCACCTACACCGCGTACCTCAAGACCTACTTCACCGAGTCCCCGAACCAGTCGGCGGCCGACTACGGCCTGCACCTCGCGGTCAGCCGGGACGGCCTGAACTGGTCCCCGCTGAACCAGAACAGTCCGGTGGTCACCCCGACCGCCGGTGACCTGGGGCTGCGCGACCCGTTCGTCTTCCGCAAGCAGGACGGCACCTTCGTGGTCGTCGCCACCGACCTGTACGGGCTCAACTTCGGCCGCAACAGCCAGTACCTGCACGTCTACGACTCGATCGACCTGACCAGCTTCACCGGGTACCGGCGCATCCAGATGCACACCTACGCCAACGTGCACACCTGGGCGCCGACGGTGTTCTGGGACGCCGGGCGCGGCCAGTACGCGATCGTCTACTCGGCCAACACCACCACGGACCTGTTCCTGGTGAACTACACCAGCGACTTCCGCACCGTCAGCGCGCCGCAGACCTACTTCAGCCCCGGCTTCCCGGTGCTCGACGCCGACGTCCACGTCGACGGCGGGGTGACGTACCTGTACTACAAGAACCTCTCCAACGGGAACCTGTACGGCGCCCGGTCCGGCACCGGCGCCCCGAACAGCTTCACCACGTACACCTCCGGTCTACGGCAGGGCAACGCGATCGAGGGCGCCCACCTGCTCAAGCGCAACGACGGGTCGGGCTGGTGGCTCTGGGGCGACTCGTTCAGCCCGGTCAACAACGACTTCTACCTCTGGGGCACGAACAACATCGGCGCCAACTCGTGGTCGGTGCTCAACCAGCGCGACTACACGCCGCCGCTGAACTCCAAGCACGGCTCGATCGTCGGCATCACCGAGGCCGAGTTCAACGGCGTGGTCAGCCGGTGGGGCCTGCCGAACTGGGTCCGGCTGAAGTCCTGGAACCTGCCCGACTACTTCGTCCGGCACTCGAACCGCGCGGTCCGCATCGACCCGTACCCGTTCGACCCGCACCGCGACCAGATGTGGCGGATGGTGCCCGGCCTCGCCGACCCGGCCGGGGTGTCGTTCGAGTCGGTGAACGTGCCCGGCAGCTTCCTGCGGCACAGCGGGTACGTGGCCCGCCTCGACCCCAACGACAACAGCGCGACCTTCCGCGCCGACGCCACCTTCCACCGCACCGCCGGGCTGGCCGACGGCGGCTGGTCGTCGTTCCGCTCGTACAACTTCCCCACGCACTACCTGCGCCACGCCGGTCACGTGCTGCGCATCGACCCGCTCAGCGCGTCGTCGAGCGCCGCCGACCGTCAGGACGCCACCTTCCGCGTCACCTCGTGACGCCGTACCCACGGTGGCCGGACCGTCGCCGTCGCCCCGGCCCGGCCCGGCCACCCTCCGCCCGAGTCACTCCCGTCCCCGACCTCCGGAGGTCGTGATGCCCAACCCGTCCCTCAACCGTCGCCACCTTCTCCAGGCCGCCGGGGTGGCGGCCGTCGCCGGTGCGATCGGCCCGGTGCTGCACGGCCAGGCCGCCCGCGCGGCGATCCCCCCGGCCCGGCCCGACATCGGCGTCTCCGCGTACGCCTTCGACCCGGGCCAGGTCCGGCTGACCGCCAGCCGGTGGCTGGACAACCAGAACCGGACCCTGGCCTACCTGCGCTTCGTCGACGTGAACCGGCTGCTCTACAACTTCCGCGCCAACCACCGCCTCTCCACCGGCGGCGCCGCGGCGCTGGGCGGCTGGGAGGCGCCGACGTTCCCGTTCCGGACCCACTCCCAGGGGCACTTCCTGACCGCCTGGGCGCAGATGTGGGCCGTGCTGGGCGACACCACGTGCCGCGACAAGGCCAACCTGATGGTGGCCGAGCTGGCCAAGTGCCAGGCCAACAACGCCGCCGCCGGGTTCAACACCGGATACCTCTGCGGGTATCCCGAGTCCGACTTCACCGCCGTGGAGAACCGCACGCTCAGCAACGGCAACGTGCCGTACTACACCATCCACAAGACGATGGCCGGGCTGCTCGACGTGTGGCGGCTGGTCGGCAACACCCAGGCCCGCGACGTGCTGCTGGCGCTCGCCGGCTGGGTCGACTGGCGCACCGGGCGGCTCAGCTCCGCCCAGATGCAGGCCATGCTCGGCACCGAGTTCGGCGGCATGAACGCGGTGCTGACCGACCTGTACCAGCAGACCGGCGACGCGCGTTGGCTGACCACCGCGCAACGCTTCGATCACGCCGCCGTGTTCAACCCGCTCGCCGCCAACTCCGACCAGCTCAACGGGCTGCACGCCAACACACAGATCCCGAAGTGGATCGGCGCGGCCCGGGAGTTCAAGGCCACCGGCACCACCCGCTACCGCGACATCGCCGGCAACGCCTGGAACCTGACGGTCAACACCCGCACGTACGCGATCGGCGGCAACAGCCAGGCCGAACACTTCCGGGCCCCGAACGCCATCGCCGGGTACCTGCGCAACGACACCTGCGAGCACTGCAACACGTACAACATGCTCAAGCTGACCCGGGAGCTGTGGCTGCTCGACCCCAACCGGGTCGCGTACGTCGACTTCTACGAGCGGGCCCTGCTCAACCACCTGATCGGCGCGCAGAACCCGGCGGACGCCCACGGCCACATCACCACTTCACCCCGCTGCAACCGGGTGGCCGCCGTGGGGTCGGCCCGGCCTGGGGCGGCGGCACCTGGAGCACCGACTACAACTCCTTCTGGTGCTGCCAGGGCACCGGGCTGGAGAGCAACACCACGCTGATGGACGCGATCTACTTCCACAACGGCAGCACGCTGACGGTGAACCTGTTCATGCCGTCGGTGTTGACCTGGTCCCAGCGCGGCATCACCGTCACCCAGACCACCGGCTTCCCGGCCACCGACACCACGACGCTGACCGTCACCGGCACCGTCGGCGGATCGTGGACGATGCGGATCCGCATCCCGGCCTGGACGCAGGGCGCGACGGTCAGCGTCAACGGCACGGCGCAGAACATCGCCACCACCCCGGGCACGTACGCCGCGCTGACCCGCACCTGGACCTCGGGCGACACGGTGACCGTACGTCTGCCGATGCGGGTGGTGGTGGAGCCGACCAACGACAACTCGGCCGTGGTGGCGCTGCGGTACGGCCCGACGGTGCTCTCCGGCAACTACGGCAACACCGCGCTGTCGGCGCTGCCCGCCCTGGCGACCGGCTCGGTGACACGCACCAGCAGCACCGCGCTCACCTTCACCGCGACCGCCAACGGGGCCACGGTCAACCTGATCCCGTTCTACGACGCGCACGGCCACAACTACACCGTCTACTGGGGCACCGGCGGCCAGAGCGGCACCGGCGACGCCACCTTCCGGCTGGTCAACGCCGCCAGCGGACTGGTGCTCGGGATCGAGAACATGTCCACCGCCGACGGTGCGCCCGCCCTCCAGTGGGGCGACACCGGCACCGCCGACCACCACTGGCAGCTCGTCCCCGACGGTACGGCGGTGCGGTTCCGCAACGCCAACAGCGGCAAGGTGCTCGGCGTGCAGGACATGTCCACCGCCGACAACGCCCAGGTCCTCCAGTGGGGTGACACCGGCACGGCGGACCACCGGTGGACGGTGGTGGACGTGGGCGACGGCTCCCACAAGATCCGCAACGGGCACACCGGCAAACTGCTGGCCGTCCTCAACGGGTCGACCGCCCAGGGCGCGCGGGTGGTGCAGGATCCGGACAACGGCACGCCGGACAACCAGTGGCGGTTCGTCCCCAACGGCGCGCGGCGGATCCAGAACGTCGCCAGTGGCCTGGTGCTGGGTGTGCAGAACATGTCCACCGCCGACGGTGGCCTGGTGATCCAGTGGGGCGACACCGGCACCGCCGACCATCTCTGGACCGCACTGGTGGACAGCAGCGGCTACCTGCGGTTGCGCAACTCGCACAGCGGCAAGGTGCTGGGGCTGGAGAACAGCGGCACCGGCTCCGGTACGCGGGTGGTGCAGTGGGCCGACAACGGCGCGGCGGCCAACCGCTGGCGGCTGCGGTACGGCTCCGGCGGGGGCTTCCGGATCCAGTCCGGCAACGGCGGACGCGTGCTCGGCGTCAGCGGCTCCTCCACCGCCCAGGGGGCGCAGATCGTGCTCGCCGACGACAACGGTGGCAACGCCAACCTCTGGCGGTTCGTCTAGCCGGGCCGGGTGTCGAGGGTGGAGGTGACACGCCCTCGACACCGGTCCCGGACGGGCCCCGGCCTGTGGGAGCGCGCCCACCACGCATCGACGACGGTGTTACGCGGACATTTCAGACGAGTATCGCGGAAACTCTTGACGATCCATGTTAGCGCTAACAAGCTAGGGGCCCGCCACCTCGCTTCTGGAGCTCGCATGCAGGTGTTCGTCGGCCCCCGCACGCCCCGCCTCCGATCCCTCGTCAGACGGATCCTCACCGGCAACCCGCCCGCCCCGGTGCAGCGGTCCCGCGCCGCGATCCGCCGCAGACGGGCCACCGCCCTCGCCGCGACCGCCGCGCTGCTCGCCGCCGGCCTGGTCACCACCGGCGGCACCGCCCAGGCCGCCGAGCCCTGGTCACCGCGCTCGTCGTACACCTCGACCGACCGGGGTGACGGCACCTACACGGTGCCGCTGTTCCGGGCCGACGTGCCGGACATCGGCGTCGAGCGGGTGCCGGCCGCGGAGAACGCCGAGGGCCGGGACATCTACTACATGATCAGCACCACCATGCACTTGAGTCCGGGTGCGCCGATCATGAAGTCGTACGACCTGGTGAACTGGGAGATCGTCAACTACGTCTTCGACCGGGCGAGCATCGGCGACTCGTTCTCGCTGCGCAACGGCCAGAACTCGTACGGCCAGGGCCAGTGGGCGTCGTCGCTGCGCTACCACGACGGCATGTTCTACGTCGCCTTCAACACCAACAACCTCGGCGGCGCGTACATCTACCGCACCGACGACATCGAGAACGGCGCGTGGCAGCGCACGGCCCTCGGCCGGGGACTGCACGACCCGTCCCTCTTCTTCGACCACGACGGTACGCCGTACATCTTCTACGGCAACGGGAACATCAGCGCGGTACGGCTCAACTCCGCACTGACCGCCGTCGTGCAGGACTACCCGAACGTCTTCACCGCGAGCAACTACGCGGGTCAGCCCTTCATCGGCGGCCTCTTCGAGGGCGCCCAGTTCTATTACATCAACGGCTACTACTACGCGGTGATCATCACCTGGCCCTCCGGTCAGGGACGCCAGGTCGTCATGCTCCGTTCGCCGGAACTGCTCGGGCGCTACACCTCGGCCGGCGGGGTGAACACCTACGAGGCGCGCGGCGTGCTCAACTCCAACGGCTTCGCGCAGGGCAGCCTCGTGCCGATCGCCCGGGAGGGCGGTCAGACCGACTGGCACGGCATGTTCTTCCGGGACACCTTCCCGATCGGGCGCATCCCGGCCCTGATCCCGGCGACCTGGTCCGAGGACGGCTGGCCGACCTTCGGCACCAACGGCGTGGTGCCGGTGGAGGGTCCCTTCGCCAAGCCGATCGCGCTCAGTCCCGAGCAGGAGCGCTTCGAGCGGCAGAAGTCCATCGTCGTCTCGGACGACTTCGCCAACGACGCCCCGCACAAGGCGTACATGGACGAGGAGTGGACCGCCCCGACGCCGGAGGTCGAGGCCGAGATCAGGCCCAACGGATCGCGGTTGGACATGGCCTGGGAGTGGAACCATGCCCCGGACAACCGCTACTGGTCGCTGACCGACCGGGCGGGTTGGCTGCGGCTGACCACCGGCAAGGTGGTCACCGGCGACTACGTCTACACCAAGCTCGCCAACCGGGCCGAGCTGGCCTGGTTCGAGGAGGCCCGCAACACGCTGTCGCAACGCACGTTCGGGCCCCGGCAGTCCGTCGAGACCAGGATGGACATCTCCCGGATGGCCGACGGTGACGTCGCCGGGCTGGCCGCCTACAACCGGGGCTTCTCGTACGTGGCGGTCAAGCGGACCGGCGGGGTCAACACCCTCGGCGTGGTGAACCGGGGACAGCCGTTCGCGGTCGACCTCGACCAGGCGACGTTGGAGAACTTCCTGCCGGGCACGACGGTGTCGCTGGGCGACGCGACCGAGGTGCACGTGAAGGCGGACCTCGACTTCGCCACGCCGACCGGGCAGCTCTGGACGACGTTCTACTACAGCCGGGACGGGGTGACCTGGACGCAGTTGGGCAACCGGGTGGGCCCGCAGACGCTGGACGGCAGCCTGGCCCACTTCATGGGGCACCGGGTCGGCCTGTTCAACTACGCCACCCAGCAGACCGGTGGATCCGTCGACTTCGACCACTACCTGCTCAGCGACACGCTCACCGCACAGAACCGGCCGCTGGACACCGGAGAGCTGGACGCGGCCATCGCGTACGCGGCCACGCTCGACGAGTCGGCGTACCCGGCCGACGCCTGGGCGGCCATGCGCGCCGCGCTCGCCGCCGCCACGACGGCCCGGGCCGGCACGTTCGGCACCCAGAACCAGATCGACGCGCCGGAACGGGCGCTGAGCTACCAGTTGGCCCGCCTCGGTGTGCTGCGGACCGACACGCTCCCGGTCACGGCGACCGCGCAGACGCGGTGCGTCGGCGGCAAGGCGTACCTGGTGGTGCAGGCGCGCAGCGACCACGACGCGCCGGTGGACGTGGTGCTGGAGAGCGCGTACGGCCGTCGGTCGGTCCCGGCCGTGGCACCGGGGGCCAACGCGTTCCAACAGTTCGCCACCCGTGGCGAGTCCGTCCCGGCGGGCACGGCGACCGTCCGGGTCACCGGGACGGTCGACGGCCGGGACGTGACCACCGTCCGCACCCCGGCGTACCCGGCCACCACCTGCGGCGGCTGATCCCGCCCCTCCCGATCCGCCCCGGAGCCGGTCCCGCACCGGCTCCGGGGTGCCGATGAACTCCCCTGCCCGTTCCATCTCAAGGAGGACATCTCGTGACACCGCGTCCACGAACGGGGGCCCGGCGACGGGTCGCCGCCCTCGCGACGGCCGGCGTGATGCTGGCCGGACTCGTCGCGGCGGCACCGGTCCAGGCCGCCGACACCAACCTCGTCGTCAACGGCGGGTTCGAGAACGGCCTGGCCAACTGGTTCGTCAACAACGGCAACGCCACCGACAGCGCGACCCTCTCCCTCACCACCGACGCCTACTCCGGATCGGCCGCGGTGCGGGTCACCAACCGGGCGACCACCGGGTCCGGCCCGATGCAGGACCTCTCCGGCAAGGTCCAGGCCGGACAGACGTACACGCTCAGTGCCCGACTGAAGTACGACAACGCGGCCTCGCCCGCGACGAAGCAGTTCTTCGCCACCATGCACTACGGCGGCTCCACCTACACCAACCTGGTCAGCGTGACCGCCACCCGCGGTCAGTGGGCGCACGTCAACGGGCAGTTCACCATCCCGGCGAGCCAGGGCGTCGGCACCGCGCGGCTGTTCTTCGAGACCCCGTGGACGAGCAACCCGGCCGCCGATGCGAACCTGCACCTCATGGACTTCACGCTCGACGACGTGTCGGTGGTCGGCGCCGCGCCACCGCCGCCCGCGTCCAAGACCATCGAGGTGGTCGGCAAGCTGCCCGGCGAACACAACCCGTTGATCGGGCACAAGTTCGGCGCTGACGGGTACGGCTTCGTCCACGACGGCCGGGTCTACATGTACATGACCAACGACACCCAGGGGTACGCGCCGAACCCGACCACCGGCGTCTCGCCGGGCATCAACTACGGCGACATCAACCAGATCACCGTGATCTCCACGACCGACATGGTCAACTGGACGGACCACGGCGAGATCCAGGTCGCCGGGCCGAACGGCGTGGCACCGTTCACGAACAATTCGTGGGCACCCGGCATGGCCAAGAAGGTGGTCGACGGGCAGGAGAAGTTCTTCCTCTACTACGCCAACGGCGGTGGGTCCAGCAACGTGATCACCGGTGCGTCGCCGGTGGGCCCGTGGACCAGCGAGCGCACCAGCACGCTCATCGACGGCCGCACCCCAGGTGCCGAGGCGGTCGCCTGGAAGTTCGACCCGGCGCCGTTCGTGGACGACGACGGCGAGGCGTACCTCTACTTCGGCGGCGGACCGGCGGCGACCAGCATGCCGGCGGCCGAGCGGTTCAACAACCCGAAGAACCTGCGGTCGATCAGGCTCGGCGACGACATGGTGTCGACCGAGGGCACGGCGGCGGTCGTGGACGCCCCGGTGGCCTTCGAGGCGGCCCAGGTGTTCAAGCGCGACGGCAAGTACTACCTGTCGTACTCGTCGCACTTCGGCGGCAACGACTTCGGAGGCAACCAGACGCCGCTGCCCGGCTACCCCGGCGGTGGCCAGATCGGCTACATGATCTCCGACGACCCGATGGTCTGGCCCAAGGAGACCTACGCGGGCGTGCTGTTCCCGAACCAGTCGCAGTTCTTCGGCGCCGGCACCGGGGGCAACAACCACCAGTCCGCCTTCGAGTACGAGGGCAAGTACTACTTCACCTACCACGGCCCGACGCTGAACAAGCGCATCAACGGCAACACCACCCAGGGCTACCGCAGCCCGCACATCCAGGAACTGAGCTTCAACGCGGACGGCACGATCCGCCAGGTGGTGGGCGACTACGCCGGTGTCGACCAGGTCCGGGACTTCGACCCGTACCGGGTGTTCGAGGCGGAGACCTTCGGCTGGAGCAAGGGCATCGCCACGGCGAAGATCGACGGCGGTTCCGCCCAGTTCGGCGACGAGGCACCCAACCTGGTGGTCCGCGACATCGACAACGGAGACTGGACCGCGCTCTCCTCGGTCGACTTCGGCACCGGGGCCAAGAGCCTGACCGCGAAGGTCCGTCCGCTGGTGGCCGGTGGGTCGATCCAGCTCCGGCTCGGTGACGTGACCGCGCCGGTGGTGGCGACCATCCCGGTCGACGGGCCGATCGGCGAGTGGACGGAACTCACCACCCAGCTCGACGGCGTGGCCGGCGTGCACGACGTCTACTTCACCTACGCCGGGCCGGCCGGTGCCGACCTGTTCGAGCTCGACACCTGGGCGTTCGAGAAGGCCACCGCCGAACTGCCGGTGACGGTCAGCGTGCAGGCGCGGTGCGTCGGCGGCAAGGCGTACGTGGCGGTGCAGGCGCGTAACGACCACGACGCGCCGGTGGACGTGGTGCTGGAGAGTGCGTACGGGCAGCGGTCGGTGACGGCCGTGGCTCCGGGCGCGAGCGCCTTCCAGCAGTTCAACAGCCGGACGGCGGCGGCGCAGGCGGGCACGGCGACCGTTCGGGTCACCGGGTCGATCGACGGCAGGGACGTGACGACGGTACGCACCGTCGGACACCCCGCCGCCACCTGCTGATCATCACTAGCAACTGTCGATCACGAGTGACGCGGAGAAGCAGATGAGAACGGACAATCGCAGGCGGCTGTTGGCGGCGGGTGCTGCCGGGGCGTTGCTGGTCGGGTCGGTGGCGATGGCCGCGCCGGTGTCGGCCGATCCGGGTGACAGTGGTGACGTGACGGTCACCGTGGAGATCGAGGAGTTGGTGGAGCCGGGTGTGCTGGCGATGTCGATCGCGGGTGACTCGGTGGCGTTGACCGAGGACGGGTCGACGCTGCTGGTGCGTCAGTTCGTCGGTGGTCTGCCGACGGTGACCGTGACGGATACGCGTACCGCTGACGAGGTGCCGTCGGGTGCGGCGTGGGCGGTGTTGGGTAGTGCCAGCGACTTCACCGGTGGCGCTGGTCAGGAGCCGATCGGTGCCGGGCACCTGGGGTGGAGGCCGCGTCTGGTCGACGGTGGTGACACCGGTCTGGTCAGCGAGGGTGAAGAGGTGGTGACGGTGTTGGACGAGCCGACGCAGCCGGGTAACAACGTGGGTCTGGTCGACCAGGAGTTGCTGGTCTCGACGTTCGACTCGGGTGCGGTCGCGGGTGGGGCGTACTCGGTCGACGCGGACCTGTTCCTGCGGACCCCGGCCGACGTGGCCGCGGGTGAGTACACCTCGACGCTGACCCTGTCCCTGTTCGAGTGATCCACCGAGGGCGGGGCCGCCGGGCCACGGCGGTCCCGCCCTCGTCCCCCGTCGAGCCGGCCGGAGCCGGCGACTCAGGCCCCGATCGCGATCGCGAAGACGTGCATGGTGGGCACGTTGGCCGCCGGTCGGGCACTGATGTTGGGCAGCTCGACCCGGGCGACCGCCTTGTTCTGCAACGTCACGCCGACGAAGTAGACGCAGGCGGCCGTGTTCTGCCGCTGGTTGCCGGGCCGGTTCTGGTAGGCGGTGACCACGGCCGCGGTGGCTCCGCTGTGCGGCCCGCCGTACCAGTCCGGGGTGCTCAGCGTGAAGGTCTGGCGGGTGCCGTCGGCGTACACCACCGTGCCGGTGCCGGACACCGCACCGTACGTCCCGGTGGCGAGGAAGCCGAGCGTACGACCGGTGCCGGTGACGCTGATCGCCTGCCCGGAGGCGATGGCGTTGTCCGCCCCACCCGCCGCGATGGTGGGCCAGCGGAAGGTCACCCCGTTGCGGCTCAGCGTGCCGCCGGGGGTGACGCCCGCTGCGGCCAGGGCCTGCGCGGAGAGCGAGGCGCCGTTGCCGTCGAAGTTGCCGACGCCGGTGTTGGTGTCGTTGCTGGTGCTGACGTTGGTGAAGCTCTGCTCCAGCGTCGGGACGGCGACGCCCGGCCCGGTGGCCCGGTAGGTGCGCCCGGCCTGGACGGTCACCTCGACCAGGTCGGTCTCGATCCGCGTGGTGCGCGCGGGGGTGCCGTCGGCGACGTCGACCACCGTGTACGTGGTGGCGAACAGTCGACCGCGCAGCCGTACCGTGCCGGCCCGGTCCGGACGGACCAGGATCTCGCCGGCCTGGCCGTTGCTCCACGTGATGCCGACGGTGTGTCCGCCCCGGGCACGCAGGCCGGACACCCGCCCGTTCGGCCAGGCGGTCGGTAGGGCCGGCAGCACGTGCAGTTCACCGGCGTGGCTCTGGAGCAGCATCTCGGCGACACCGGCGGTGGCACCGAAGTTGCCGTCGATCTGGAACGGCGGGTGCAGGTCGAACATGTTCGGCGCGAGCCGGGCCGGGGTGGCGAGGAAGCGGATCAGGTCGTGGGCGCGGTTGCCCTCCTCCATCCGAGCCCAGAAGTTGATCTTCCAGGCGAGTGACCAGCCGGTGCCGTCGTCGCCCCGGATCTCCAGGGTGCGCCGGGCCGCCTCGAACAACTGCGGGGTGCCGCGCCGGGTGATCTGGTTGCTCGGTGCGAGGCCGTACAGGTGCGAGATGTGCCGGTGGTTGCGTTCGGTCTCCACCCAGTCGTAGAGCCACTCCATGACGTTGCCCCGGGAGCCGATCCGGGTCGGGGCCAACCGGTCCCGGGTCGCCCGGACCTGGGACCGGAACGTGGCGTCCACGCCGAGGATCTCGCTGGCCCGGGCGCAGCCGTCGAAGAGGTCCCGCAGGATCTGGTTGTCCATGGTCGGGCCGGCGCACACGCTGGCGTCGGTGTGGTGGCCGATCTCCGGCGAATTCGACGGGTTGGTGACCAGGTAGCCGAGAGTCGGCTCGGTCACCAACGTGTCGAGGAAGAACTGTGCGGCACCCTTCATCGCCGGGTAGTTCGCGCGCAGGAACTCGACGTCGCCGTTGAACAGGTAGTGGTCCCAGATCAGGGTGGCCAGCCACGCGCCGCCGGTCTGCCACATGCCCCAGAACGCACCGTCCACCACGGAGGTGGCCCGCCAGGCGTCGGTGTTGTGGTGGGTGACCCAACCACCTGCGCCGTACTGCACCTGCGCGGTACGGGCGCCGCTGACCGCGAGGTCCCGGACCATGTCGAAGACCGGTGCGTGGCACTCTGCCAGGTTGGTGGTGTTGGCCGGCCAGTAGTTCATCGGCAGGTTGGCGTTGATCGTGTACTTCGAGTCCCACGCCGGGGTCAGCGAGTCGTTCCAGATGCCCTGGAGGTTGGCCGGCTGGGTGCCCGGCCGGGAGGACGAGATCAGCAGGTACCGGCCGAACTGGAACAGCAGCGCGGAGAACTGCGGGTCGTTGACGCTGTTGTGCTGCGCGATCCGCACGTCGGTCGGCTGGTCGGCGGCGGCGGTCCGGCCGAGGTCCAGGCTGACCCGGTTGAACAGCGCCTGGTAGTCGGCCACGTGTCGACTGCGGAGCTGGTCGTAGCTGCTGGCCCGGGCGGCGGTCAGGTGCCGCCGCGCGATGCCCTGGTAGTCACCGCCCACGTTGCGGTAGGTGACGTAGCTGGACCCGATCGAGATCAGCAGGGTCACGCTGGTGGCGTTGGCGACCCGCAGCGTGCCACCGGAACTGGTCACGGTGCCGCCGCTGACGGTGGCGTTGGCCAGGGCCAGGAACCGCACCGCGCCGGTGACGCCCTCCTGGTTGCCGGAGACACCGTCGAGGGCGATCGTGCTGCCGTCGGGGCTGGCGAGCGTCGTGCGCTGCGGACTGTCGAAGGTGGCGGTGAAGGAGATCGACCCGGTCCGGTCGGCGGTCAGACGCATCGCGATGACCTGGTCC
Source organism: Micromonospora sp. NPDC049900 (assembly GCF_044461025.1). Taxonomy (NCBI): domain Bacteria; kingdom Bacillati; phylum Actinomycetota; class Actinomycetes; order Micromonosporales; family Micromonosporaceae; genus Micromonospora; species Micromonospora sp. NPDC049900. Next base: position 257,721 of record NZ_JBITKM010000008.1, read on the forward strand.
GGCGCGCTGGCGAAGACCTCGCGCTGGTGGCGGATGCCGTTCATCACGTAGCTGACCGAACTGGTCGCGGTGGTCAGGTCGAGCTGCCGCTCGTACTGCGACGCCCCGCCCGAGGTGGGGAACGTCAGCCGCAGGTTGCCGACGAGCTGGTACGCCAACTGCCCGACCGGGTTGCCGAGCATGTTCTGGTTGATCAGGTTCTGCGCCTGCGTCCAATGGTTGGCGAAGACCAACCGCCGGATCTCCGCGAGCGCCGCCAGCCCCCGGGGGTTGCTCGGGTCGTGGGGGCCGCCGGCCCAGACGGTGTCCTCGTTGAGTTGCAGCCGTTCGGCGTCGACGTTGCCGAACACCATGGCGCCGAGCCGACCGTTGCCGATCGGCAGCGCGCGCAGCCAGTCGGTGCCGGCGGACTCGTCGTACCAGAGGGCCAGGTCACCGGCGGCGAGCACCTGGGCCGGTGGGGCGGAGTCGGCGCGGGCCAGTGTGGTCCACGGCAGCGGCAGCAGGGCACCGCCCGCGCCGGCCGCGCCGATCTTGAGAGCCTGCCGTCGGGTCAGGTCTGACATCGATCCTCCAACCGGTGACCCGAGGGGCCACGCCGGTGCGCGCGAACAGGGTGAAAGCCGATCTGCCGGAGCTGCTCGGTGACGTCGGGCGGGCGTCTGTCGGGCGGAACCCGAGGCGCCACAGAGACAGCCAGACATCTGATGTGTTTCGCGAAGGTTACTCCGCGACGACAAAATAGGCAATGGTCGATGACGACTGGTCGCACCCGCCGTCAATTCGCTGCCGATCAGGCGTTTCTCACACGACGCAGCAGGTGATGGGCTCGCGCGGAGGCGGTTCGGCGAGCAGGCGGACGAATGCGGCACCCGACAGGGCGCCCTCGACGGCGTCCAGATACATCACATGTATCGACGTGGCGGGATGGTGGCGGGCGACGTCGGCCGGATCAGCGCCGGACGGTCGAACGCCCTTGGAGCGCCACACCCGGACAGGCGTCGCCGAGCCGCGCCAGGGCCGCGTCACGGTCGACCGCGGACTCGGCGAGGGCGAGGCGGCGTACGTGGTCGGCCACCCGGTCCGGGAAGCGGTAGCGAGCGCCGCATCGGATGACCAGCCGACGGTCGCGCAACTCCCCCAGACCGCGCCGGACCTGCACCAGGGTCAGGTTGCACAGCGCCGCCGCGGCGTCGGCGTCGAAGTCCGGGCCGGGGTGCAGGCCGAGGTACCGGACCAGCCGTTGCCCACTGGCCGGCAGATCGCGGTAGGCGAGATCGAAGGCGGCGAGCAGGGACGCCGCCGGGTCGACGCCGACCGACTCACCAGACAGGTCGAGGGTGGGGCAGCCGACCCGCTGCTCGGCGGCCGACTCCGGTCCGCCGGCCTCGTCGATCACCGTACTGAGCAGGCGTTCCATCCGATCGGCGCGGTCCACCACCTCGGCGGTGTCGGACGATCGGACCGGGCTTGCCGACGGGTGCCGGTCGGTGCGGGCGCCGACGGACGCGGTGGTGGCAGGAAGTCGCATGACAGGCCCCCCTTCCTCAGACGTCAGGTCGCGTGGTGGCAGGCACCCGCCGCCGCGTACGCGGACCGGTGGGCGTCGCGGGACCGGCTCGGCCGGCCGGGACGGTGGACGCCGAGAACCCGGGTGAGCACGTCGCGAGTGAGCGGAAGCCTGCACTCTTGACGGCAAAAGGTAGTCTGTGAGCGATAACATAGCAAGGTGTAGATGTTCTTGACATGAGGTCGACGCAGGTCACCGCGCCAGCCAGCCGCCGTCGACCGGGATGACGGTGCCGTGCACGTACGCGGACGCGTCGGAGGCGAGGAAGACGGTGACTCCGGCGAGGTCATCGGGGCGCCCCCAGCGTCCGGCCGGGATCCGCTCCAGGATCGCCCGATTGCGTTCCGGCGCGTCGCGCAGCGCCTGGGTGTTGTCCGTGCCGATGTAACCCGGGGCGATCGCGTTGACGTTGACCCCGTGCGGCGCCCACTCGTTGGCCAGCGCCCGGGTCAGCCCGGCGATCCCCGACTTCGCGGCGGCGTACCCGGGCACCGTCACGCCGCCCTGGAAGCTCAGCATCGACGCGGTGAAGATGATCTTTCCCCGGCCCCGCCGGATCATGTCCCGACCCAACTCCCGGGCGAGGACGAACGGTGCCGACAGGTCGACCTCCAGCACGTGGTCCCAGTCGGAGTCGGAATGCTCGGCGGCGGGCGCACGCCGGATCGTGCCGGCGTTGTTGACCAGGATGTCGACTGGCTGGTCGTACCCGACCAGCCAGTCGCCGAGCGCACGGACGGCGGCGCGGTCGGACAGGTCCGCCCGGTACGGCACGAACCCGCGTCCCTGCGCCGCCACCCGCTCGGCGACCTCGCTGCCGGTCTCCTCCAGCGACGCACTCACCCCGATCACGTCCGCGCCGGCAGTCGCCAGGGCCTCCGCCATCGCCAGCCCGATGCCGCGCCGGGCGCCGGTGACCACGGCCAACCGGCCACTCAGGTCGAACAGGTTCACGCGTTGCCTCCGCAGTCGACGAGCACCTTGACGTCACCACCGGCGGCGAGCGCCTCGAAGGCCCGTGCCACCTCGGCCAGCGGCACGATCCGGGAGACGAGCCGGTCGGCGGGCACCTGACCGGTGTGCACCAGACGGACCGCCTCCACGTAGTCCGCGCGCTCGTAGACCCGTACCCCGATCACCTCCAGTTCGCGCCAGAAGATCCGGTGCAGGTCCACCTCGCGTGGGGTGGGGTGGATCGCGACGACGACGAGCCGTCCCCGGACCGCGAGCAGGTCGGTCGCGGTCCGGACGCCTGCGGCCGAGCCGGAGACCTCGAAGACCACGTCCGCGCCGGCCTCGGCGGTCACCTCGCGGACGTGGCGCGCGACGTCGACCGTCGCCGGATCGACGGCGGTGAGGCCGAGGTCGGCGGCGAGTTCCCGACGTCGCGGGTCGAGTTCGAGCACGGTCACCTCGGCGCCCACGGCCCGGGCGACCGTGCCGATGAGCAGGCCGACCGGACCTGCGCCGACGACCACCGCGTGCTCGCCCGCGACCAGGCGGGAGCGGCGTACGTCGTGCACCGCCACCGCGGTCGGTTCGACGAGCGCGGCGTGGACCAACGACAGGTCCGGCGGCAGCGGCACCAGGATCCGCGCGGGTACGGTCCACGATCGCTGCATCGCGCCGGGCGAGTCGATGCCGACGAAGTCGAGCCGGTGGCAGATGTGCGGGTGCCCGGCACGGCAGGCGGGACACTCACCGCACCAGTCCAGCGGCATCACGGTGACCGGGTCGCCCACCCGGTGGTCCTCGACGCCCGCACCGACCTCGGCCACCCGGCCGGACATCTCGTGCCCGATCACCGCCGGCACGCGTACCCGCTGGTCCATCGACCCGTGCGCGATGTGCAGGTCCGTGCCGCAGATCCCGGTGTACGCGACGTCGAGGCGCACCTGGCCGGGGCCGGGCGGCACGACGGGGGTCTCCGCGACGACGAAGGTGTTCTCGCCGACGTACTGTGCGCTGCGATTCACGCCGCCTCCTCGGTCGGGTGCCCGCCGTCGCGCAGCGCCTGCGCGACCGGGGGCCGGACGGCGACGGGCCGCCGCCGGTGGATGGTGCGGCCGGACCCGGACACCGGTGCCGGCCGAGGGTGCCGCGAGGGCGTCAAACGTCCGACGTCTCTATAGTGGTGAGGGCTGCCGGTGTCGGGCGCAGGCGGTGGCGGGCCGGTCCGAAGGGGGCGTGGATGGCACTGACCGACGACGCGATCGCGAAGATCCGCAGCATGATCCAGAGTGGTGAGCTGCCGCCGGGCGCACGGCTGCCACCGGAGCCGCAACTGGCCGCACAGATGGGGTTGTCGCGTAGCGGGGTCCGCGAGGCGGTCAAGGTGCTGGAGTCGGCCCGGGTGCTCGACGTGCGTCGCGGCGACGGCACGTACGTCACCAGCCTCGCCCCGCGCCTGCTGCTGGAGGGCCTCGGCGTCGCGGTGGAACTGCTGCGCGACGACACGCTGCTGGAGGTGATGGAGGTCCGGCGGATGCTGGAGCCGGTGGCGACCGGCCTGGCCGCGTTGCGGATGACCGACACCGACCTCGACGAGCTCGCCCGGATCCTGGAGGACATGCGGGCCGCCGCCGACGACGCCGAGAAGCTGATCCAGTTCGACACCGCCTTCCACCACACGGTCATCGCGACCACCGGGAACGAGACGCTGACGTCGCTGCTGGACGGGCTGTCCAGCCAGACGCTGCGGGCCCGGGTGTGGCGCGGGCTGATCGAGGGCAACGCGGCCCACAAGACGATCGACGAGCACCACGCGATCTATCTCGCCCTGCGCTCCCGTGATCAACTGCTCGCGCAGGCCAGTGCCCTGATGCACGTCAACACCTCCGAGGCGTGGCTGCGTACGGTGCTCGCCGCCAAGGCGACGGACGCCTGATCCCCGCACGCCGGATCACCCGGCCGCGTCGGCGGGCGCGGACCGCCGGGTCAGTCCGTAGGTGCGCACGGCGGTGCCGGCGAAGACCTCCTGCCGGTCCGGCACCGACAGCGGCGGCAGGGCGGCCTCCAGCGCCCGACGCACGCCCGGATAGTCCGACCTGAGCAGACAGACCGGCCAGTCCGAACCAAACATCAGACGACCCGGACCGAACTCGTCGACCGCGACCGCGACGAACGGGCTCAGGTCGGCCGGTGACCAGTCCGGTCGGGCCTCGGTGACCAGCCCGGACAGCTTGGCGGTGACGTTCGGGTTGGCGGCCAGCGCGGCGAACGGGTCACGCCAGGACCGCAGACCCGCCTCCCCCGCGTCGATCCGGGGCTTGCCGAGGTGGTCGAGGACGAACAGGAGCTGCGGTACGGCCCGCGCCGCCCGGGCCGCCGACGGCAACTGGTCGGCCCGGATCACCAGGTCGAACACCAGCCCGGCGGCGGCCACCTCGGCGAGTCCCCGTCGCACGTCGGGCCGGTCGAGGTAGTCGGGATCGGGCTCCCCCTGCACCTGCGGGCGTACCCCGACCAGCAGCTCACCGCCGCGCAGCCGGCGGTAGCGCGCGATGGTGGCCCCGACGTCACCGGCCGCGACGTCGAGCCAGGCCACCACCCCGAGGATCGGCGGTGTGTCGGCGGCGTGCCCGAGGAACTCGGCCGCCTCGTCGGGGTGGCAGCGACCGCCCTCCACCAGCACGGTGCCGTCCACGCCGGTCGCCACCAGTTCGGTGGTGAGGTCCGCCGGGGTGAACGGTCGACGGATCGCGGCCAGGGCGGGATCGTCCAGCCAGGTGTAGCCGTGCTCCGGCTGCCACAGGTGGTGGTGCGCATCGATGATCATGCAGCCGGCGCTCCCGCCTGGACCGGCGCGGCGGTCCACTCCGGGCCGTCGGGGAACCGGTAGTCGGTCAGCGCAGCCGGGACGATCTGGGCGCTCATGCCCGGCGTCCGCGGCGCGAGGTAACGTCCACGCCGCACACGGACCGGGTCGGCGAAGTGCTCGTGCAGGTGGTCGACGTACTCGATGGCCCGGTCGTCGGTGCTGCCGCTGAGTGCCACGAAGTCGAACATGGCCAGGTGCTGCACCAACTCGCACAGCCCCACGCCACCGGCGTGCGGGCAGACCGGCACCCCGAACTTCGCGGCGAGCAGCATGATCGCCAGGTTCTCGTTGACCCCCGCGACCCGGCAGGCGTCGATCTGCACCACGTCCACGGCGTCGGCCTGCAGGAGCTGCTTGAACATCACCGCGTTGTGTACGTGCTCGCCGGTGGCCACCCGGACCGGAGCGAGGGCGTTGCGCACGGCGGCGTGTCCGAGCACGTCGTCCGGGGACGTCGGCTCCTCGATCCAGTACGGGTCGAACGGTGCCAGCTCCCGCATCCACGCGATGGCCTCGGGCACCCCCCAGATCTGGTTGGCGTCGACCGCGATGCGGACGTCCGGCCCGACCGCGCGTCGGGCGATGCCCATCCGGCGGACGTCGTCGGCCAGGTTCCCGCCGACCTTGAGCTTGATCAGTCGGTACCCGTCGTCGACCGCCTCCCGGCAGAGCCGGGCGAGCTTCTCGTCGGTGTAGCCCAGCCAGCCCGGGGTGGTGGTGTACGCGGGGTACCCCTCGGCCAGCAGACGCTGCTCCCGCGCCGCGCGCCCGCCCTCGGCGGCCCGCAACAGGTCCCGCGCCTCGTCCTCGGTGAGCGCGTCGCGCAGGTAGCGGAAGTCGACCTGCGCGACGAGCTGCTCCGGGGTGAGGTCGGCGAGCAGCTTCCACAGCGGTTTCTCCGCCCGGCGGGCGGCGAGATCCCAGACCGCGTTGACCAGCCCGCCGGCCGCCATGTGCACGACCCCCTTCTCCGGGCCGAGCCAGCGGATCTGGCTGTCGCCGACGAGCCGACGGGCCAGCGCACCGGGGTCCGCGAGCACCTCGTCGACCGGCTGACCGACCACCATCGAGGCCAGCGACTGCACGGCCGCGACCTGGATCTCGGTGCCACGTCCGACGGTGAAGACCAGTCCGTGCCCCTCCGCGCCGGTCGATGTCCGCAGGATCAGGTACGCGGCGGAGTAGTCCGGGAACGGGTTCATGGCGTCCGACCCGTCGCGGTGCCGGGACGTGGGGAACCGTACGTCGATGGTCTCTACGGACGAGATGCGCTCACTCACCGAAACTCCTGGGGGGTCGTACGGCTGACTCGGTCTGCGTCGTGCGGCGGCCCGCCGGCCTCATGTCTGTGCCTTGCCTCCGGTGATGCGGGAGACCACCAGGGCCACCAGGATGACGGTGCCGTTGAGGAAGTTCGTCCACTGTGCGGGCACCCCGGCCAGGGTCAACACGTTGATGATCATGAACAGCAGCAGGACGCCGGTGAAGGCGCCGAAGACGCTGCCCCTGCCGCCGTTGAGGCTGACCCCGCCGATCACCGCCGCCGCGAAGACCTGGAAGATCGCGCCGCTGCCCTGGGCCGCCGGCACCGCCGCCAGCCGGCCACTGATCAGCAGGCCGGCGAGGGCGGCGAGCACGCTGGCCACGATGAGGGCGACCCACAGCACCCGGTCGGTACGGATGCCCGCCGCCCGGGCCGCGTCGGCGTTGCCACCGATGGCGTAGAGCGCCCGGCCGGCACGGGTGTATCCGAGCACCACGATTCCGACGGCGACCAGCAGCAGCGACACCCAGATCGAGGCCGGCACCCCGAACCAGGTGGCGGAGCCCAGGTAGGTCATCGACTCCGGCAGCGCGAAGAAGGTCTGGCCACCGGAGATGCCGGTGAGCAGGCCGCGCAGGACGATCAGCATGCCCAGCGTGACGATGAAGCCGTTGAGGCCGAACCGGACGATGAGCAGACCGTTGAACGCCCCGACGAGCGCCCCGACGAGCAGGACCACCGGAACCGCCCAGGCGTCCGGCACCACGTCGAGCCCGAGACCCCGGGTGAGGGCGGGGTCGATGACCAGCCAGGCGGCGATGCCGGGCGCCAGGCCGAAGGTGGACTCCAGCGACAGGTCCATCTTGCCGGTGATCAGCACGATGGTCTGGGCGAGCACCACGATGGCTATCTCCGACATGCTCTGCAGCACGTTGATGATGTTGTCGCTGCTCAGGAAGACCGGGTTGACGATCGACCCGACGATGGCGACCGCGATGATCGCCGGCACCAGCGCCAGGTCGCGCAACCGGGCGACGGCCAGACTCCGCGACGCGGACCGGGACGGCGGCGGTGCCGCCGACGGCTGTGTGGTGGGCGTCAGCGTCTCAGACATGGTGGAGATCCACCCCTTCCATGGCGGCTACCAGATCGTTGTCGCGCCAGCCGCGCGCCATCTCGCCGACGACCCGGCCCTGGAACATCACCAGCACGCGGTCGCAGATCCGCAGGTCGTCGAGTTCGTCCGAGACCACCAGCACGGTGGTGCCGCGTCGACGGACCTCGTCGACGACACCGAGCAGCGTCTGCTTGGACCGCACGTCGACACCGGCGGTCGGGGTGATGAGCACCAGCACCTTCGGCTCGCTGGCCAACGCCCGGCCCATCACCACCTTCTGCTGGTTGCCGCCGGAGAGGTCGGAGACCGGCACCTGCGGCCCGGACGCCTTGATCGCCAGGTCGGCGATGGTGTCGCGGGCCAGCGCGTCACGCCGGGCCGGTGAGATGAGACCGCGTCGCACGACCCGGTCGGGCACGGTCATCGTGACGTTCTCCGCGATGGACAGCAGCGGCACCAGTCCCTCCCGGTGCCGGTCCTGCGGCACCAGTCCGACCCCGGCGTCGAGGGCGTCCGGCACGCTACCCGGCCGCAGCGTGCGACCGTCCACCACGACCGTTCCCCCGGCCGCGCGGGCCAGACCGACGATCGCCTCGGCGACCTCGACCTTCCCGCTGCCGCCGCCGCCCGCGATGCCGACCACCTCGCCGGCCCGGGCATCGAGCGACAGTCGCGCACCGGAGGCGGTGGTCAGGTCACGCACCGACAGCAGCACCGACGCGTCGGCCGCGAGGGGCCGGTGATCCGCCTCCGGCATCGTCACGTCCTCACCGGTCATCGCGGCGACCAGGTCCGACCTGCCGAGCTGCGCCACCGGCGCGGTCAGGATGTGCCGCGCGTCGCGGAAGACCGTCACCTGGTCGCAGATCTCGTAGATCTCCTGGAGGTGGTGGCTGATGAACAGGAACGTCACGCCCTGCGCCCGCAGATCCCGGATGCGGGTGAACAGGCGGTTGATGCCCGCGCCGTCGAGCTGGGCGGTCGGTTCGTCCAGGATGATGAACCGGGCACCGAAGGAGAGGGCTCGGGCGATCTCCACGAACTGCCGCTGCTCGACCGAGAGCGCCGCGGCGGGTTGACGTACGTCGACCTCGACCGACCAGGTCGCGAGCAGTTCCTCGGCCTGTCGGCGCAGCCTCGACCACCGGATCAGCCCGGCCGGGCCCCGGGCGTGGCGGTGGAGGAACAGGTTCTCCGCCACGGTGAGGGTGCCGATGATGGTGGACTTCTGGTAGACGCAGGCCACCCGCTTCCGCCACGCGTCGCGGTCACCCAACGGCGGGGCGGGCCGACCGTCGAACGCCACCGCGCCGCCGTCGGCGGCCTGGAGTCCGGTGAGGATGCCGACAAGGGTCGACTTGCCGGCGCCGTTGCGTCCGACCAGGGCGTGCGTCTCGCCGGGCCGGACCACGATGCCCGCGTCGAGCAGGGCCACCGTCGACCCGAAGCGCTTGGTGATGTGCACCGCCTCGACGACGGGCCGGGCGTCGCCGGCCGCGCCGTCGGCCGGGTGGTGCGCGACGGTGGTCATGCGTTGTTGCCCCACAGGGAGGCGTCGTCGAACGTCAGCGTCGGCTCACCCGCGATCGGCGCACCGTCCAGGGTCACCAGTGGCGCCGGGAGCTGGTCCTCCAGCAGGCCGTCGCGGACCTGGATGATGGTGCTGCCGTGGTCGGTCGGGCCGGGCTGGAAGGTCTTGCCGTCCATCGCCGCCTTCACGTACTCCAGGCCGTACCTGGCGTACAGGTCGGCGGGCTGGCTGACGGTGGCGTCGATCAGACCTTCACCGATGTTCTTCAGCTCCTCCGGGATGCCGTCGTTGGAGACCACGAAGACGTGCTTCGGGTCGCTCGGCGGCACCTGGAGACCGCGCTGCTTGAGGATCTGCAACGTGCCGGACAGTGCGAACGAGGACTGCATGTAGATGCCCCTGACGTCCGGGTCCGAGGCGAAGCGGGTCTGCAGCTTCGACGCCGCCACGTCGGCCTTCCAGTCGGTGGCCTCGCCGAAGACGGTGATGCCGGGGAAGTCCTTGCGCATGCACTCGTTGAACGCCTCGGTGCGGTCCCGGCCGTTGATCGAGTCGAGGCCGCCCTGGAGCATCACGACCTTGCCCGTGCCGCCGAGCTTCGTGCCGAGGAACTGGCACGCCTTGATGCCGTAGGCCCGGTTGTCGGCGCGGACGACCATGAACACCCGGCCGGTGTCCGGTCGGGTGTCGATGGTGACCACCGGGATGTCCCGGCTCTCCAACTGGGTCAGCGTCGGTCCGATGGCGGCGGTGTCCTGCGGCGCCATCACCACGCCCTTGACCCCCTGGCTCATGAAGGCCTGGGTGTTGGAGATCAGGTTGGCGATGTCGTTCTGCGAGTTGGTCGTCTTGGTCTCGACGTCCAGTTCGTCGGCGAACTGCGGCACGTACCTGATGTAGGAGTTCCAGAAGTCGGTGTCCGAACGCGGGTAGTCGACGCCGACGAGCTGCGTCGAACCGCCCGAGCCGGTGCCGTCGTCGCCGCACCCGGCCGCGAGGGTGGCCGAGGCACCGAGCAGCACGGTCAGTCCCACGCTCAACAGGGCTCTACGTTCCATCGTGTGTCCTCCGTATCGGGATGCCGCCGGAGGCTGGGCACCGCGACCACCGGGGCGCGGCGACGGACGACCGGCGGAACAGATGCGATCGGGCGGCGGTGACGTCCACAGCGGGCAGGTGCGGACGCCCCTCGGGTGGTTCGGGATGAAGGCGGCCTAGACATCAGACGTTATTCGTTTCCGGCGCGCAGCGTCAATGCCTAGATCTGCGTTGATATCGGGCTATCGGCAGGAATCTGCGGCTGAGCATCGGGGCAGCGGAATGAATACATCACATCAATACCCGACGCGGCGACTCGCCCGACGACGGCGGGTCAGACCGGCGGGCTGGACCGATGTTGGCGATCACACGACGGCGCTCGATCGCCGCCACGTCCGCACATCGACAGTCCTGCGAACGTTAACATCGACGCCCCTCGTGTTGCTAGCGTGTTTCGCGCCCGTGGCGGCACCCCCGGAAGCCCTGGGGGCGGAGGGTGTCACCACGGCCACCCGAGCAGCGGCCGACCGAAAATATCGATCAATGCCATCGTGTTGCTGGCCCTCTCGGCGCGACTCCATACTTTGGCTTGCGCGCGAGCCGCGAATCGGCACGAAAGTGTCATCGTCACGGCGAGGTGAGCGGATCCCCTCCGCAGGGCAGCACCTCCCGCATCGCGACGCCCGGCCCCCGTCCCCGGTCGATGTCGGCTGACCCCGACGTCCACCGTGCCCGGATTCCGGCGTCGCCCCTACCACCGGAGGTGAACATGACCCGAACGAGAGCGGGGCTGCTGGCATCCCTGGCCACCGCGTTACTTCTCGCCGTGGCGGGCGTGGCCCTGTCCCCGTCACCGGCCGTCGCCGCGTCGCTGGTCGAGGTGACCAGCTTCGGCAACAACCCGGGCAACATGCGCATGCACATCTACGCGCCGGACAACCGACCCGCCAACCCGGCGATCGTGGTCGCCATGCACGGGTGCGGCGGTTCCGGCACCGGCTTCTACTCCAGCAGCGAGTTCGCCCGGCTCGCCGACCAGTACGGCTTCCTGGTCATCTACCCCACCGCGACCCAGCAGGCCGGCTTCGGCAACTGCTTCGACGTGTGGTCAGCGGCCTCCAAGCGCCGCGACGGGGGCAGCGACCCGGTCTCCATCATGTCCATGGTCGGTTACGCCCAACGCCAGTACGGCGGCGACCCGCAGCGGGTCTACGCCACCGGCAGTTCCTCCGGCGGCATGGCCACCCAGGCCCTGCTCGCCCTCTACCCGGACGTCTTCAAGGCCGGCGCGGCCTTCATGGGCGTGCCGTTCAACTGCTTCGCCAACGCCGCCGACTTCCCGCCCACCAACAGCCAGTGCGTCAACGGCCGGATGGACCGCACCCCGCAGCAGTGGGGCGACGCGGTACGGCAGGCGTACCCCGACTACAGCGGTCCGCGCCCCCGCATCCAGCTCTGGCACGGCACCAACGACACGCTCATCCCGTTCCAACTCCTGCAGGAGGGGGTCGAGCAGTGGACCAACGTCTTCGGATTGAGCCAGACGCCGACGTCCTCGGACACCCCGCAGGCCAACTGGAACCGTCGCCGGTTCGCCAACTCCGCCGGCACCGTGCAGGTCGAGGCGTACAGCATCCAGGGCGCCGGGCACACGCTGCCGTCGACGGGCATGGCCCGGGTCGCCATCGACTTCTTCGGCCTGACCTCCACCCCGCCGCCGACCACGCCGCCGCCCACCACGCCGCCGCCGACCACGCCGCCGCCGACCACGCCTCCGCCCACGACTCCTCCGCCCACGACTCCCCCGCCCACCACCCCGCCGCCGGGCACCACGACCTGCCGGGTGCAGTACTCGACCGACTCGTGGAACAACGGTCTCGTCGCCACGGTGACCGTCACCAACAACACCCCGAACCCGGTCAACGGCTGGACGTTGCAGTGGACCTGGCCGAACGGCCAGCAGGTCACCAGCGCGTGGAACGCCACGGTGACCCAGAGCGGCAGCCAGGCGACCGCACGCAACGTCGCCTGGAACGCCACGATCGCCGGCAACCAGAGCGTCAGCTTCGGTTTCCAGGCCACCCACAGCGGCACCAACAACCCACCCACCGGCTTCACCCTCAACGGGCTCGGCTGCCAGTGAGCGACGCCGGCCGACGACCGGGCCCCGACGCGGGTGCCACGACGTCGACCGGCGGTGGCATCCGGATCTGATCCACACCCGACGGCGACCGGCCGTCACCGAGTACGCGGCCCGGTGCCGCGGGCGCGCCACCCGCGCCCGCGACACCGGGCCCACTCGTTGTGCTCGTGCCCACCGGCACCCGCCGACCACCGGGGCGACGGGGTGCCCGACCAGGCGACCAGAGCATATTTACCGCGGTCACTTGAGCGTGTTATCGATAACATGCTAACTTCCGGTCGAGGGGTGCAGGGCACGCTCCTTCGAGGTCACCGAACCGGCCGGCAGGGCACGCCGACCGACGATCGCACCCGCCGGTGACCTGTCCGGGCCCGCCGACAAGGCGCAGCGCGTCGGCCGTCCGAGCCGCCCCGACCACAGGCGGCACCGGATCCCGTTCACCACGGCCGGGTCACCGCGCCCGCACGAACTCCACCGATCGCCCCAGCACCCGACGGGCCGTGCCATGGCCGCCCCCGGGTGTTCCTCGCCACTCGCCCTGGGGCCGAGGGGCGTACCGACCACCACCACGAGAGGTCTGTCATGAATCGCAGATCCACCGACGGCAGAGGTCCGGCCATCCGGCCGCGCGTCCTGCTGCTGTCCCTCGCGGCGGGCACCGCGCTGCTCGCCTCGACCATGCTCGTCGTTCCCGCCGCCAACGCCGCCGCCAGCACGCTCGGCGCCGCCGCTGCCCAGAGCGGACGCTACTTCGGCGCCGCCACCAGCTCGTTCATGTTCTCCAACAGCCAGCACACCACGATCCTCAACCGCGAGTTCAACTCCATCGTGGCCGAGAACGAGATGAAGTGGGACGCCACCGAACCCCAGCAGAACGGCTTCAACTTCACCGGCGGGGACCGGCTCGTCGCCCACGCCCGGGCCAACGGCATGTCGGTACGCGGGCACGCGCTGGTCTGGCACGCCCAGCAGCCGGGCTGGGCGCAGAACCTCTCCGGCACCGCGCTGCGCAACGCGATGACCAACCACATCACCCGGGTCGCCGGTCACTTCCGGGGCCAGATCCACTCGTGGGACGTGGTGAACGAGGCGTTCGCCGACGGCGGTGGCGGCGGTCGGCGTGACTCCAACCTCCAGCGCACCGGCAACGACTGGATCGAGGTCGCGTTCCGGACCGCGCGGGCCGCCGACCCGGGCGCCAAGCTCTGCTACAACGACTACAACACCGACGGGATCAACGCGAAGTCGACCGGCATCTACAACATGGTGCGCGACTTCAAGGCCCGTGGCGTGCCGATCGACTGCGTGGGCTTCCAGTCCCACCTGGGCACCACGCTGGCCGGTGACTACCAGGCCAACCTGCAACGCTTCGCCGACCTCGGCGTGGACGTGCAGATCACCGAGTTGGACGTCGCCCAGGGGTCCAACCAGGCGAGCATCTACGAGCGGGTCACCCGCGCCTGCCTGGCGGTGGCCCGGTGCACCGGCATCACCGTGTGGGGCGTACGGGACAGCGACTCGTGGCGGCGCAACGAGAACCCGCTGCTGTTCGACGCCAACGGCAACAAGAAGGCGGCGTACCAGTCGGTGCTCAACGCGCTGAACAGCGTCAGCGGACCGAACCCGACCACCCCGCCGCCCACCACCACCGCGCCCCCGCCGACCGGTGGCGGATGCACCGCGTCGGTGTCGCTGAACTCGTGGAACGGCGGCTTCGTGGCCACCGTCAAGGTCACCGCCGGCAACTCGGCGATCCGTGGCTGGACGGTGCGGGTCGCGCTGCCCGGCGGGACCGCGGTCACCGGCACCTGGAACGCCCAGGCCAGCGGCAGCGGTGGCACGGTGAACTTCGCCAACGTGAGCTACAACGGCCAACTCGGTGCCGGTGGCAATACCGAGTTCGGTTTCCAGGGCACCGGAACGGGTCCGTCCGGCACCCCGACCTGCACGGCGAGCTGACCGCCCACCGGCGGCGGGTCCGGTCCGGCATCGCCGGGCCGGGCCCTGCCCGTCGCCGAGGGATGCGGGCCGGGCCGCCTCAGCGGACCGGCGGCCGACCCACGCTCTGCCGGGAGACCAGGGTCGGCGCGACCGTCTCGCGCAACGCTCCCCCGCTGGCCGACTCGATCTGGGTCAGCAGCATCTCCAGGCTGGCCCGGGCCACCGCGTCGAAGTCCGGTCGCACGGTGGTCAGCGGCGGGATGAAGTACGCGGCCTCCGGCACGTCGTCGAAGCCGACCACGCTGATGTCGTCCGGCACCCGGCGACCGTGCTCGTGCAGCGCCCGCAGCACCCCGAGCGCGAGGTGGTCGTTGGCGGTGAAGACGGCGGTGACGTCGGGCATCCGGGCCAGCATCTGCCCGCAGCGGTAACCGGCCGCAGCGGACCAGTCGGCGGGCACCAGCGGCGGGATCTCCGCCCCGGCCGCGAGCAGCGCCTCCCGCCAGCCCTCGATCCGGCCCGCGCTGTCGAACCAGTCGGACGGACCGGAGACGTGCCACACCGTGCGGTGCCCGGCGTCGAGCAGGTGCTGGGTGGCGGCCCGGGCACCGGCGGCCTGGTCCACCGTCACCAGTGGCATCGGTCGGCGCGGATCCCCGTCGACGGTGACCAGTGGGACGTCCTTCGGCAGGCGCTCCAGCGCCTCGCCGGCCGACTCCACCGGCGCGATCACCACGATGCCGGCGACCCGGTGGGCCAGGTGCCGCTCCACCGCAGCCGAGATGGACCGGTGGTCGAGGTCGCGGACGCTGCCCACGCTGACCGCGAAGCCGGACTCGGCGGCGACCTGTTCCAGCGCGGTGAGCAACGATGCCGGACCGTAGAGGGTGGTGTTCTGGGCGACCACGCCGATCACCTGCGAACGACCGGTGACCAACGCGCGCGCCGCCCGGTTGGGGCGGTAACCGAGCTCGGCGATGGCCGCCTGGACCCGCAGCCGGGTCTGTTCGCGGACGTTCGGGTGGCCGTTGAGCACTCGTGACACCGTCTGGTGCGAGACACCAGCGAGGCGAGCCACGTCCGTCATCGCAGGATCGCGTACGGCCATCTCAGACTCCCCGCATGTCGGTCGGCGCCGCGACCGGTCGACGCTGACTGGAACGGCTAGGGTACAAAGATCCCCTCTCGCGGTACCCACACCGGCCCGTGCCGTCCGAGTGGAGAGCGCTCGATCACGCACAGTCTACGTCAGCGCCGATCCCGATCGTTGCCAGGCCGTGCGGCCGAATTGGCGTCGCGCCGAGGCTCCGCGGTCGACGGCGTACACCGGGATCGCGCATGGTGTCCGTGCCGGGACGCGGGTGGTGGGCCGCCCGGGGGCCGGGCCCCCCCCCCCCCCCCCCCCCCCGCGGGGGCGCGGCGCCCCCCGGCCGCGGGGGGGTCCGGGGCCACCCGGGGTCCGGGGCTTGGGGGGGGGGGGGGGGGGGGGGGGGGCCCGGGCGGGCCCCCGCCCCCCACCCCTCGGTCACCGGAGCGCGGTGACCGTCCGTACCGGCGGGCGGCGCGGTCGGAGGTTCGCGCCGCACCCGCCCCGAGGGCGCCGTGACATCGAGGTCAGGGCGTGGCCAACTCGAAGCGTCGCACCGTCACCGCACCACCAAGGGCGCTGGTGGCGAAGTTGAAGATGCCGAACCGGTACCCCATGAAGAACGTCCAGTTGTTGTTGAGCGTCAGGGCGTTGCCCAGCGGGACGAAGGTGACCCCGTCGGTGCTGTACGAGAAGCGCGCCTGCCGCCCGGAGCCGGGTCTGATGTCGGCGTTGGCCCGTAGCCAGATCCGACCGCCGGACACCGCAGCACTGGCGATCTCGGTGCCGGTGCTGGTGGTGCTCCAGTTGTTGCCCATGGTCAGGCCGTTGGTCATCACCACCCGGGTGGCCCCGTTGTCGCGCCGGACACCGATCCAGGCCGAGGAGTCCCGCAGCATGGCCAGGCCGGTGCGGTCCCCGTCGCGCATGGTGGAGTAGTCCAGCTCGACCGTCGCGGTCGAGGTCGGACCCTGGATACGGTGCGTGACCGTGTTGCGGGCCCGGTAGAGGTCGTTGGTGACGGTGGCGGTCTGCAGGCGCAGTCCGTTGTTCACCGAGAACCGGCTGGTGTCGGGGTTGTGGTTCCACTCCCACTGCACGCCGAGCTGGGTGCCGGCGAACGTGTCCACTCCGGTGAGCGGCTTGACCGGCCGCAGCGGCAGCGGGTTGGGGTAGTTCACGCCCCAGGCGCCGTTGACGGTCTGCACCTGCGGCCAGCCGTCGGCGGTCCAGGTGATCGGCGCGAGCGTCGGCATCCGGCCGCCCGGGTACGCGTCGGTGAACGCCATGTAGTACCAGGCGCCGTTCTGGGTCTGGACCAGTCCGCCCTGGTGCGGTACGCCGCCGCCGGAGATCGGCCCCTGCATGTTGAGCAGCACCTGCCGCTGCTCGTACGGGCCGAACGGACCGTTGGTCGACTTGAGCACGTACTGGCCGTTGGCCGGACGGGTCAGCCAGATGTAGTAGGCGCCGTTGCGCTTGTAGAAGCGCGCCCCCTCCAGCGTGCCGATGCTCGACGGCGTCTGGTAGACCTGCTGGGCCCGCACCTGGGAGCGCCCGTCGGCGGAGAGCTGCGCCACGCTGATGGTGCCGTTGCCGTACGCGACGTACATGGTGTCGTTGTCGTCGATCAACATGCCGGCGTCGTAGTAGCAGTTGGGGATGGTGGCGTGCCGACTCCAGGTGCCGTCCACGGCGGAGGCGGTGTAGATGTGGGTCTGGGCGAAGTCGATGCACCCGGCCCAGTAGTACGTCCGGTTGCTGGGCCGGTAGTTGAGCGTCGAGGCCCAGATCCCGTTGACGTACGCGTGTTGCCCGCTGGGCAGGTCGTACTTGGTGCCGAAGTCCAGCCGGGGCACCGAGTGTCCGGCGAACTCCCAGTTCACCAGGTCGTACGAGCGCAGCACCGGCGCGCCCGGCGAGTAGTGCATGGTCGAGGCGGACATGTAGTAGACGTCGCCGACCCGGATGATGTCGACGTCGGCGAAGTCCTGCCAGACCACCGGGTTGGTGAAGTTGCCGCCGGGGGTGCCCGGGTTGCCGGTGTCACCGACGCGGACCAGTTGCCACTGCTGGTTGGTGCCGCCCCAGTCGTCGTACTGGACGATGTTGCCGCCGTCGGCGGTGGAGGCGTTCTGCACCTCCACCGCCTTGTTGCTGTTGCGGTTGATCAGGCGGACGTACCCGCCGTCGGAGTCGGCGAGCCGGAACTGCTGGTTGGTGCCGTTGCCGTCGGTCCACTGCACGATGGACGCGCCGTTGGCGATGGAGAAGTTGTAGACGTCGAGCACCTTGCCCGAGTGCCGGGACTTCAGCCGGTAGTAGCCGCCACCGGAGTCGACGAACTGCCACTGCTGCTGGTTGCCGTTGTTGCGCGTCCACTGGGTGATCCGCGCGCCGTCGTTCGTGGCCAGGTTGTAGACGTCCAACGCCTTGCCGCTGTTGCGGTTGACCAGCACGTACCACGCGTTGGTGTCGACCGTCGCCGCCGCTGCCGGCGAGGGTGCCACCGCCACCAGCGTGCCGCCCACCACGACCGCCGCCACCGCCGCGACGGCCCGGGACAACCACCCACGCCGACGCGGAACGATGCGGGGGACCTCGAAGGTACCCATGATCCTCCTTGGGAGAAGAGAGTGGAGCGACCACAGGGGACGGTCGCGGGGTAGATGCGTCCCGCGTGGTGTGATCGCTAACAACCGCCGCCGTGCCCACGTGCGGCGTCGTGATCGTTTACTACGAAGCGGAACGCGCCTGGCCCGGTCGGCCGCAGATATCGTCCGTCTTCACTATCGACTGTGAGCGATAACAGATCCTTAGTCAAGACGTAACACCGACGACTTGCGCGGGGCCGGATCACGCACCCGGACACGACGAGGACGCCGCCCGACGGGGCGGCGCGGAGGTGTCGTCCACGCCGGGCGGTGTGGCGGCAGGGATCGAGCCGATCACCGTCGAGGCGGCGGGTCCGGCGGGCCGCCCGGGCGGCGACCGCCCGTCCCGGCGTCCCCGCCCCGAACACCGAGCAGGCCAGGGTCGGCGGCGATGATCCGATCGCGCATCGGGCGTCGGGCGAGCGCGGCCAGCGCCTCGTCCACGAGCACGTGCAACGGCATCGACAGCTCGGTCTCCAGCTCGCGGGTCGCCGTGGTGGTGGCGGCGACCTCGGCCCGCAACGCCGGCAGGACCCGCCGCCCCTCGTCGGTGAGCGTGACCATCCTGGTGCGCGCGTCGCGGCCGGGGATCGTCTCCACGAGCCCGGCACGCGCCATCGCGGCGACCGTCTGGCTGGCCGCCGAATGGGTCACGTCGATCGCGGTCGCGACGGCCCGGATCGAGCACGGCCCGTCGTCGGCCACCACCAGGAGCACCGGCGCGAACCGCGCGCGCAGACCGGGAAGGCCGATCTCGGCGTACACCTGGCCGATGCCGCCGTCGAGCAGCTCCATGAGCGTCGCGAGTCTCGTGCCGAGGACGCCGGGCCCGGGATCGGGGGTTGCCATGGCGGGTACTGTAACAGCGCTGTCATATCGCGAGGAGCGCACCATGATCGAGCCGTACGACACCGGGATGCTCGACGTCGGCGACGGCAACCAGGTCTACTGGGAGGTCAGTGGCAACCCCGAGGGCGTCCCCGCCGTCGTCCTGCACGGCGGTCCCGGCAGCGGCAGCACGACCCGGCACCGACGGGCGCTCGCCCCGGAGCGGTTCCGCGTCGTGCTCTTCGACCAGCGCAACTGCGGGCGCAGCACCCCGTCGGCGGCCGACCCGAGCACCGATCTGCGCGCCAACACCACCGCCCATCTCGTCGCCGACATCGAGCGGTTGCGCGAGCACCTCGGCATCGCCCGCTGGGTGGTGTACGGCGGGTCGTGGGGCGCGACGCTCGCGCTGGCGTACGCGACGCACCATCCCGACCGGGTACGCGGCATGGTGCTCGTCGCGGTGACCATGACCCGACGGTCCGAGGTGGACTGGCTGTACCGGGGCGGCGGGCGGTTCTTCCCCGAGGCGTGGCAACGATTCGTCGCCCACGCGGGCCTGCCGGGCTACGCGCTGCCGACCGACAGCCAACCACCGATCGAACCGGTCCTGCTGCGCTACGGCCAACTCCTCGCCGACCCGGACCCGGCGGTACGCGAACGGGCGGCCGAGGAATGGTGCGCGTGGGAGGACGCGCTGATCTCCGAGGAGAGCAACGGCAGACCCGGCCAGTACTCCGCCGGGGAGCTGCGACAGCGGCTCACCATGACCCGGATCTGCGCGCACTACTTCGGCAACGGCGCGTTCCTGGCCGACGGCGAGATCCTGCGCAACGTTCCGAAGCTGGCCGGCATCCCGGGTGTGCTGGTGCACGGTCGTAACGACGTGAGCGGACCGGCGATCACACCGTGGGAGATCGCGCAGGCGTGGCCCGAGGCACGCCTGCACGTCGTCGGGGACGCGGGGCACACCGGCAGCGAGACCATGCGGCGCGTCCTGTCCGAGACGGCGGACACGATGGCACGCACCTAGACCCGACCCGCGCCACGGGGGATGCGGGGACCCGGGCGCGGGGGGGGGGGGGGGGCCCGCCGGGCGGGGGGGCGGCCCCCCCCCCGGGGGGGGGGGGGGGGACCCCCGGCGGGGGGGGGGGTGGCGGGGTGGGGCCGCGACAAGCGGGGCCGCCA
>NZ_JBITKM010000009.1:0-36648 GCF_044461025.1 Micromonospora sp. NPDC049900
AGCGGATGATGCGCGACGCCAAGATCACCCAGATCTACGAAGGCACCAACCAGGTCCAACGCATCGTGATGGCCCGCCAACTGCTGAAGGACTGACGACGGAGGGCTCCGCCCGGCGGCCACGGCCACCGGGCGGAGCCCTTCTCTCCGTTCGATCAGTTGGTCGCGTCGTCCCGTCGCGGCAGGCTGCCGGGCGGCGCCGACCAGGGCGAGGTCCCACTGGTGCGCCGGGGCAGCGGCTCGGTCGGCGTGTCGTCCGGGTCCGGGTAGCCGAGGCTCAGCGGCTCGGTGTCCCGTTCCGCCGACGGCGGCGGCCACTCGGTCACTGGCAGGTCCTGGGTCGTCGCCTCGGTCGGCGGCGGCACCACCGGTGCGGGCGTCGGCCAGCGCCGCCACCGCTGCCCGCTGAACGTCGCCATCACCAACAGCAGGCCGATCAGGAACAGGGTGCCGTTCTGCACCGGCAGCCGCAGCGGCAGCGGGTCGCCGAGGAACTCCCAGTCGGCCGGGATGCGCTCGCGGACCCGGAAGGGCGCCACGAACAGCCCGACGTACGGGGTGATCAGCAGCAGCCCGGCCACCAGCGGGCCGAGCGGTGAGATGCGCAGTGTGCCGAGCAGGCCCAACACGATTCCGCCGACGGCGAGATAAACGGCCGGTTCGATCAGGTTTGCCGTGTTCGAGGTGCCGATCTCCACCCACCGGTCGACCGTCCCGGCCGACCCGTCCTGGCCCAGGGTGACCAGCACCCAGGTGACCGGTGCCACCACCAGCCCGGCGAGGAAGCTCCACAGATGTCGCATCCGCGCACCGTACCGTTTCCGCCATGACCGAGCACCCCTCCGCCGCGCCACCGGGCAAGCCGACGTCGTACTCGCGCGTGACCCTGAGTCGGATCATGACGGCGGTCGACGTGAACCTCTACGGCACCGTGCACGGCGGGGTGCTGATGAAGTTCGTGGACGACGTCGCCGGTGCCGCCGCGGCCCGGCACAGCGGCGGTACGGCGGTCACCGCCGCGATCGACGAGATCGTCTTCTCCGAGCCGGTCCGGGTCGGCGACCTGATCCACGCGTACGCCCAGATCAACTGGACCGGATCGACGTCGATGGAGGTCGGCGTACGGGTGATGGCCGAGCGCTGGGACTCGGCCGAGGCGGAGGCGGTGCGGGTGGCCACCGCGTACCTCGTCTTCGTCGGTGTCGAGGTGGGCGGCGCGCCACGGGCGGTGCGGCCGGTGCTGCCGGAGACGCCGGAGGACGAACGTCGCTGGCGCGAGGCGGAGATCCGCCGTGCCCACCGGCTGGCCCGCCGCCGCGCCATCCAGCACGCCCGGGGCGAGTCGGGCTGAGCGGTCGCCGTGGGGCCGTGGCCGTGGGGCCGTGGCCGTGGGGCCGTGTGTTAGCAGGGGACCCCTGCTCTACCGCAGGCGTTAGGAGGGTGCCCTTCCTTGCAAGCTAGGGCAGGATGACGCCACGGCCCACCGCACAGCGTCGTGTCGGGCCAGGGGAGGAGTGGACCAGTGACGGACGTGTTGTGGACGCCGCCGACGGACGTGCTCCAGCGCTCACGCATCGGGACGTACCTGCGGTGGCTGGCCGAGCACCGGGGCCTTGAGTTCGCCGACTACGACGCGCTGTGGCGGTGGTCGGTCACCGACCTGGACGCCTTCTGGCGCTCGATCTGGGACCACTTCGAGGTCGTCGCGCACACCCCGCCGACCGCCGCCCTGGCCACGCGTGACATGCCGAGGGCGCGGTGGTTCCCCGACGCCACGCTCAACTACGCCGAGAACGTGCTGCGGATGCCCGGCCGGGCCGACGACGACCCGGTGGTGATCGCGCACTCGCAGACCCGTGCGCCGGTCACCCTGACCGCCGCCGAACTGCGCGAGCAGGTCCGCCGGGTGGCCGCCGGGCTGCGCCGACTCGGCGTGGGCACCGGCGACCGGGTGGCCGTGTACGCGCCGAACATCCCCGAGACGTACGTGCTGCTGCTGGCCACGGCGAGCCTCGGCGCGATTTTCTCCTCCTGCGCGCCGGAGTTCGGCACCCGCAGTGTCACCGACCGCTGGCAGCAGATCGAGCCGACCGTACTGGTCGCGGTGGACGGCTACCGCTACGGCGACAAGCCGGTGGACCGGCGTGCCGAGGTGGCCGCGATCCGCGCCGCACTGCCGTCGGTACGGCACACGGTGAGCATCGCCTACCTCGACCCGTCCGGCCCGACCCCGGCGGGTGCGCTCTCCTGGGCCGACCTGGCGGCGCCGACGGACGAGCCCGCGACGTTCACCCCGGTGCCGTTCGACCATCCGCTGTACGTGCTCTACTCGTCCGGCACCACCGGGTTGCCCAAGCCGATCGTGCACGGGCACGGTGGCATCCTGCTGGAACACCTCAAGATGCTCGCCCTGCACCACGACCTCGGTCCGGCCGACCGGTTCTTCTGGTTCACCACCACCGGCTGGATGATGTGGAACTTCCTGGCCTCCGGTCCGGCGGTGGGCGCGACGATCGTGCTGTTCGACGGCAACCCGGGCCACCCGGACCTGGGCGGGCTGTGGCGGCTGGCCGAGGAGACCGGCACCACGTACTTCGGCACCTCGGCGCCGTACCTGCTGGCCTGCCGCAAGGCGGGTCTGGTGCCGCGCGAGATCGCCGACCTGTCCGCGCTGCGCGGGCTGGGTTCGACCGGTGCGCCGCTGCCCGCCGAGGGCTTCACCTGGGTGTACGAGACCGTCGGCACAGACCTGCAACTCCAGTCGCTGTCCGGCGGCACCGACGTCTGCACCGGCTTCGTCGGCGGGGTACCGCTGCTGCCGGTGCACGCCGGTGAGATCACCTGTCGGGCGCTCGGCGCCAGGGTGGAGGCCCGCTCGGCCGACGGCACCCCGGTCATCGGCGAACTGGGCGAACTGGTGATCACCGCGCCGATGCCGAGCATGCCGGTGGGCTTCTGGAACGACGCCGACGGGAGCCGCTACCGGGAGGCGTACTTCGACGTCTACCCCGGAGTCTGGCGACACGGCGACTGGATCACCATCAACGCGCGCGGCGGCTGTGTGATCACCGGCCGTTCCGACGCCACCCTGAACCGGGGCGGCGTACGTCTGGGCACCGCCGAGTTCTACTCGGTGGTGGAGGGGCTGGACGAGGTCGTCGACTCGCTGGTGGTGCACCTGGAGGACGACCAGGGCGGTGCCGGTGAACTGCTGCTCTTCGTGGTACTCGCCGACGGCCTGACCCTCGACGACGACCTGCGCGCGGCGATCTCCCGCGAGCTGCGAACCGCCCTCTCCCCCCGGCACGTGCCGGACGAGATCCACCAGGTCCGCGCGGTGCCCCGCACCCTGTCCGCGAAGAAGCTGGAGGTCCCGGTGAAGAAGATCCTCACCGGTACCCCGGTCGATCAGGCCGCCGCCAAGGGCGCACTGGCCAACCCCGACTCCCTGACCGCCTTCGCCACCCTCGCCCAATCCCGCCCCACCCCCACCCCGCCCCCGTCCCGTTGATCAAGAGGTTTGCGCCGCGTTCGAGCGGGATTCTGACGCAAACCCCTTGATCAACGAGCTTCCGTGCCCGTCGCACGTGGCCCGACCCGTCGATTACGGGGTGGGGTGGGGTGAGGGTGTCAGGGGAGGGTGTGGGTGGCTTTCTCGGTGGTGGCTCGGGCGGGTAGGCGGGCGTGGTCGGGGTGGGCGCAGAGGACGGTGGTCGCGCGCGCGGTGAGCGGGGCGAGCAGCCAGTCGACCGGGTCGGGCAGGGCGTCCACGTCGATCAGGACCCGCTCGCCGGGGGAGATGCCCAACTCGGCCGCTCGGGCCGTCGCCCGCTCACGCAGCGTGACGTGGTCCGGCCCGCCTGGCGGGTACGCGCCGAAGTGGTCGCCGTGTGCGCGTACCTCGGTCACGTAGTCGGCGAAGCCGGCCGGCACCTCCCGCAGCGGCAGCGCGAACGGGTGCAGGGCGAGCGCGTACCGGTCGCCGGCCGACCAGGCGTCCGCCTCGGCGGCGCGGTCGGCGGTGGCGAACAGGACGTCCACGGCACCGGGTCGATCGGCCACGGTCAGCCCGGCCGACCAGCAGCCGAGCAGCACGGCGGCGGTCTGCCAGTGTGGTGGCAGCAGCACCGCCGCAGTGTCACCGGGGGCGAGTGACAGTTCGTCGACGAGCAGGTTGGCGGTCTTGGCCACCCAGTTCGTCAGCGTGGCGCCGGAGAGTTCGGTGCGCTCGCCGGTCGCGTCGTCGTACCAGGTGAGCAGCGGGCGGGTCGGGTCGGTCGCGATCGCGTCGGGCAGGACGCGGGCAATGTTGTCGGCCATCGGCGCGAACGATACGCCGCCGCCGCCCGTACTCGATGACAGTCACAAGTCGGCGAACCGTCGGGTCGGAGTCAGCGTCCGCACTCGGCACCGGCGTAGGCTTGCCCGAAGTGTTGTTCCCCACAGTCCCGCCACCACAAGGAGTCGCCCCGTGACCGCCGGTCGCCCGCCCCGCGTGCTCATCGACGCCACGAGTGTCCCCGCCGACCGCGGGGGCGTCGGTAGATACGTCGACGGTCTGCTCGGCGCCCTCGGCAAGGTGTGCGGGTCGGCGGTGGAACTGGTCGTGGTCAGTCTCCGCACCGACCTGGACCGCTATCGCCGGATGCTGCCCGGAGCCGAGATCGTCCCCGCACCCGCCGCCGTCGCGCACCGTCCCGCCCGGCTCGCCTGGGAGCAGACCGGTCTGCCCCTGCTGGCGCAGCAGGTCGGTGCCGAGGTGCTGCACTCGCCGTTCTACACCTGTCCGTTGCGGGCCGGCTGCCCGGTCACGGTGACCCTGCACGACGCGACCTTCTTCACCGAGCCGGAGCACTACGACAAGTCCCGCCGGACGTTCTTCCGCAGCGCGATCAAGACCTCGCTGCGCCGGGCCAACCGGGTGATCGTGCCGAGCAAGGCCACCCGGGACGAGCTGATCCGGCTGCTGGACGCCGATCCGACCCGGATCGACGTGGCATACCACGGTGTCGACCACGACGCCTTCCACGCTCCCGGCGACGAGGAGAAGGCCCGGGTACGCGCCCGGCTGGGACTGGGTGGCAGCAGCTACGTGGCCTTCCACGGCGCGAAGGAGCCGCGCAAGAACGTGCCGAACCTGATCCGTGGTTGGGCGCGGGCGGTCGCCGACCGGGAGGACCCGCCGGCGCTGGTGATCGCCGGTGGGCAGGGGCACGACGACGACATCGACCGGGCTGCCGCCGACGTGCCGTCGCACCTGCGGCTGCTGCGTCCCGGCTATCTGCGCTACGCCGACCTGCCCGGCTTCCTCGGTGGAGCCCTGGTGGCCGCCTATCCGTCCTACGGGGAGGGTTTCGGCCTGCCGGTGCTGGAGGCGATGGCGTGCGCCGCTCCGGTGCTCACCACGCCCCGACTGTCCCTGCCCGAGGTGGGTGGCGACGCGGTGGCGTACACCAGTGAGGACCCGGACCAGATCGCCACCGACCTGGCCGCGCTGCTCGACGACGAGCCGCGCCGGTTGTCGCTGGCCAAGGCCGGGTTCGACCGGGCCAAGGAGTTCACCTGGGAGTCGAGCGCCGAGGTGCACATCGCCGCCTGGTCACGGGTGCGGGCCTGACGTGGCAACCCGGCCCCCGGGACGGGCGGTTCGGGCATGATGTCCTAGTGATCTATGTCGTCATTCCGGCGGGTGGCAGCGGCACAAGGTTGTGGCCGCTGTCCCGCTCCGGCCACCCCAAGTTCCTCCACCCGTTCACCGGCACCCCGGCCTCGTTGCTCCAGGCGACGGTGGAGCGGGCGGCGCCGCTGACCACTCCGGAGCGGACCATGGTGGTCACCGGGGCCGCGCACGCGGCGGCGGTGGCCCGTCAGTTGACCGGCCTGCCCGAGGAGAACATCCTCATCGAGCCGTCGCCGCGCGACTCCTGCGCGGCCATCGCGCTCGCCGCTGCGGTGATCGCGGTACGCGACCCGGACGCGGTGATGGGGTCGTTCGCGGCGGACCACCTCATCGGTCAGCCGGAGCAGTGGGTGGAGACGGTCCGGGCGGCGGTCCGGGGTGCGGATCAGGGTCTGCTGATGACCGTCGGGATCACCCCGACCCGGGCGGAGACCGGCTACGGATACCTCCAGACCGGTGATCCGGTGGGCGACGGTCCGATGCGTCCGGTCGTCGAGTTCAAGGAGAAGCCGAACGCCGAGGTGGCCGAGGCGTACGTCCGGTCCGGTCGGTATCTGTGGAACGCCGGCATGTTCGTCTGGCGGGTGTCGGCGTTCCTCGCCGAACTGGCCCGCCAGCAGCCCGCCCTGCACACGGGGGTGACCGCGATCGCGGCGGTGTGGGGCACCCCCGAGCAGGACGACGTGCTCGGCGCGGTGTGGCCGACGCTGCCGAAGATCTCGGTCGACTACGCGGTGATGGAGGGCGCGGCGAGCGCCGGCCGGGTCGCCACCGTGCCGGGCGACTTCCGCTGGAACGACGTGGGTGACTTCCACACCCTCGGTGAGGTGCTGCCGACCGACGACGACGGCAACGTGGTGCTCGGTGGCGACGTCAAGGCCGAGGTGCTGCTGCGCGACAGCAGCGGGTGTGTGGTGGTGCCGCAGTCCGGGCGGATGGTGGCCGGCGTCGGCGTGCACGACCTGATCGTGGTCGACACGCCGGACGCGTTGCTGGTCTGCCCGCGTGGACGCGCCCAGGACGTGAAGGCGATCGTGGACGAACTCAAGGCACGGGGTGAGGACAGGCTCGTCTGAACGCGGCCAGCCCGGGTGTCATGAGCCGGGCGGTCCCGCCGGCCAGCGGTTGCGGTAGCTGGTCCGGCGGGAACCAGCCGAGCGCCTCGGACTCCGCGCTCACCGTCTCCACCGCGCCGGGCGGGGCGAAGACGGCGAAGCGTACGTCGTGGTGCAGCGACCCGCCCTGGCAGCCGACCTGGTGCACGTCCACGTCGATCGGCACCGGGTCCACCCGCAGGCCGGTGATGCCGGACTCCTCGGTCGCCTCGCGGAGCGCGGCCCCGGCCAGCGTCCCGTCGCCCGACTCGCAGTGCCCGCCGAGTTGCACCCAGCGGTGGAACTTGCGGTGCAGGCAGAGCAGCACCCGGGTGCCGGTCGCGTCGAACAGCAGGGCGCTGGCGGTGACGTGTCCGGCCCGGTGCTCGCGGCTCATCGCGACCGGTCCGGCGGTCAGCAGGGCGAGGGTCCGGTCCCGCGCGGTCGCGGCGTCCGAGCTGGTCGGCGTCCATCCGGTGAGGACCGTCGACGCGTCGTCGTGCAGCGCGGACCAGCCGCTCTCCGGGGCCTGCGGGTGCTCGTCGGTTGCATGAGGCGTCGACACGGCCCCTCCTTCCGTCCCGCACAGCGTACGGGCGGGCGGGAGGGGAGTTGCGGGGCGGGACGGTTGACGGCCGGGCGACACCCCTGCGGAAGCGTTGAGCCGCAGACCCTCGTGTGGTGCCGCCCGGCCGTGCCTTGCCCCGGCCCCCGGACTCCGCAGGGGACGTGTGTCGTCCCTTGCGGCACGCAGAGCATGGCGGACCCGGGCGTCGGGAGTCGAGGTCTTTTAGCCCACGCTTAACGGACCAAGGCGATGTGCCCCAGGTAAAGTGCCAAGCGTCGCCGGACGTCCCTCAGCCGGGTGACGGGGAGTCGTTCCATGCTGAAGATCCACTTCTCCGGCGAGGACATCCTCCGGACCAGAGTCGCGCCGGCTGCGGACCCGATCTGGGAAGTGGTGCTGAGCCTGCACCTGCTGCCCGGACGCAGCCGGGACCCGCTGCTCGCCGGTTGGCGACGTGAGGTCATGCGTGGCCTGCGCCGGCAGGATGACGCCGACGGACTGCGGTTGCTGCTGACGTTGAACCCGCCGCGTGGCTACTTCCCGGACTTCCTCACCCCGTACGAGAGCGTGGGCGGGTTCGAGGCCGGGATGGAGGCGCTGCGGCGTACCCCGGCGACGTTGCTGCACCGCGACCTCAGTCGGCTGGCCAGCGGTCGGAGCCTGCCCACCGGGGCCGACGCCCTGGCCCGGGGTGAGCCGCGGGCGCTGGACGACCTGACCGACGCGATGAGCCGGTACCGCGACCTGGCCCTCGGCCCGTACTGGGAGCGGGTGCAGGCGGCGGTGGACGCCGACCGGAGCCGCCGGGCGCGGGCCATGCTGGACGGCGGGATCGAGGGCCTGCTGACCTCCCTGCGGCCGGGCGTGCGCTGGGAGTCCGGGGTGCTGCACATCCCCGACTATCCGAACAGCCGCGAACTGCACCTGCGGGGTCGGGGACTGCTGCTGGTGCCGTCGTTCTTCTGCGCGAAGACGCCGGTGGCGCTGGTCGACCCGGAGCTGCCGCCGGTGCTGGTCTATCCGGTGGACCGGCTGGGCGGACTGGCCGTCGAGGCCGACGCGACCGGCGCCGGGCGCACGGCGTTGGCCGCGCTGCTCGGCCGGACCCGGGCCGCGGTGCTCGCCGCCACCGACGGCGGGTGCAGCACCGGCGAGCTGGCCCGCCGGTTGCGGATCTCGGCGGCGGCGGCCAGCCAGCACACCACGGTGTTGCGCAACGCCGGTCTGCTGGTGAGCCACCGCGACCGCAACACCGTCCTGCACACCCCCACCCCGCTGGGGCGCGCCCTGCTCAACCCCTGACCGGCGGAAACCCGGCGTCGGGTGCTCAGAGGGCCAGGGAGGCGGCGGCGGTGGTGGCCGGTGGCGGGGGGAGGAGTTGGGAGGGGACGTGGTGGGCCGCGAGGGCGGTCCGCAGCCGCTGCACGTCGGTGCCGAACCGGACCAGTTGGACCGGACCGACCGGGGTGGGCGGGGAGCAGAGCACCAGGCCGGTGGCACGCTCCGGCCAGCCGGGCACGGTATGGACCAGTCCGGCGCGTACGTCGTCGTCGACGACCTGGGTGAACACCGTGCCGGGTGCGACGACGTCGATGACCGAGGCGATCGCCGCGGCGACCGTAGCCGGGTCGGGCCGTGCCTCGCCGGGGCGGTCCGGCAGGTGCGCGGCCTCGGCCAGCCCCGCCGCCCGGGCCTCGGCGGTGCCGAGCGAGAACAGGTCCATCGACGCGTCCCGCACCAGCACCCGGGCACCCTCGCCGTCGTCGTCCTGCCCGGCGGTCAGGTAGCCCCGGATCACCGCGACCGGCATCTGGTCGCACTTGCCCTTGATCAGTTCGCCCGCGCCGGCCAACTCGTCGACCACGGCCATCTGGGTCAGCACCAGCTCGTTGCCGTACGGGTCGACCTCGCCCCGGTGGTCCCGGATCGCGTCCATCCCGGCCACGCCGAGGGCCACGTCGGTGAGCCCGTTGCGCCACGGCCGACCCATGGTGTCGCTGATGATCACGGCGACGTTCACGCCGTGACGCGCCCGCAGCCCGGCGCGCAGTGCCCGGGCCGAGGCGTCCGGGTCCTCCGGGAGCAGCACCAGCCGGGTCTTGTCGACGTTCGAGGCGTCGATGCCGGCCGCCGCCATCACGAAGCCGTGTCGGGTCTGCACGATCCGGGTCGGGCCGCGCGACGCCACCACCCGGACCGTCTCCGAGGCCAGCACCTCGTCCCGGGCGGCCTGCCGATCCGGGCCGTCGGCGGGCACGTCCACCAGCCGACCCTCCGCCTTCGAGACGATCTTGCTGGTCACCACCAGCACGTCGCCGTCGCGCAGCCACGGTGCCGCGCCTGCGATGAGCGCCGCCAGGTCGTCGCCCTCGGTCACGTGGCCGATGCCCGGCACCGGCAGGATCTCCAGTCTCACGTCAACTCCACCGCGGCGCGGACCATCGCCGCCGTCGCCGCCTCGTCGGTCATCCGCAGCGGCACCGCGCGTACGGTCACGCCCGGCACCTCCGTGCCCGCATCCTCCTCGGCGACCAGCCATCCGTCGAGCAGGCCACCGGTGGCCCGGCTGCCGTACAGCCCGCCGACCCCGGCGGCGGTGCACGGCACGTCGACCACCGAGAGGCACCGGTCCGCCATGCCGCGCACCGGGGCGCCACCGATGATCGGCGACACCCCGACCACCGGTGCCGGACCGCCGGTCAGCGCCTCCCGCACGCCCGGTACGGCGAGGATCGGCGCGATGCTGACCACCGGGTTGCTCGGCGCCACCAGCACCACGTCGGCACCGGCGATCGCCTCCGTCACGCCGGGTGCCGGCTTCGCGGCCTCCGCGCCGACGAACACGAACCGGTGCGTCGGCACCTGGGCCCGGTACCGGATCCACCACTCCTGGAAGTGGATCGCCCGCTGCCCGCCGGTGCCGTCGCCGGTCTCGTCGGGCAGGGTCACCACCACGTGCGTCTCCAGGCGGTCGTCGGTCGCCGGCAGCAGGCGTACGCCGGGCTGCCAGCGGGTCGCCAACGCGTCGGTCACCTGGTGCAGCGGGTACCCGGCGTCGAGCATGGTGCTGCGTACCAGGTGGGTGGCCAGGTCCTTGTCGCCCAGCCCGAACCAGGTCGGCTCGGCACCGTACGCGGCCAGCTCGGTCTTGACCGTCCAGCTCTCGCCGGTACGACCCCAGCCGCGCTCGGGGTCGGCCCCGCCGCCGAGGGTGTACATGACGCTGTCCAGGTCCGGACAGACCCGGAGCCCGTGCAGGCGCAGATCGTCGCCGACGTTGACCACGGCGGTCACCTCGGCACCCACCTCACGGGCGTACGCACGCACCCCGAGCAGGAACCGGGCACCCCCGATTCCGCCGGTCAGAACCACGACACGCATCAGCCCATCCTCGCCTACGTGACGCCTCCGACGGCCAGTCGCCCAGGGAGACTAGGCTCACGTCGGCATCTGTCCGCTTTCGCCCCCAGGGAGAGTTCGTGACCAGCCCCGTGGAGCATCCGCCCTCCGAACCGACCCCGGCCCGTCAGGTGACCGGGCCGCTTCGGGAACTCGTCGCCCTCGTGCTCCTGGGCGCGAACGCCGTCTTCCTCTTCGTCACGCTGATCCGGTTGATCACTCCGCAGGGCGCCTACAGCACGGTGACCGGCCGGGCGGGCAGTGCGTTCTTCGGCTTCGTCGGGCTGGAGGCGATCGTCCTGCCGCTGCTGGCGGTGCTGCTCGCCACCCACCTCGCCCCGGTGGTCGGCAAGGCGAAGCTGATCACGCAGGTGGCCCTGGTCGAGTACGCGGTCAGCGTCGTGTTCGGCGGTCTGACGCTGCTGATCTGGACGGTCGGTCGGCTGGCCGAGGCGCAGATCTTCGACGCCCTGACCGGCGTCATCACCCGGGCGGCCTGGGTGGCGTTGTTCGGCGCGGCGGCGTACGTGGTCTGGACCGTCTGGCGGCGGCTCTATTACGTGCCCAAGCCCAAGCAGGAGCCCGGCCTGTACGGCACCCCGCAGCAGGGCTGGGCCCCGCAGGGCACCCCGGGACAGCCCGGTGGCTACCCGGGTGGGTGGCCGCAGCAGCCCGGTCCGACCGGTGGATGGCCCGGTGGCGAGCAGTCCGGTGGCTTTCCCGGCCAGGCCGGCTACCCGGGCGCGGGCCAGCCCGCCGGTTACCCCGGCCAGCAGCCGGGCGGTTACCCCGGCGCTCAGCCGGGCGGGGAGCAGCCGGGGTGGCCGGTGGCGGGTCAGGCGCCCGGCGGGCCGTCGTCCGCCCCGCACACCTGGCCGCCGCACGGCCAGCCGGTCGTGCCGGCGCAGCCACCGGCTCCGACCTCTCCGGCGGCACCGCCGTTCGGGCAGCCCCCGTCGGCCGACCCGACCCAGACCATCCCGCGTCAGGGCACCGAGCCGGGCCAGGCGGTGCCGCCGCCGGGCGAGGGCGACCGCACCCAGCGGATCGACCCGGGCGACAAGCCCGCCTGACCGCCGTACGACCAGCCGGGCGGCCGGGTGCGGTTGCCCACGTGGGGGGTGTGCGGCCGGCGACAGCGCCTAGGCTGGGCGGATGGTTGATCGCAGCGAGCCTGGCCCTGCGGAGGCGGCTGTCCGGCGGGCCCTGCGCCGGGCCGCCGCCGGCCGGGCGCTCGACGTCGACGAGGCGTCCGCACTGCTGAGTGCCCGGGGCACCGCCCTCACCGAACTACTCGACGTCGCCGGGGCGATCCGGGACGCCGGGCTGCGGGACGCCGGGCGGCCGGGCGTGGTCACGTACTCGAAGAAGGTCTTCGTGCCGCTGACCCGGCTCTGCCGGGACCGCTGCCACTACTGCACCTTCGCCACCGTGCCGCACCGGTTGCCGGCGGCGTTCCTCGACCGCGACGAGGTGCTCGCCATCGCCCGCGCCGGTGCGGCGCAGGGGTGCAAGGAAGCGCTGTTCACCCTCGGTGACCGGCCGGAGGAGCGCTGGCCGGCGGCCCGGCAGTGGCTGGACGAGCGCGGCTACGAGTCCACCCTGGACTATCTGCGCGCCTGCGCGGTGGCGGTGCTGGAGGAGACCGGCCTGCTGCCGCATCTGAACCCGGGCGTGCTCTCCTGGTCGGAGTTGCAGCGACTCAAGCCGGT
Organism: Micromonospora sp. NPDC049900; assembly: GCF_044461025.1. Classification (NCBI taxonomy): domain Bacteria; kingdom Bacillati; phylum Actinomycetota; class Actinomycetes; order Micromonosporales; family Micromonosporaceae; genus Micromonospora; species Micromonospora sp. NPDC049900. Next base: position 12,453 of record NZ_JBITKM010000009.1, read on the forward strand.
CGCGCCCAGCATGGGGATGATGCTGGAGACCACTGCGACGCGGCTCTGGTCGGAGCCGGGCGGCCCGCACTTCGGCTCGCCCGACAAGGAACCGGCCGTGCGGTTGCGGGTCCTCGACGACGCCGGCCGGGTCGGTGTCCCGTTCACCACCGGCATCCTGATCGGCATCGGCGAGACGCCCGCCGAACGGGTGGACGCGATCTTCGCCATCCGGCGGGCGCACCGGGAGTACGGCCACCTCCAGGAGGTGATCGTGCAGAACTTCCGCGCCAAGCCGGACACCGCGATGCGCGGGATGCCGGACGCGGAGCTGCACGACCTGGCGGCCACCGTCGCGGTGGCCCGGCTGCTGCTCGGCCCGAAGGCCCGCATCCAGGCACCGCCGAACCTCATCGCCGGTGAGTACGACCTGCTGCTGCGCGCCGGCATCGACGACTGGGGCGGCGTCTCCCCGGTGACCCCGGACCACGTCAACCCGGAACGCCCGTGGCCGCAGCTCGACGAGTTGGCGGAGCGCACCGCCGCCGCCGGATTCGAGCTGCGCGAGCGGCTCACGGTCTACCCGGAGTACGTCCGGGCCGGCGAGCCGTGGCTGGACCCGCGCCTGCTGCCGCACGTCACCGCGTTGGCCGAGCCGTCGACCGGGCTCGCCGTGGCGTCCGCGCGGCCGGTCGGCCGTCCCTGGCAGGAGCCGGACGAGACCTTCGGTGGGCGGACCGACCTGCACGTCGACATCGACCGCACGGGGCGGACCGAGGACCGGCGGGGCGACTTCGACCACGTCTACGGGGACTGGTCGGAGGTGGCGGCCAAGGTCGCCGTACCGTCGTCGGAGGCCGACCCGTCCGGCCGGTCGGCTGCCCTCGGCTCCGGCGACGCCGACCTGCGGGCCGGGCTGCGGCTGGCCGCCGAGAACCCGGCGGCGCTGCTCGAACCCCGGCACGCCGACGCCGCGATGGCGTTGTTCGGCGCGGACGGTCCGGCCCTGGACGAGCTCTGCCGTAGCGCCGACGACCTGCGGCGGGACGCGGTCGGCGAGGACGTCACGTACGTGGTCAACCGCAACATCAACTTCAGCAACGTCTGCTACGTGGGCTGCCGGTTCTGTGCCTTCGCGCAGCGGGAGCGGGACGCCGACGCGTACCGGCTGTCGGTGGAGCAGGTCGCCGACCGGGCGCTCCAAGCGTGGGACGCCGGAGCCGGTGAGGTCTGCATCCAGGGCGGCATCGACCCGAAGCTGCCGGTCACCATCTATGCCGACCTGGTCCGGGCGATCAAGGCGCGGGTGCCCCGCATGCACGTGCACGCCTTCTCCCCGATGGAGATCGTCACCGCCGCCGCCAAGGCCGGGGTGCCGGTGAAGGAGTGGCTGACCGGGCTGCGCGAGGCCGGGCTGGACACCATCCCGGGGACGGCGGCGGAGATCCTCGACGACGAGGTGCGCTGGGTGCTGACCAAGGGCAAGCTGCCGACCGCCGCGTGGGTCGAGGTGGTCAGCACCGCCCACGAGCTGGGCATCCGGTCCAGCTCCACGATGATGTACGGCCACGTGGACCATCCCGGGCAGTGGTTGGCGCACTTCCGGGTGCTGGCCGGGGTGCAGGACCGCACCGGCGGGTTCACCGAGTTCGTGGCGCTGCCGTTCGTGCACACCAACGCCCCGATCTATCTGGCCGGTATCGCGCGACCCGGGCCGACCTGGCGGGAGAACCGGGTGGTGCACGCGATGGCCCGGGTGCTGCTGCACGGCCGGATCGACAACATCCAGTGCTCCTGGGTGAAGCTCGGTGACGAGGGCACGGTGGAGATGCTCCGCAGCGGCTGCAACGACCTGGGCGGCACGTTGATGGAGGAGACCATCTCGCGGATGGCCGGCTCCGGCAACGGTTCGGCGCGGACCGAGGAGCAGTTGCGGGCGATCGCGACGGCGGCCGGTCGTCCGGCGCGTAGGCGTACGACTGCGTACGGTCACATCAGCGCCTAGCGTCGAACCTTCACGCGTCCCCGGCCGTACCTGTCGATGCCGGCGGCGGGATCGGCGAGGACCGCCGCCGGCACCCGAGATTCGGGGGCCTTCGCGGTCCGTGCGGCGACCCCCGTCCGTCCTTGCGGGCGCGTGTGCGCCGCCGCCGGAAAGGTTGGCCATGATCACTGAGAGAAGGCGGACGCGGCAGTGGCCGCGACTGACCCGTCGGCAGACGTTGACGGCTGCGGCCAGTGCCACGCTCGGCGCGGCAGCCCTGGCGGTGCCGGGTCTCTCGGCCGCCGGTGACGACGACAAGGGCAGCGCGGCCGGCGCCGACGAGACGATCGTGGTGCACCTGCGCGACGCCCGCTCCGGCACGATGGACGTCTTCGTCGGCCAGTCCCGCATCGAGGTGCGGGATCGTGGTCTGGCGGACCGGCTGCGCAAGGCCGCCGCCCGACGCTGAGTCCGCCCACCCGACCTCCGCCCGCCACGCCGGGCGTCCCCGACCGCCGCGTCCGTCAGCGGCGCGCAGCGGTCACCCGCCACCGCCGTACCGGCGGTCGCGTCCCCCGGTCCGGCGCGGGCTCTCGGCGCCCGGCCGTCCGTCCAATGCACACTTTCGCCCAGTGAGGTGGGTTCGTCATGTCTTCACACCGCGAGGCGCCGGAGATCGCCAAGGATCCGGTCGCCGATTCGTCGGACCTGTACGCCTTCGTCACGCCGGACCGTCCGGACACGGTGACGCTGATCGCCAACTACGTCCCGTTGCAACTGCCTTCGGGGGGACCGAACTTCTTCGAGTTCGGCGACGACGTGCGCTACGAGATCCACATCGACAACAACGGTGACGGTCAGCCGGACGTCACCTACCGTTTCGAATTCACCACCGAAATCACGAACCCGAACAGTTTTCTCTACAACACCGGGCCGATCGATTCGCTGGACAGCGAGAACTGGAACCGGCGGCAGTTCTACAGCCTGACCCGGATCGCCGGTGGACGGGAACAGCGGCTGGCACGCAAGCTGCCCTGCCCGCCGTGCAACGTCGGCCCGCTCTCCACCCCGAAGTACGGCGATCTGGTCCGCCAGGCCACCTTCTCGCTCTCCACCGGGGAGAAGGTCTTCGCGGGGCAGCGCGCCGACGGCTTCTTCGTCGACCTCGGGGCGATCTTCGACCTCGGTACGCTGCGCCCCTTCCAGCAGTTGCACGTGGCCGGGAAGAAGATCTTCCGCGAGCCCGGTGAGCCGGTCAACGCCACCGACCGACTCAACGTGCACAGCCTCGCCCTCCAGGTGCCGCTCGGCCGGGTGCGCCGCCAGGCGAACCGCTACCACTGGCAGGAACCCGCCTCGGTGATCGGCGTCTGGACCACGGCGTCCCGCCGTCAGGTGCGGGTGCTCGGCGACAAGGTGGCGGCGGACACGAACACCGGGCCGTTCACCCAGGTGTCCAGGTTGGGCAACCCGCTGTTCAACGAGGTCATCGTGCCGATGGCGCAGAAGGATCTGTGGAACACCCTGCCGCCGTCGGAGGACAAGCGGTTCGCCAAGTTCGTCGAGCGGCCCGAGTTGGCGGCTCTGCTGCCGGTGCTCTACCCCGGCGTCTTCCCCAACCTGGACAAGCTGAACAAGTCCGAGAAGGCGCGGGCGGACCTGGTCGCGATCCTGCTCACCGGCCTCCCCGAGGGTCTGATCGACGGCTTCACCAACGCCACCGGGGACGTGCAGGCCGACATGCTGCGCCTGAACACCGCGATCCCCCCGGCACGTCGGCCGAACGCCATCGGCGTGCTCGCCGGTGACCTGGCCGGTTTCCCGAACGGTCGGCGGGTCACCGACGACGTGGTGACGATCGCCCTGCGGGCCATCGCGGGCCTGACGGTGCCGCTGGTGGACCGGAGGTTCCAGCCGGACGAGGCAGCCGCTGCGGTGACCCCGGGGCTGAGCGCCGCCGACGTGACCGCACCCTTCCTGCGCAACTTCCCCTTCCTCGGTACGCCCTACGACGGCTTCAACAACCCCGGAGTGTCGGCATGAGCGAGCGGAGCGAGCGAATCATCGGCGCAGTGGTGTGCCGGCGCGGAGCGAGGCGGAGGACGGCATGAGCGAGCGGAGCGCGCGAATCATCGGCGCAGTCGGGTCTCGTGCCGGCGCGGAGCGGAGCGGAGTGTCGGCATGAGCGGGCATGTGCACACATACGGTCCGACGGGGACCGGGACTGTCGTGCTCGACCTGGGCGGGGACACCGGTGCCCTGATCGTGCACACCGGACGCGACCTGCTCGGCCGGGAGATCGAGGTCAGCCGGCCGGAGCGCCAGGGTGAGCCCCGGACCCACTCGGCCGTACGTGAGCGGCAGGTCCTGGACGGCACCTTCCACAGTGCGGTCTACCCGGACCTACCGGCCGGTACCTATACCGTCTGGTGGGACGACGATACGCCCGCCGGGATGGTCCGGGTGGGCGGTGGTGTGGTCACCGAATTCACCTGGCCCACCAGCCCTTCCGGCTCCTCTGACTGACTGATCAGGCTTCCGCGCGACTGCGCCCCGTCCACGATGTGGACGGGGCGCAGTCGTCGTCTACCGGCTCGATGGGCGGTCCCGGCCAAGTCGGGCTAATCTTGCGGGTCAAGATCAACCGATCTTGACGGGTGGCCTCCCAGAGGCCGGCGCGGAGCGGGATCACCCCTGTCTCGGGCCGCGCGCCACGGGAGAAAACTCGGGCAACTCGCCGGAGAGGGCGTTACTCGGTCGGGGTCTGAATCGATAGGGCAGGGCGAGGCCGGGTGCGTGTCGGGAGGGCGACTCCATTATCAAGTTTGGCTTGACGCCGCACGCATTACACGCGTGTAATTTGAATGGGGTTGTTCGCACGAACCGCAGCAAAACGGGACCGGACGGACAAGCACGCCTTTCGCGTGGGGGGTTGCAGCGGCGATGGCGCCGGTGCGCGACAAGGAGGCAATTGATGGACGGCCAGCTCGAGGCGGCCGACCTGCTCGGAAACGCGCCGGAGTGGCAGGAGCGAGCGCTCTGCTCGCAGACCGACCCGGAGGCGTTCTTTCCCGAGAAGGGCGGCTCGACCCGCGAAGCGAAGCGCATCTGCTCGCGGTGCGAGGTCAAGACCGAATGCCTCGAATACGCTCTCGGCCACGACGAGCGGTTCGGGATCTGGGGTGGGCTCTCCGAGCGTGAGCGGCGCAAGCTCAAGCGGCGAGCAGCCTGAGTCGTCGGGAAGGGACGGTCGGGGGACGTCCCGCCCCGGGGGTGACGACGCGCCGTGGGGGGTCACGGCGGTCGGTCAGGCCAACTCGTCCGGGTCGACGCCGAGCAGGTTCGCCACCTGCTCGATGATCACGTCGTGTACCAGGTCGGCGAGATCCTCCCGGTCCATGGCCCGGAACTCCAGCGGACGGCGGTACAACACGATGCGGGGTGGCACCTCCTGGCGTCCCGGCCGACCCGGCAGCAGCCGGGCCAACGGCACCTCGCCGTCCTCCAGCACGTCGGTGTCATAGACGTTGAGGTCCGGCGGGACGTCCTCGACGGCGAACTCCACCCCGGCGAGTTCCTTGGCGAAGCGACGCTCCAGCGTCTCGACGGTGTCCAGCACCAGATCGTCGAAGATCTCCGCCTTGGTACGCGCCAACGGCACGGTGGCCGGCACCAGCCGCCCGCGCAGACCGCGTCCGTGCCGGTCGCGGTGCGAGCGCCGGCCGGGGCCGGGGCGGCGGTTCTCCGGACTCGTCATGAGCCAAAGGGTAGCCGCCACCACGCCCCTGCCCGCAGCAGCGCCGCCACCTGGCGTGCCGTGCCCCCGAGCCGAAATGTGATCACCAAGACGGGCGTGTCGTAACGCGAACCGGTGCGCCGGACCCGGTAATGGGGATACCCTGCGCCCGTGAGGTCACCACGGCGCTGCTCCCGTAACGGCTGCCCCCGGCAAGCGGTCGCCACGCTGACCTATGTCTACAACGAGTCGACCGCAGTGGTGGGTCCGCTCGCCGCCTTCGCCGAGCCGCACACGTACGACCTGTGTGAGCCGCACGCCCGCAGCCTGACCGCCCCCCGTGGCTGGGAGGTGGTCCGGCACGAGGGGGAGTTCGAGCCTCCGCCGCCCACCACTGACGACCTGGTCGCGCTCGCCGAGGCGGTCCGCGAAGCCGCCCGCCCGGCACCCCGCCCGCCACAGGACGACCAGACCCAGCAGGCCGCACCCCCCACCACCTCGTCCCGCCGAGGCCACCTCCGCGTAATCCCCCCCACCCACTGACCCACCCCCACCCACCACCCCACCCACCCGCCTCCCGGGCTGCGTTGATCAAGAAGTTTGGTCGGCCTGGGCGCCAGGAATCGACGCAAACTTCTTGATCAACGCGTCGAGGCGGGGAGGTGGAGGGGGGAGGCGGGGAGGGGGGAGTGGGAGCGGGGGAGTGGGGGTTAGTGGCCTAGGAGGCGGGTGAAGGTGGCGGCGCGGCGGGATGTCCGGCCGGTACGGGACTCGCGTTCGTCGGCGGAGAGCATCAGGCGCAGGCCGGCGTTGACCGCGAGCCAGCGTAGGGGCTCCGGCTCCCAGCGGGGCGAGCGGTGGTTGACCCAGGGCAGCCGGGTCAGCTCGGTCGGTTCGTTCCGGATCAGGTCGGCCAGCGTACGCCCGGCCAGGTTGCTGGTGCCCACCCCGTCGCCGACGTACCCGCCGGCCCAGCCCAGCCCGTCGGCCCGGTGGTAGCCGACCGAGGCCGCCCAATCCCGGGCCACCCCGAGCGGACCGCCCCAGGTGTGCGTGACCGGCACCTCCGGGCCGAGCACCGGGAAGAGATCCCCGAGCGTACGGCGGAGCGTGGCGAAGACCCGTGGCTCCCGGTCGTAGTCGGCGCGGACCCGAGAGCCGAAGTGGTACGGGGCACCCCGCCCGCCGAAGGCCAGTCGGCCGTCGGCGGTGCGTTGGCCGTAGATGATGACGTGCCGGTGGTCGGAGAAGGTTTCCCGCTCGGCCAACCCGATCTCGGCCCACGTCTCGTCGGACAACGGCTCGGTGGCGATCATCAGTGAGTAGACCGGGGCGAGGGCCCGCCGGTGCCCGGTCAGCCCCGGCGTGTAGCCCTCGGTCGCCCGGATCACCACGGGGGCGCGTACGGTGCCGGCCGGGGTGACCGCCGCGCGGGGCCGGATCTCGGTGACCGGGGTGCGTTCGTGGATCGTCACGCCCCGGCGTTCCACGGCGCGGGCCAGGCCGCGGACCAGTCGCGCCGGGTGCACGGCCGCGCAGTGCGGCGTGTAGGTGGCGGCGCGTACCCCGGTGGCACCGCACCGGGCCACGGCCTCGGCCGGGCCGAGCAGGTCCAGGTCGTCCGGGCCGAAACCGAACGCCCGCGCCTCCGCCACCGCCGCCCGGGCCCGCTGCACCTGCGGCTCGCTGCGGGCCAGCACCACGCTGCCGCCGTACGACCAGTGGCAGTCGATGCCCTCGGCGGCGACCACCCGGCCGACCTCGCGGACCGTGTCGTGCATGGCGTGCTGCATGGCGATCGCGGCGTCCCGGCCGTGTCGCCGGGCCAGCCCGGTCAGCGAGGTCGGCAGCAATGCCGAGCACCAGCCGCCGTTACGCCCGGAGGCACCGAAACCGGCCACCTGGCGTTCCAGGACCACGATCCGCAGGGCCGGCTCGGCCTCGGCGAGGTAGTACGCCGTCCACAGCCCGGTGTACCCCGCGCCCACGATGACCACGTCGGCGACGGTGTCACCGGCCAACGGCGGGCGCGGGGTCAACGGCTCGTCCACGGTGGACAGCCAGTACGACAGGTCCTGGTAGGCCACCACCGCCTCCTAGAGTCGTTTCCAGGCCTCGGTGAGTACGCCCCGCAGGATCTGCTCGATCTCGTCGAACTGCTGCTGTCCCGCGATCAGCGGTGGGGCGAGTTGCACCACCGGGTCGCCCCGGTCGTCGGCCCGGCAGTACAGCCCGGCGGAGAACAACGCGCTGGACAGGAAGCCGCGCAACAGCCGTTCCGACTCGGCCTCGTCGAAGGTCTCCCGGGTGTCCTTGTCCTTGACCAGCTCGATGCCGTAGAAGTAGCCGTCGCCCCGGACGTCACCGACGATCGGCAGGTCGTGCAGCTTCTCCAGGGTCGACCGGAAGGCCGCCTCGTTGGCGCGTACGTGCCCGACGAGGTTCTCGCGGGCGAAGACCTCCAGGTTGGCCAGGGCCACCGCGCAGGAGACCGGGTGCCCGCCGAAGGTCACCCCGTGGGCGAACATGCCGGTCTCGGTGAGGAACGGCTCCATCAGCCGGTCGCTGGCGATCATCGCGCCGAGCGGGGCGTACCCCGAGGTGATGCCCTTGGCGGTGGTGATGATGTCGGGCTGGTATCCGTAGCGGGTCGCGCCGAAGTACTCGCCGAGCCGACCCCACGAGCAGATCACCTCGTCGCTGACCAGCAACACGTCGTACGCGTCGCAGATCTCGCGGACCCGCTCGAAGTACCCCGGCGGCGGCGGGAAGCAGCCGCCCGAGTTCTGCACCGGCTCCAGGAAGACCGCCGCGACGGTGTCCGGTCCCTCCCGCTCGATGGCCCGCCCGATCTCGTCGGCGGCCCAGCGGCCGAACGCCACCGGGTCGTCGCCGTGCTCCGGAGCCCGGTAGAAGTTGGTGTTCGGCACCTTGATGCCGCCCGGCACCAGCGGTTCGAAGTCCGTCTTGATGCCCGGCAGCCCGGTGATCGACAGGGCGCCCATGGAGGTGCCGTGATAGGCGATGTACCGGCTGACCACCTTGTGCTTGGTGGGCTTGCCGACCCGCTTGAAGTACGCCCGGGACAGCTTCCAGGCCGCCTCGACCGCCTCCGAACCGCCGGTGGTGAAGAAGACCCGGTTCAGGTCGCCCGGCGCCAGCTCCGAGATCCGCTCGGCCAGCTCCACGGCGGTCGGGTGGGCGTACGACCAGAGCGGGAAGTACGCCAGCTCCCCGGCCTGCTTGGCGGCGGCCTCGGCCAGCTCGGTGCGACCGTGGCCCGCGTTGACCACGAAGAGCCCGGCCAGGCCGTCCAGGTAGCGGCGACCCGCCGAGTCCCAGACGTACGCGCCCTCACCGCGCACGATGGTCGGTACCTCACCGGCGGAGTAGCTCGCCATCCGGGTGAAATGCATCCAGAGGTGGTCGGTGGCGTTCGCCATGTCAGCCCCATCGGGTCTCGGGCCGGTCAGGGGTTCACCGGCCGCTCTGCTCACGGTTATCCCACAGCCCGCCGCCGCGAGGCAAGTGCAATCGGTTGACATTACGCCTTGAAGCAACGGATTTAGCGAGCTTATCCGACGTACTGCAACGGAATCCGCATCGCCGCCGCTTGGGCGGGTGGTCGGAGGTCGGTGGTGGTGCCGGAGGAGTGCGGCGGGGCGTGTCCAGGGCATTCGAGGGGCATCTCGATCGCACCTCAGATGCGCGAAACAGTCCCACCCACAACACGCCGCGATCGGGCGGACAGCGCCACCCAGAGTGGCTAGCGTGCGGCGCAACGTGACGCGCGGACGGAGGTCGGCAGATGAACGAGACACTGCGGTTGGCGATGGTGGACAAGGGCGAGACGGCTCAGTCGTTGGCCGGGAAGGTCGGCGTCGACCCGAAGACGGCGGGCCGTTGGGTGGCCGACGGGCGTACCCCGCATCCCGGCACCCGGGCCGCCGTCGCCGCCATCCTCGGCCGCCAGTCGAAGGAACTCTGGCCGGAGCCGTACCGTCGCCGGGACATGCCCTGGTTCCAGGAGTGGGCACAACTGGAGCAGAAGGCCAGCTCGCTCCGGTGGTATGAGCCGCTGCTGGTGCCGGGCCTGCTCCAGACCGAGGCGTACGCCCGGGCGGTGCTGGCGACCGGCGGCCTGGTCGCGCCGGCGCAGGTGGAGGAGATCGTGGCGGCGCGGCTGGCCCGGCAGCGGGTGCTGGAGCGCGAGGTGCCGCTGCAACTGGTGACGGTGATCGACGAGGTGGTGCTGCGGCGGCGGGTGGGCGGCGACCGGGCGGTGATGGCCGGGCAACTGTTCCACCTGGCCGAGTTGGGCGAGCGGGAGCATGTGCAGGTCCGGGTGATCCCGGCGGAGAACCCGTGGCACACCGGCCTGGCCGGGCCGTTCGTGCTGGCCCGGACGCCGGACGGCGGCGAGGCGGCCTATCTGGACAATCAACTGCGCGGTCAGGTGGTGACCGAGCGTGCCGACCTTGCTAGCCTGGGCGCGAGATGGGAGAGCGTCACCGGTGAGGCGTTGCCGCGTCGCCGGTCCGTCGAGCTGATCCGGGAGGTAGCGGCGACATGGAGCTGACCGGTGCCCGTTGGCGCACCGCCACCCGCAGCAGCAACAACGGCGGCGCCTGCGTCGAGGTGGCCGACAATCTGCCCGGCCGGATCCTGGTGCGCGACAGCAAGGACCGGGCCGGCGGCACCCTGACCTTCACCCCCGACGCCTGGCGCGCGTTCGTCTCCACGCCCCCGCGCTGACCTCCCGCACCGCCCCTTCCCCGCACCGTCCCTTCCCCGCGCCATCCCTTCCGCACGCGCCGATCATGGAGTTGTGGCAGCGACAAACCAGGGCGATCGGCGCATTTCCACGACCACAACTCCATGATCGGCGGGGCGCGGGGGACGGGGCGGGCGGGGCGCGGGGCGGGCGGCGGGCGGTGGGACGGCGTGGGGGCGCCGTCAGGCGGTGCCCCAGCTATAGGTCTGTTTGCGGAGTTTGAGGTAGACGAACGCCTCGGTGGAGAGCACACCGGAGACGGCGCGCAGCCGTTGCAGGATCTCCAGCAGGTGCTCGTCGTTGCGGCAGACCACCTCGGCCAGCAGGTCGAAGGAGCCGGCGGTGATCACCACGTAGTCGACCTCGTCCAACTCGGCGAGCCGGTCCGCCACGCTCTCCAGGTCGCCGTCGGTGCGCAGCCCGATCATGGCCTGCCGGGGGAAGCCGAGCTGGAGCGGATCGGTCACCGCGACGATCTGCATCACCCCGGCGTCGAGCAGCCGTTGTACGCGTTGACGTACCGCTGCCTCGGAGAGCCCGACCGCCTTGCCGATGGTCGCGTACGGACGGCGGCCGTCCTCCTGGAGCTGTTCGATGATCTGCTTGGCCACGTCGTCGAGCAGGACGTGGCTGGCGCCCTCCCGCACGCTGACCCGGCGTCCGCCGGTGCCGTTGTCCTGCTGCCGGTTCGTCATCGAGCGCTCCCCATGTCCATCACGGCGCTGAGCCTAGTGCCACCGCGCAGTCTGGCGTAATTCGTCGTCCACGGCTATTGCGGCTACGGAATCCCTTGTGAGCGAGGTTTCCTCATGTCAGGATCAGTCGTCCATCGCCATTGACCCTCCCGTCGGCGCGCCCACCCCCGTCCCGCCGCCGACGATGACCTGTAGGAGTCGTCACATGCGAAACGCTTACCGGCCCCTCACTCGGCGTGGTCTGCTCACCGGCACCCTCGGCTCGGCCGCGCTGCTCGCGGCGGGTGGCACCCTCGCCGGTTGCGGCACCCCCGGCGCGCAGCAGACCGAGGCCGGTTGTGTCAGCGAGGACCTGTCCGGCACGGAGAAGACTCTCGCCTTCTCCAACTGGCCGCAATATATGGACGTCGATGACGATGACGCGTCGAAGCGTCCCAGTCTCGACAAGTTCGTCACCGACACCGGCATCCAGGTGACCTACACCGAGGACGTCAACGACAACAACGAGTTCTTCGGCAAGGTGCAGAACCAGCTCGCCGCCTGTCAGGGCACCGGGCGGGACGTCATGGTGCTCACCGACTGGATGGCCGCCCGGATGATCCGGCTCGGCTGGATCCAGCGGCTCGAGAAGTCGAAGCTGCCCAACGTCGAGGCGAACCTGCTGCCGTCGCTGCGGAACCGTCCCTTCGACGTGGACAACCACCTCGCCGTGCCGTGGCAGTCGGGCCTGGCCGGGCTGGCGTACAACGGGCGGGTCACCCGGGAGATCCGGACCGTCGACGAGTTGCTCACCCGCGCCGACCTCAAGGGCAAGGTGACCGCGCTGACCGAGATGCGCGACACCATGGGGTTGCTGCTGATGTCCAACGGTCACAACCCGGCCGACTTCACCGCCAACCAGTTCGACGACGCCCTCAACAAGCTCAAGAAGGCGGTCGACTCCGGGCAGATCCGCCGGTTCACCGGCAACGACTACGCCCCCGACCTCGCCAAGGGCGACATCGCGGCGTGCATCGGGTGGTCCGGCGACATCATCCAGCTCGGCTTCGACGACGACCAGATCAAGTTCGTGGTGCCCGACTCCGGTGTGACGCTCTGGTCGGACAACATGCTGGTGCCGAACAAGGCCACCCACAAGGGCAACGCCGAGGCGCTGATCAACCACTACTACGACCCGGCCATCGCCGCCCAGCTCGCCGCGTACGTCAACTACATCTGTCCGGTGCAGGGCGCGCAGGAGGAGATGGAGAAGATCGACCCGGAGTTGGCCGCCAACCCGCTGATCTTCCCGGACGAGGCGATCCTCTCCAAGGCCCGCGTCTTCATGGCTCTGGACGAGCAGCAGGAGCGCGAGTACGAGACCAAGTTCCAGCAGGTTATCGGAGCGTGACGATGGCGCGGGACACCCCGGCCGGCGACCTGAGGCTGGCCAACCTCACCAAGACGTTCGGCCCGTTCACCGCCGTCGACGACCTGAGCCTGACCGTTCCGCAGGGCTCGTTCTTCGCCCTGCTCGGCGCGTCCGGCTGCGGCAAGACCACCACCCTGCGGATGATCGCCGGGCTGGAGGAGCCGACCAGCGGTCAGGTGCTGCTCGGCGACCGGGACATCGCCCGGCTGCGCCCGTACAAGCGACCGGTCAACACCGTCTTCCAGAGCTACGCCCTCTTCCCGCACCTGGACATCTTCGAGAACGTCGCCTTCGGCCTGCGGCGGCGCGGCATCCGTTCGGTCGACGGGCAGGTCCGCGAGATGCTGTCGCTGGTGCAGCTCGACGGGTACGAACGGCGTCGCCCGGCCCAGCTCTCCGGCGGGCAGCAGCAGCGGGTCGCGCTGGCCCGGGCCCTGATCAACCACCCGCAGGTGCTGCTGCTGGACGAGCCGCTCGGTGCGCTCGACCTCAAGCTGCGCCGGCAGATGCAGATCGAGCTCAAGCGCATCCAGACCGAGGTCGGCATCACCTTCGTGCACGTCACCCACGACCAGGAGGAGGCCATGACGATGGCCGACACGGTCGCGGTGATGAACGCCGGGCGGATCGAGCAACTCGGCCCACCCGCCGAGATCTACGAGTTCCCGGCCACCGCGTTCGTGGCCAACTTCCTCGGCCAGTCCAACCTGATCGCTGGCGAGGTCTCCGGTGCCGACGGCGACGACCTCCTGGTCACCGCGCACGGCGCGCGGTTCTCCGTGCCGTCGGCGCGGGCCCGCACCGACCAGGGTCCGGTCTTTCTGGGCGTACGCCCGGAGAAGCTGCACCTGGTCGGTGCCGCCGTGCAGGTGCCCGCCGGCAACCAGCACCTCGAAGGCACCGTCACCGACGCCTCCTACGTCGGGGTGAGCACGCAGTACCTGCTGCGCACCGGCTGGGGCACCGAGCTGAGCGTCTTCGTCGCCAACAGCGGGGCGCAACAGCGTTTCGCCGTCGGCGAGCGGGCCGTGGCGTACTGGGATCCGCAGCACGCCTTCCTGCTCGGTCGCCGCGCCGACGAGGAGGACCGCACCACTCCGGTCCTGGACGAGCCGGTCGGTGCGTCCTCATGAGCCAGCGAAGCGAGATCACGGCGTGAGCGCGCTGGCTCACGTACCCACCGGCTCCGGGCAGCCGGCGTCGCCGCCGCCGGCTGCCCGATCGGGGCGGTACCGGCTCCTGCCGTACCTGCTGTTGCTGCCCGGCGGGGCCTGGCTGCTGCTCTTCTTCGCCCTGCCGCTGGTGCAGCTCGCCGCGGCCAGCCTCTACGACCCGAACGGCACACTGTCCACCGGGTACGCGATGACCTGGGCGTTCGGGAACTACCCGGCGGCGTTGCAGGCGTACTGGCCGCAGTTCAGCCGCTCGTTCCTGTACGCCGGCATCGCGCTGGTGCTGGCGCTGCTGATGGGCTACCCGCTGGCGTACGCGATCGCGCAGAAGGCCGGCCGGTGGAAGAGCCTGCTGCTGGTCTGCGTGATCGCGCCGATGTTCACCAGCTTCCTGGTGCGTACGCTGGCCTGGAAGACCATCCTGTCGGACAACGGCTGGTTGGTGGGGCTGCTGCGGGACGTCCACCTGCTCGGTCCGGACGGGCGGCTGTTGGCCACCCCGATCGCGGTGGTGCTCGGCCTGACGTACAACTTCCTGCCGTTCCTGGTGCTGCCGCTGTACGCGAGCCTGGAGCGGCTCGACCACCGGCTGCTGGAGGCGTCCAGCGACCTGTACGCCAGCCCGCTGAAGACGTTCCGCCGGGTAACCCTGCCGCTGTCGATGCCGGGCCTGATCGCCGGGACGCTGCTGTTCTTCATCCCGGCCACCGGCGACTACATCAACGCCGAACTGCTCGGCACCCCCAACGAGTACATGATCGGCAACGTCATCGACTCGGCGTTCCTGGTCCGGCTGGACTACCCGCAGGGCGCGGCGCTGTCGTTCCTGCTGATGTCGGCGATCCTCGCGGTGGTCTTCGTCTATCTGCGTCGGGCCGGCACGGAGGAGGTTCTATGAGCCGCGTCTCCCGGTGGTTGGCCCAGCACTGGGTGATGGGCGTGGCCCTGCTGGTGCTCGGCTACCTGTTCCTGCCGATCGCCGTGGTGGGCGCGTTGTCGTTCAACCGCCCCTCCAACCGGCTCTCGTACGACTTCCACGAGTTCACGCTCGACAACTGGCGCAACCCGTGCGCCACCTCCGACATGTGCGACGCCGTGGTCCGCAGCGTGCAGATCGGCTTCATCGCCACCGTCGTCGCCACCGCGCTCGGCACGCTGATGGCGTTCGCGCTGGTCCGGCACCGGTTCCGGGGACGCTCCGGGCTCAACGTGCTGATCTTCCTGCCGATGGCCACGCCGGAACTGGTGATGGGCACCTCGCTGCTGGCGCTCTTCGTCGCCGGTGGGGTGCCGCTGGGCTTCTGGACCATCGTCATCGCGCACGTGATGTTCTGCCTGTCGTTCGTGGTGGTCACGGTCAAGGCGCGGCTGGCCGGGATGGACCGGCGGCTGGAGGAGGCCGCGATGGACCTCTACGCCAGCGAGTGGCAGACGTTCCGCCGCATCACGCTGCCGTTGGTGCTGCCCGGCATCGTGGCCGCCGCCCTGCTGGCGTTCTCGCTCAGCTTCGATGACTTCATCATCACCAACTTCAACTCCGGCACCACCGTCACGTTCCCGATGTACGTCTGGGGTGCCGCCCAGCGGGGCATCCCGCCGCAGGTCAACGTCATCGGCACCGCCATGTTCGCGATCGCGTTGCTGCTGGTGCTGGCCAGCATGCTGCGGGGGCGGCGGGCCCGCCGGGCGGCGATCGCGGTGCCGGTCGTCCGGGCGACAAGCCGGTCATGACCGGGCCGTCCACCGGTCGGGCGCTGGCCGACGCGGTACGCGCACCGTACTGGCTGGACCGGCCGGAACGCCCCGACCCGTTGCCACCGCTGCCCGGCCCGACCACCGCCGACCTGCTGGTGATCGGGGGCGGCTACAGCGGGTTGTGGGCCGCCCTGCTGGCCAAGCAGGCCGACCCGGCACGCGACGTGCTGCTGGTGGAGGCGGGTACCTGTGGCTGGGCGGCCTCCGGTCGCAACGGCGGGTTCTGTGCCGCCTCGTTGACGCACGGGCTGGCCAACGGGGTGCAGCGGTTCCCGGACGAGATCGGGACGCTGGAGCGGCTCGGCCGGGAGAACCTGGACGCCATCGCCGCGACCGTGGCGGAGCATCGGATCGACTGCGACTTCGCGCGGACCGGCGAACTGTCGGTGGCGGTCGAGCCGTACCAGCTCGACGGGCTGGCCGCCGACGCCGCGCTGGCCGGGCGGTTCGGGCACGACGTCAGCCTGCTCGACGCCGACGAGGTGCGCGCCGAGGTGAACTCGCCGACGTACCTGGGCGGTCTGTGGGACCGTGACCGGGTGGCGATGCTCGACCCGGCGCGGTTGGCGTGGGGACTGCGTCGGGCCTGCGTGGACCTCGGCGTGCGGGTGCACGAGCACACCCGGGTCACCGGCCTGCACCGGGACACCAACGCGTTGCTGGCCCGCACCGTCGCCGCCGACGACCGCCCCGGGGCGGTCCGCGCGGCCAGGGTGGTGCTGGCCACCAACGCGTTCCCGCCGTTGCTGCGCCGCCTGCGCACCTGGATCGTGCCGGTGTACGACTACGCGCTGACCACCGAGCCGTTGACGCCCGCGCAACGCGACGCCGTCGGCTGGCGCAACCGGCAGGGCCTGGCCGACACCGGCAACCAGTTCCACTACTACCGGCTCACCGGGGACGGACGGATCCTGTTCGGCGGCTACGACGCGGTCTACCACTACGGCAACCGGATGACGCCGGCACTGGAACAGCGTGACGCCACCTTCAGCGCCCTCGCCCGCCACTTCTTCACCACCTTCCCGCAGCTCGCCGACGTCCGGTTCAGCCACCGCTGGGGCGGGGTGATCGACACCAGCACCCGGTTCTGCGCCTTCTTCGGCACCGCGTACTCCGGTCGACTCGCGTACGCGGCCGGGTACACCGGGCTCGGCGTCGGGGCGACCCGGTTCGGTGCCCGGGTGCTGCTCGACCTGCTCGACGGCGTGGACAGCCCGCTGACCCGGCTCGACCTGGTCCGCAGCCGTCCGCTGCCGTTCCCGCCCGAACCGGCCCGCGCGGTCGGCATCGGGCTCACCCGCTGGTCCATGGCCCGGGCCGACGCCGCTCAGGGGCGGCGCAACCTGTGGCTCCGTACGCTCGATCGCTTCGGTCTGGGGTTCGACTCGTGATGCGTGTGCTGCTGATCGGGGCCGGAGGCGTCGGTTCCGCCGTCGTCGCCATCGCGGCCCGACGTGCCTTCTTCGACACCATGGTGGTCGCCGATCACGACGAGACCCGTGCCGCGCGGGCCGTCGCCGGACGGGACGATCGCTTCGTCGCCGCCGGTGTCGACGCCGCCTCGGCGGAAGCGGTCGCGGCGCTCTGCCGCGAACACCGGATCACCCACGTGCTCAACGCGGTCGACCCACGCTTCGTCATGCCGATCTTCGACGGTGCGTACGCGGCCGGCGCCGACTACCTCGACATGGCTATGTCGCTGTCCCACCCGCACCCGACCCGGCCCCACCAGGAGACCGGCGTCATGCTCGGCGACGCGCAGTTCGCGGCGGCCGACCGCTGGACGGCGGCCGGGCGGCTGGCGCTGTGCGGCATCGGCGTCGAACCCGGCCTCTCCGACGTCTTCGCCCGCTACGCCGCCGACGAGCTGTTCCGCGAGATCGACGAGATCGGGGTACGCGACGGGGCGAACCTGACCGTCGACGGCTACGACTTCGCCCCCTCGTTCTCCATCTGGACCACCATCGAGGAGTGCCTGAACCCGCCGGTGATCTGGGAGGCCGACCGGGGCTGGTTCACCACCGAGCCGTTCAGCGAGCCGGAGGTGTTCGAGTTCCCTGCGGGGATCGGGCCGGTCGAGTGCGTCAACGTGGAGCACGAGGAGGTGCTGCTGATCCCGCGCTGGGTGCGGGCGAGGCGGGTCACCTTCAAGTACGGCCTCGGCGCGGAGTTCATCGAGGTGCTCAGGACGCTGCACAAACTCGGTCTCGCCGCGACCGAGCCGGTGCGCGTGGGCCCGGTGTCGGTGTCGCCGCGCGACGTGGTGGCCGCCTGCCTGCCCGACCCCGCCACCCTCGGCGACCGGATGCGCGGCAAGACCTGCGCCGGCACGTACGTCACCGGAATCGGCACCGACGGCCGGCCGCGCCGGGTCTACCTCTACCACGTGGTCGACAACGAGTGGTCGATGCGCGAGTACGGCCACCAGGCGGTGGTCTGGCAGACGGCGGTGAACCCGGTCGTCGCCCTGGAACTGCTGGCCGACGGCGCGTGGTCGGGCAGCGGGGTGCTCGGTCCGGAGGCGTTGCCGCCCAAGCCCTTCCTCGACCTGCTCACCGCGTACGGCTCGCCGTGGGGGATGGCGGAACGATGACCCGGTACGGCCCGATGTACGGCCCCGACGTGACGTTCCTCGGCGTACCGCCCTGCACGTTGGAGGAGCCCGTCACGTACGCCGACGCCGACGTGGTGATCATCGGCGCGCCCTTCGACGGCGGTACCTCGCACCGCCCCGGCACCCGGTTCGGCCCGTCCGCCATCCGGCAGGCGTGTTACCTGCCGCACGACGGCTCCCGCCCCTCGCTGGCACTGCGCGTCGACGCGCTGCGCGACCTGTGCGTCTACGACGCCGGTGACGTCGAGATGTTCTCCGGCGACATCGAACGGTCGCTGTCCGCGCTGGAGTCCGCCGTGTACGCGGTCGCCTCGGCCGGTGCGATCCCGGTGGTCCTCGGCGGCGACCACTCCATCGCCCAGCCCGACGCCACCGGGGTGGCCCGGCACCACGGGCTCGGCCGGGTGTCGCTGGTGCACTTCGACGCGCACGCCGACACCGGCGACATCGAGTTCGGTTCGTTGCACGGTCACGGCCAGCCGATGCGTCGACTGATCGAGTCCGGCGCGGTACGCGGTGACCGGTTCCTCCAGATCGGCCTGCGCGGCTACTGGCCGGGCCCCTCGACGCTGTCCTGGATGGCCGAGCAGCGCATGCGCTCGTACGAGATGACCGAGATCGTGGCCCGTGGCCTGGACGACTGCCTGACCGAGGCGTTCGGCGTCGCCACCGACGAGTGCGAGGGCGTCTTCCTCTCCGTCGACGTGGACGTGGTCGACCCGGGCATGGCCCCCGGCACCGGCACCCCCGAACCGGGCGGCTTCACCAGTCGTCAACTGCTCGACGCGGTCCGTCGGGTCTGCTACGAACTCCCCGTGGTCGGGGTGGACGTGGTCGAGGTCGCCCCACCGTACGACCACGCGGACATCACCGCGTACCTCGGAAACCGGGTCGTCCTGGAGGCGCTGTCGGCCATCGCCCGCCGCCGTCGCGACGCCGCCGGTGGCCCACCCTGGGACCCCACCCAACCCCTCCTCGACCGCCGCTGACTCCCGACGGCACCTTGGCGGGTTTAGCTCGGGCTATAGTTGTGCCATGGGTTCCGACCGACGCCGTTGGCAGGTCCGAGTCACCGGAGAGGTCCGCCGGTGGCTCCAGGATCTCCGTCGGGACGACTTGGATACCTACGAACGTGTCCGGGTGGCCGTGGATATGTTGGCGGAGGTCGGGCCGGGGTTGGGACGACCCCTCGTGGACACGCTCCGAGGGAGCAGCGTCAGCAATCTGAAGGAGTTGCGACCGAGGTCGGGTCGGGATGTCGCCATTCGTGTGCTGTTCGTCTTCGATCCATGGTCGCAGGCCGTGCTTCTGGTCGCCGGTAACAAGGCGCACAACTGGACGCAGTGGTACAAGGAGAACATCCCGTTGGCCGAGTTGGCCTACAAGGCGTGGCTCGACAGCGAGTACGAGCGTAGGGGGGAATCGTGACCGAGTTCCACGACTGGGACGAGGTGCGTGCGGAGCTCGGCGGTGACGACGCCGCCCACGACGAGGAGCGGGCCAGGACCGAGGCGTGGGTGAGCGCCTATCACCTCGCGGAGGAGCGCAAGCGGCTCGGGCTCACGCAGCGAGAGGTGGCCGAACTCATGGGAGTGACCCCGGGGCGGGTCAGCCAGATCGAGAACGGCGACCTCGACGTCAACGAGGTCGCCACGCTGAGTCGGTACGCAAACGCGCTCGGAGCCCGACTCCGCATCATCTTCGACTACGGCAACGACCTTCGCCAGATCGCCTGAACACCCTTGGTGCCCAGGGATCCCGTTCCGTAGCCGTAGTGGGCCTGTCCATTGGATTGCGCATGCCCTTGCGACGGTGAGGTGGGTCACTCTCTGTCACGGGGCGGGGATGGGGACGGGACATAAGTACTGATCAGGCACACGGGGGCGGTTGGCGCACGCGGGCATTTGTGGTGACGTCGTCGACGTGGAGTATTGCTGCGGCGGGCGCTTACAAAAATCTTAACTTCCACCTGCGAACGTATGCCCGGCAACGACGGATCACGGGGGCGAAGAGCGTGCGGGTGTTGGTGGCGGACGACGAGCGGCTGCTGGCGGACATGGTCGCCGAGGGCCTCAGGCGGCTCTCGATGGCGGTGGACGTCTGCTACGACGGCGACGGTGCGTTGGAGCGGATCGGGGTCAACCGCTACGACGTGGCGGTGCTGGACCGGGACATGCCGGGACACACCGGCGACGAGGTGTGCCGCAGCCTCGCCGGGTCCGGTTCCGGTACCCGGGTGCTCATGCTCACCGCCGCCGCCGGTATCCGGGACCGGGTGGAGGGGCTCGGGCTCGGGGCGGACGACTATCTCACCAAGCCGTTCGCCTTCGCCGAGTTGGTCGCCCGGGTGCAGGCGCTCGGTCGGCGGTCCGCCCCGGCGGTGCCGCCGGTGTTGGAGCGGCACGGGGTGGCGTTGGACGTGGCCCGGCACTCGGTCACCCGGGACGGCCGGGCGGTCAGCCTGAGCCCGAAGGAGTTCGCCGTGCTGCACGTGCTGTTGCGCGCGGACGGGCGGGTGGTCAGCTCCGAGGAACTGCTGGAGCAGGCGTGGGACGAGTTCGCCGACCCGTTCACCAACACGGTGCGGGTGACTGTGATGACCCTGCGCAAGAAGCTCGGAACGCCTCAGGTCATCCACACCGTTCCCCGGGCCGGTTACCGGATCGGTGCGGCGTCGTGACCCCGCGTCGCAGGATCGTGCTGGTCGGCGTGGTCGCCCTGATCGCCGGGTACGCCCTGCCCGGGCTGACCGTGTCGATGGCGAGCGAGTTGTGGTGGCGGGTCCGGGGGCTCTGCTCCAGCGGACTGTCCGGCAGTGGGCTGGTGTGCGAGCCGGCGCGGGGTCTCACCGGTCTCGCGGTTCCGCTCCTGGCCCTGGGCGTGTTCGTGCTCGCGGTGGCGGCGATCTGGGCCGCCGCGGTCTGGTGTCTGCGGCCGATCCGGGACCTCGCCGGTCCGATCTCCAACGTCGGGCCGCAGAACCTCGGCTACCGGATCCGGATGCGCGGCACCGACGAGGTGGCCCGGCTGGCCCGCTCGATCGACGAGATGATGGAGCGCATCGCCGCCGGGTACGAGGGACAGCGGCGGTTCGCCGCGAACGCCTCGCACGAGTTGCGTACGCCGTTGGCCGTGCAGCGCACGTTGATCGAGGTCGGGATGTCCCGCTCGCTCAGCGGCGAGCAGTTGGAGCTGGTGACCGGCCAACTGCTGGAGACCAACGAGCGTAACGAACGGCTGATCGAGGGGCTGCTCGCGCTCAGCGAGAGTGACCAGGGGCTACGGTCGCGCCTGCCGCAACGCCTGGACGAGATCGTCACGGAGGTGCTGGCCGCGTACCAGGACCGGATCACCACGGCCGGGGTGACGGTCAGCACCCACCTGGTGCCCCGGACCGTGATGGGTGAGCGGGTGCTGCTGGAACGCCTGGTGACCAACCTGATCGAGAACGCGATCAAGTACAACCACCAGGGCGGGGCGATCAGCGTCACGGTCGGCCACAATCCGGCGCTGACCGTGGTCAACACCGGTCAGGTGGTGCCGGCCGAGGCGGTGGCCGGGCTCTTCGAGCCGTTCCGCCGGCTGGCCCGGGACCGCACCAACCAGAGCGGTGGTGCCGGTCTGGGACTGGCCATCGCCCGCTCGATCACGCAGGCGCACGACGGCCTGATCGCCGCCCGCCCTGCCGAGTACGGCGGCCTTCGGGTCGACGTCCAGCTACCCCGGGCGCCCTGATCCGGCGGGGCGCCGATCCGCGAGGCCCGATGCGAAGGCATCGGCACTGGTGACACCAATCTCTGGTCCACAGTGAACGCTTCGCTTCCGGCAACCGTCGTTTCGTCCGGAGCATCACCTTTCGCCTGCGCGAAATGTCCGCCCTTCGTCGGATGAGGAGACCCTGTGCGCACTCCTGAGCTCGTCGCGCCCACCACCGGAGCCCGCCCGACCGGCGGCCGGTTGGACTGGGCGGACGTCGCCAAGGGCGGCTGCATCCTGCTGGTCCTGCTCTGGCACGTGATCATGAAGGACTACCTCCAGATCGACTGGCGGTTGGACGTGCCGGTGGCCGGCGCGTGGGGGACGCTCGGCGAACTGCTGCTGCCGATGAGGATGCCGCTGTTCTTCACCATCTCCGGGATGTTCGCGGCCACCGCCGTGCAACGCCCGTGGCGGGCGGTCGGCCGTCCGCGCATCGCCAGGTTCCTCTACCTGTACGCGATCTGGCTGCTGATCCACACCGCCCTGCTGGCCCTCGCGCCGGGCTTCCCGACCGACCGGGCGACCAACCCGGGGGAGTTGCTGGCACAGTTGACGGTCACCCCGTCGAACCTCTGGTACCTGTACGCGCTGGCGCTCTACTTCGTACTCGCCAAGGCGTTGCGGCGGGTCCACCCGGCGCTGCTGCTGGCCGCGGCGGGTGCGCTCAGCGCGGTCGCCGCGGTGGGGCTGCTCGACACCCCCGGCAACCGGGGCGGGCTCTACCAGAACCTGGTGTTCTTCCTCGCCGGCCTGCACCTGCGCCGGTACGTGCAGCGCTGGTCGGCGGCGGTGACCACCGGACGTCTGCTGCTGGCGGTCGGCGGCTACCTCGCCGTGCTGGCCGCCGTCCGGGTGACCGGTGCCGGGCAGGTGCCCGGGGTGACGCCGCTGGTCTCCGTCGTCGCGGTGCTGGTGGGCGTCGCCCTGGCGGTGCAACTGGCGCGGTGGCCGCTGATCCGCGAGCCGCTCGCCGCGCTCGGTCGGCAGACGCTGCCGATCTATGTGATCCACATGCCGGTGCTGGCACTCCTGCACCGACTGATCGCCGAACCCATCGCCGACCTGGGCGACTCCGCCCGGCTCGCGTTGGCCTTCGGCTACCCGTTCTCGCTCACCGTCCTGGTGCTGGCGCTCAGCCTCGGCCTGCACCGGGCGCTACTGGCGGCGCGTGCGACCTGGCTGTTCGACCTGCCGGCCCGCCGCACGCCGATCGAATCGACAAGGGAGACGACATGGCCCACACCGACCCCGCCGACCCCGATCGGCCAACGGTCGACGTGACAGCGGCCGCGCGCTGGCTCGACGGGCAGGTGCTGCGTACCCCGCTGCTGCGGTCCCCGGTGATCGACCGGCTGGTCGGCGCGCGGGTGCTGCTCAAGGCGGAGAACCTGCAGAACGGTGGCTCGTACAAGATGCGCGGCGGGCTGTACGCGGTGGGGCGGCTCGCCGCCGCCGGTCACACCGGTGTGGTCGCGCAGAGCACCGGCAACCACGCCGTCGCGGTCGCCCTGGCGGCCAAGCGGCACGAGATGGCCGCCACGGTGGTGCTGCCGGTCGACGCCACGCCGTCGAAGGTGGCGCGGGCCCGTGGGGCCGGCGCCCGGGTGGTCCTCGCCGGGTCCACCGTGGAGGAACGGCTGGCGGTCGCGCGCCGGATCAGCGACGAGACCGGTCACCCGATCGTCGACGCGTACGACCACCCGGACGTGATCTCCGGACAGGGCAGCGCCAGCCTCGAACTGATCGAGGACGCCGAGCGGGCGGGCACTCCGCTGGACACCCTGGTCCTGCCGGTGGGTGGGGGCGGCGGCGTCGCCGGTGCCTGCCTGGCCGCGTCCGACCGGCCCATCGACGTGTACGGCGTGGAGCCGTTCGGTTGTGACTCCCTCGCGCACAGCCTGGTCGCCGGTCGACCGACCCCGGTCCAACCGGCACCGACGATCGCCGACGGTCTGCGGCCGTCCCTGGTCGGCGCGCTGCCCTTCGACATCCTGCGGACCCGCCTGCGCGGCGTGATCCGGGTGGACGACGAGGAGATCGCGTCGGCGTTCCGGCTGCTCCTGATGGAGCTGAAGGTGCTGGCCGAGCCCTCGGGCGCGGCCGGGCTGGCCGGGGCGCTGTGCCTCGCCGCCGACGGCGCGACGCGGGTCATCGTCGGTGCCGCCGCACCGGCCGCCGCGGCGGACGGCGGCACTCGACAGCGCACGGTCGGCGTGGTGCTGACCGGCGGGAACGTGGAAGCGGACCTGGTCGCCCGGCTGGCGACCCCGGTCCTGTCAGGAGAAGGAGTGCGGGCATGAGCGAGCGAATCAGCGGA